>NZ_JALQCS010000001.1:2000000-2300000 GCF_023277115.1 Acidithiobacillus acidisediminis
GTGCTACGCGCACTGCCTCTTGCGCTGCGGCAGATTGCTCCGCAGCAGCACGTAGTAATGGCTGTGCCGCGATCTGCGTTATCAGCTGGGCCAAGGATGGGGGTGAGGGTAATTGTGGCCAGCTTGAAGAAATGTGCGGCGGACTTGGAAGGGCCAAGGTTTCGGCAAGTCGCGCTCTATCTTCTTGATATTCTGCGAATAGTTGAGTTTCATCATTTTGTAACTTCTCCAGAGCAAGCTGCGCTTCTATGACTGAAGCTTCCGTGCCGCGACCCGCACGATAGGCAGCCAGGGCGGTTTGTATGGTTCTTTTAGCCAAGGATTGCTGTGTATGTAGCACGGCAATTTCTCTTTTGATTGCGACTGTCTGCAGCCAGCTACGTTCTAGCAATAGAATCAATGCGGCAGAGCGTCCAGCCAACGTATCCTTCGAAGCCTGTACTTCTAGGTGGAGTTGGCGTCTTTTCCGGGTCAACTGGCCGAATGGGGGAAAAGTTTGGCTCAAACCGATGCTCAACATGCTCATTTGCATGGTATTCATGGAAAAATTATTGGTCGGAAGATTGACTGCGCCAAAGCTCAGGTGCGGATCGGGCAATTGCGCGACTGCCACAGACTGGTGTTGCAGGGTAATAATCTTTTGATTGAGGGCGCCCAAACTGGGGTTTTGTTGCAAGGCAAGTGCCTGAGCTTCCCGAAGCGTCAGGGTGTCAGCAACCGCTGCACATGGCAACAAAACACTCGCACCGAATACCAGAGCGCCGAAATCACGCCATAAGTGATGTCTTTTGAATGCTAAACACAGCATAGGAAACCTCCTGAACCAAAAAGCAGAGGGCCCGCCTAGTTTTCCAGGCAGGTAGCGCTTTGATTGAGGAGGTTTAAATCAAAAGAAGAATGTTTTGTAAGGGAGGAGCCTCTGCGGGACGAAAGAACGGCTTGCACAGAGTTGACACATTGCCGACTTCCATTGGAGTAAGAAGGAAAATTATGATGGCGATCAAGCTTGCTGGGGGAACCAATACATGCGCCAATTGCAGACCCTCTGGAGCATGAGCAGAGGCGAACAATGCAGTACAAGCAGGATTCATCGCAGGGTTTCCAGCGGCATGGTTTGATACCATTGCCGCTTCCATGCTAGCCCCGGATATCATCTCCATCGCCATGCCAGCCTCATTGATACGAGGGCAGTAATCAGGGAAGATTTCTACAAAAATGGAAAGGCACAACAGCAGAATACTGAAACTTGCAATCCAGCGCCGATACCCATACCAAGTTCCCGGCGCACAGCGATAACCCCGATGCCACCGGTTTTTGGCACCGGAGAGACGATCTTGGACTGAAGTGCTGTGCATTGCCGCCCCCGAGATTCACTCTTTTCGACTGGCAGGATATCCAAGTAAGTATGTACCCATGATCTTCGAGGGCTGTCAAGCAACTGCAGCTGCAACGGGCGGTGAAAGGCCCCAACGACCTGCAGGTAGACTACAATGGTCACCCACTTTACCTCTATACTCCGGATGTTCGACCTGGGGAAGCGCTTGGCAACGGTCTGTTTGGCGGGACTTGGCGGGTAGCAAAACCCAATTTGTCAGTCCAAGCCATCAATACCGGGGCCAACACCAAACCTGTAGCCAAGAAAAGCAGTGGTTGGTGATAAGGGGTACACGCCAAATACCAGAACGGTGATGGGGCGGTAGCGGCAGAGTTAAGCCACAAGGGGCGACAGTTGAGGGTCTCTGCAAAAGTGTCCGCCAGCGATTGGTTATTAACCAGGCCCTTAAATATCCAACATAGCGTAACGAGCGGCAGGGTGATGGAAATAGCGAGAGACCTTCTCCGGCAGGAGACAGAGACCATTCATGAAGGCCATGGCCTTTGCCAAGAGGGTGGTTTTGTCTGTGCTCATAGGCCCGTTGCGTAGGGCCGTTTTGAAATCCCGGTTGAGGTATTCATCCGGGTTGGACTCTGGCGCATAAGGCGGCAGAAACACGAGCTCAATGCGGTCCTTCTTATCGGCCAGCCAGGCCGTTACCACCTTGGCGTGATGCACCCGTAAGTTGTCGACGATCAGGAAGATCTTCTGTTCGGCATGGCGGATCAGCTTTTCCAGGAAGGCGATGAAACGCTCGGTGTTGATGCTGCCCTCCACCATCTCAAAGGCAAGTTCTCCGCGCGGTGAGATCGCCGATATCATGGACAGACTGGTCCATCGTGCTGGATGTTCGAGGAGCGGCGTCTGGCCTTGGGGCGCATATCCACGCACCCAATGGGCGTCCTCTTTGACGGCCGTTTCGTCGCCCCAGTACAGCACTGCACCCTCGCGCAGGGCGCGCGCTCGGACTTGGGGATAATCCACTTCCAGCCATTGGCGCACTGCTTCTGGGTTCTGCTCCATCGCTCGCTTGACCGGACGCTGGGGCGTAAAACCCCAGCGCTTGAGGTACTTGCCTACCAGGCGCACCTGCAGATCTATCCCAAAGCGATCCCGGATCAATTGCCGGATGGCCGGCCGGGTCCAGAGGGCAAAAGGCATTTGCAACTGCCGCGGATCCCGTTGCACGATCTGATCCCGAACCCAGGCTTCCGCAGCCAACGTCAATCTGCGACAGGCCCCTACAGGACGCCCTCGCGGCCGTTCATCAAGGCTTTTGCCCCCCTCTCGTTTGGCTTGCGCCAACCACCCGCGAATGGTCGAGGGATGGGCGCCAGAGACCTTGGCCAGGTCTTCCACCCGCATACCAGACTGCTGGCGTAGCCGCAGCACCATCTGCCGAAGCAGATTCCGCCCCTCTACCGTCAACTTGCGCACATCTATCCGTTCCATACTCGCTATTCTACCATAGATAAGTCGGATATTTATGGGCCTGGTTAATAGAGAATTTTCCGGATCTACGGCGGCTGAGCGCAGAAGAGCGGCAGTACCTCACTGTCGCGGCGAGCTCTTTGGTCCTTCCTCCGGATCAGATTCTTTTTACGGCGGGAAGTTTATGCCAGCAATACCTTTTGGTGGTTGATGGCTGCGTCCGAGTGCAACAGATTTCGCGCTCAGGTCGGGAAATACTGCTCTATCGTATTGGTCCAGGCGAGTCCTGCATCCTCACCACGGCCTGTCTGTTCAGCGAACGTCCTTATCCGGCCATGGGCATTACAGAAGGACCTGTAGTTGCGGTGACCCTGAGTCAGGCGGAATTCTCTCAGCTCGTCGGATGCTCTGAAGGGTTCCGGCGTTTCGTATTTCGGAGTTATGGCGAGCGCCTTGCAGAGCTGCTGATGCTGATCGAGACTGTCGTATTCACTCGGCTGGATGTTCGCTTGGCGCGCAGGCTCCTGGAGCTCGCGCCCCATCAAGCCGAACTCTGTGTCACCCACCAGAAGCTTGCGCTGGAATTGGGGTCGGCGCGGGAAGTCATCAGTCGAGCGCTAAAGAACTTCGCCGATCAAGGGTGGATTGAGCAACATCCGCGCCAGATTGTGATTCGGGACCGTGCGGCACTAAAGCGTGTAATCCAGAGTGCTGACTGAACGCCCAGTGACAAAGTCACCGAATTTCCTGTAGGTGCGCGCTAGACTCAGCGAACCGAAACGGATCATGGGAGAGATAGCGTGAATATTTCAGCATTGACAAATGAGGGCGGTCTGGATCGCGCAATTCGCGTCATCGTGGGTGCTATCCTTCTGGCACTGGTATTTGTTGGCCCGCATACGCCCTGGGGGTGGATTGGTTTGGTTCCCCTGCTAACGGGATTGATCGGCTGGTGCCCGGCGTACTCCCTGCTGGGCATGAGGACTTGCCCTCTGCGGCATAGATGAATAGGTGGAGATGATGATGCCCTTGCCCCAGCCAAACAAATGCGCCGGCGCAAGAGACAGGTAACTGAACGGAGGGTCTGTCGATGGACCGAAGGCAATGGCTGAAATCCTTTTTCTCGGCCTTGGCCCTGATGGGCTATGTGCGGGCCGATCCCGCCGCAGCTTCCAGCATGATGGATGGGATGATGTCTGGGGGTGGCATGATGGGTAATGGCGACATGGGCGCCATGATGTCCCCAGAGAATCGTGGTGCCATGCGCACCGGCATGGAGCTTTTCGAGGTCCATGCGCAGGTGCACCGCAAGGTCACCTTTTTGCCCGATGGGGTTCATGCCGTCAGTATTTCCGGAAATCCTAAGGTAGCAGCGCTGCTGCAGGCCCATGTTTCACAGATGTATGCGCGCTTGGCGGAAGATCATCCTTTCCCCTATCCGGCCAGACGCAGTGTGCCCGTCATGTTTGCCCATCCCACGCACTACCGCAGACATCTTGAACTGTTAAAGGATGGCGTGGCTGTGACGGAGACCTCTCGTCTCCCCTGGATGGTTGATGTGACTCACGCACATGCGCGAGAAATCACTCGTTTTGTAAAGGAGGGCATGCCAGCCATGATGCGGGAGATGATGCAGTAATCTCACCACCGCGCGGACGCCGTTTATGCGGATGGCTACTTATGTGGCGGTTCCAGGGAAGTGCTGAGCACAGATCATCACCCAACAGACCCAAGCAGGAGACAGGGCCGAGCATTGCCGGGTCATTCATTGTCAACACTTATTCTCGGCGCCACACCTGCCAGAAATGGAGGAGAACCTCGATTCCTGTATGGGTGGGCAGGGCACAGTGCCATAGGAACAATACACACAGCAGTCCCCCGCTTTGGGCGTAAGCAGGGCCCCGCAACCTTTGCACTGATAGAAGTATTGGCAGGAATCTGTGGGCATTTTTTCTGTCTCGCTATGCCCACAGACTGGGCAAGTAATCATCGACTGCAAGTAAATTTTTGACATAGAAAACGTCTCCCCGAAAACCGTGGGTCTTTCACTTCGAAGACCCTTGGTCAAGTTGATTACCGCACAATCGCCTGGGGGTGCTCCTTGATCAGGCTTACATAGACAGGATTCATCACCTGCTTGGGGAAGAATGCCTTCCACGTATTGACCGAAAGCAACTGCTTTGGGGGCGGCGCGAACACGAAATCCTGGTGACGGACCATCACGTGACAAGCGATGCAGGTGCCTACCTTTCCATAAGCCACCAACGTTCCATTTGGCTTGTAGGCCGCCATCACCCAGTTTCGATCTGACGCATCATACCCGGGGAGTTTGAGCATCGCAGTCACGCCTGTTAATTTTCTCTCCTGGTTGTAGTTATCTTTCACCAACAGGCTATCCTGCGCATAACGGGTCACCTTAATGATGCCACCGGCCATGCGAATGGAGTGAACTGCCGCAGCATTGGCGAGGTCCGTGGTAAAGGCGTCTACCGTTCTGGAACCCACTTGGAATGGATGACTTTCTGGCATGATGGCATGGTTCTTTTGCAGCGTTTGTACCTGCTGCCAAAGCGCTTGTGGCGTAGGAGCACGCACCCCCGCCAGGGCCACGCCTATCCCAACGGCCATTATCCCCGCTGGCACGGACAATAGAACAAAGGTCTTCATGGAAATTTCCTCCCGTACGATTCGTCACGATGATTGCCTCTGCAGTCCATCTACCAAAGCCAGGAAGAGGAGCCGAAAAGGGCGCCGAATCGGACTGGATTCAGTGCCCAGCACAGATCAGAAATATACCAACTCATCCGCCGCACTGATCCACGCCGACAGACCCTTCATGGAGCCCCCGTGCACCCCGGACGGCAGCACCGATAACCCGTGCCGTTTGAGCGAGTTTCCGCAACACTGCACTTCTAGCCCTAAGTCTAGCAGTTCTCGAAATAACGCCTGCGTAGCGCTTGCACTAGCCTCCTGCTCAGCAGCCAGCAGCGTTACACCATCTCCCACCAGAAACAGGCGGACTGCCTTATCCTCAGCCAACATGGCACCGGCGAGACGAATGGCGGTATTGGCTCGCGGATTGGCCTCTGCAATACCACTGTGTAACACGATAAGCGCTGTACTCATCCCTTGACGCACTCCTGTCTCGCTTTTGGATGGGTTTCCTGTACGGCCAGGGCAATCCAGAACCCGGATGCGGCAATGATCGCTGCCGTCAACCAAATCGTCGGCAAGGCGGCATCCGCCCACTGTGCTGCCGCACCCAGGAGCAGGCCGCCAATGGCGTAGCCGGTATCGCGCCAGTAGCGATAGATCCCCAAGGTTTTGCCACGCGTTGCCGCCGGTGCCCGATCCGCCATCGCGGCAATCAGGTTGGGATAGAGCAGTGCCATGCCCATACCCATGACTGCAGCAGCTAGCATCCAGGCGGCAAAATGGTGGACCAGGGCAACGCCGATCAATCCCAAGGTCAGCAAGAAGAAACCGGACAGGATGGGGGCCTTGCGTCCTACGGAATCCGCCAAATGCCCAGTCCAGAACTGGCACAAGCCCCAGATCATGGCATAGATGCCCGTAATCCAGCCGATGTGCACCAGTCCTTGACCCCGAAAATGCAAGTACACCGGGAACATGACCCAGACCAAGGTATCGGCAATCTTGTTGGCCACCCCTCCTTGGCACAGTGCCCGAGATGTCCTGTCCTGAAAGGAAACGTGGACAAAACTCTGCCAGCGTCCTTCTGGTGCTGTGCTGAGTGTGCTTTGGGCCAGCGAATCGCTAGGGCGCTGCCTTTGCCCTTCAGCCTGTGCCCACGGTAGCGTATCGCGCACCCAGGGCAGAAGGAGTAAGGCCAACACCATGACCAGCAAGGCAAAGCCCAGGAGTGCCCAGCGCGGGCCCCAAGCCAGGGCCAGATATCCCGTGCCCAATCCCGCCAAGCCCACGGCGATGTAACCCATGGCTTCATTGATGCCCACGGCAAGACCGCGCTGGCGATTTCCCGCCAGATCGATCTGACTGGTGACCGTCATCGTCCACGTAAACGCCTGATTGATGCCCAAAAAGACGTTGGCGGCAACGATCCACCACCAGTTGGGGGCAAAGAAAATGAGCAGCGGAATGGGGATTCCGGCCAGCCAGCCCCAAAGCAGCACCCGCTTGCGACCTACCCGATCGGAGAGGTCCCCGGCGACAAAATTGAGGGCGCCTTTGACCAAGCCAAAGGAAACGACAAAACTGGCCAAAAAGAAAAAGGCGTGACTCTCCAATCCGAAGAGATGTCGCATGGTGGGCAAAACGTTTCGCTCCATGCCAATGATAAGTCCCACAAAAAACACCTGCACCGTCTGCAAGGCAAATTGTGGGAGATTCTGGCCAATACCGTGCAGATGTACCGCTGTGGACAAACGAAGCTGGGTGCTCACGCCGAACCTTTTTGTGGGAGCCGTACCAGCTCTGCCCGTTGCTGGGTGGTGATTTCCATCTGTTCGAGGATCAACCCGCGCACCAGCTGGCAGGTTTCCAGCACCTTGGGACTGGTCAAGCGATAATGGCAAAACGTCCCACATTTTTCACAATGGACCAGACCGCGAGCCTTCAAGACATTGAGGTGCTGGGAAAGATTGGTTTTCGAGAGCTCCGTCAATGCTGCCAACTCTCCGGCCGTATGTTGTGCCTGGCCCAGAAGATGAATGATTTCCAACCGCTTGGGATGCGAGAGAGCAGCAAAAACTTCGGCGAAGAGGGCAAAGCGCACGGTCCCTAGGCTCATGCCGCACGTCCCATATTCGCTGCGACGATCTGCGCCATCTGCGCCGGTCGCGCCGGGGTGCTGGCCACCAGTTCGCGCACAAAGCTGGCCTCGTCCATCTGTAAATAAGGATCCCAACGTTTCTCGAAAGCGAGCGTGGAGCTCCCTTTGCCCGACAGGCCGGCACCACAGACACTCCCGGCGCTGTGTCCAGGATAGATCTCTAGGGTATCTGGCAAGGGAAGGATTTTCGCCTGCAGGCTCGCATACAGCAATGTCGCCATCTCTTCCGGTGTCCCGCCCAGATCCGGTCGGCCAACAGCCCCCACGAAGAGGGTGTCTCCCGTGAGCAAAAACCACGGCTCCGGTCCGCGCCGCAGGTCCGTCACCAATAAACAGATGCTGTCGCGCGTGTGTCCTGGAGTGTGCAGGATCTGGGTCTGCACATTCCCCGTTTCCAGCACCTCGCCGTCCCGCAAGGGATAAATCGAATAAGAGACCAAGTCAACATCACTCTCATGCAAGCCATAGCGCGCACCGGCCTGCTGCGCCAGTTGTCGTCCACCGGACAGGTGATCCGCATGGATGTGGGTGTCAATGACATAAGAGATCCGCACGCCTTTTTGCATTGCCTGATCCAAATACCAACCCTCGTCGCCGGCAAGCACATCAACGGCTACGGCGAATCCTTTGCCACCACAACCATAGAAATACGACTGCGTGCCATCACTGCTGCTGCGTTGCTGAAAAAACATGATTCACCAATTCAGTAGTTGCAATAATTATGAATTGTAGGTATCTGCTTTTCCCCGTCAAGGGTTTTCAACTACCAACAGATCCGTGACACAATCCTACTGGTTGGGGTTGGTAGAATCATCCTGGGCAAACAAAGGATTGTACCGAGATACCCAGTCTGGAATCTGCTCGGCAGGCATGGGGCGCGCAATGGCGTAACCCTGAAAACACTGGCATTGGAGTTGGTGCAGCAAAGCCGCATGCTCTAGCGTTTCCACCCCCTCGGCAATCACGTCCAGTCCGAGCAACCGCGCGCTGGTCACTACCCCAGACACGATCGCATAGTCTTTGGGATCGTGGAGGATGTCCCGGACAAAACTTTGGTCGATCTTAATGGTATGGGCCGGGAGCTTCTGCAGATAGGTCAGGGAAGCGCTGCCCGTACCAAAATCATCGAGGGCCACCCGCACCCCAAGCTGATGGCAGGCCAATAGCACCTCTTGCGCCTTGCGAAAGTCCTGCAATGGGGCCGTTTCCGTGACCTCGATCTCTACCGCATCTGCGGGAAGATCTGGGTGCGCAGCCAAGGCGGTTTGCAGATCAGAAAAAAAAGCGGGATCCAGGAGATGGTGCGGACTGATGTTGATCGAGACGCGCAGAGGGATGTCTTGCTGATGCCACGACTGATTTTGGCGCAAGGCCGTTGCCAGGACGAATTGCCCGATCCGCCGCGCCAAGCGCGGGGAATCCAGAGCGCTGGCAAAGGCAGCAGGAGGCAAGAGGCCGCGCTCGGGGTGGTGCATCCGCAACAGGGCCTCTACCCCCACCGGACCGCCCTGCGCCTCCACAATGGGCTGATAGTGCAATACCAAACACCCCTGTTCCAGCGCTTCCTCGGTCATTCGACAAATCTCCATACTGCGATCCTGAAACTGATCCATGTGCGCATTCTGTTGATCGTGGGCGGTCATTCTGCTGATCGTGGGCACCCCCCGAAGAGCGAACTTTCTGGCCGGTGCTATTGTATGCCTGGGTGCCCACGATGGGTCAACTTTGGGTGGTCGTGGTGCCCAGGGATGTACGTTACCGTTACCGTGTAAATGGTGTAATGGTCACGACGATTCGGTTGGCTGGTTTTCGTGACGGTCACGGTGACGGCGTAAAGACTCTCCCTTGAGCTCCAGCCGGTGTGCGCTTTGCAGGAGACGGTCGAGGACGGCATCGGCGACGGTGGGCTCGCCGAGATATTCGTGCCAGTGGGACACCGGCAGCTGACTGGTGATCAAGGTGGCGCGCTGGCCGACGCGATCATCGATGATTTCCAGCAGGTCACGGGCATCCTCTCCACCCATGGGGGCGAGGCCCCAATCGTCGAGCAGTAAGAGGTCGACCTTGGCCAGGGTGTTCAGATAGCGGCCGAAGCTCCCGTCACCGTGACGGATACGCAGATCTTCCAGCAGGCGTGGCAAGCGCAGATAGCGCACACTCAAGCCCTGCCGACAGGCTTGATGACCGAAGGCACAAGCAAGCCAGGTCTTGCCGGTTCCGGTGGCCCCGGTGAGGAGGAGGTTCTGCCCCTGGCGTATCCAGGTATTCTGGATCAGGGCGGCGATGCGCGATCGATCCAGTCCCCGAGAACTGCGGTAGTCGATATCCTCGGCGCAGGCATCGTGCTTGAGGTGGGCGAGTTTCAGCAACCGCGTCAGGCGGCGTTGATCCCGGGCACAGAGTTCGCGGTCGAGGAGCAGGCCGAGGCGCTCTTCGAAGGAGAGCTCCTGGTATTGCGGCAGCCGGGTTTGCTCGTCGAGGGCATCGGCCATGGCATCGAGGTGTAACTGCCGCAGGGTGTTCAGGGTCGGTGGTAAGAACATGAGAAACTCCTGGATATTCAATGGTAGTACTGGGAACCGCGGAGGTTGTTGTGCGCGGGCAGAGCCGTGCTTTTGGCCGTCGACTCCGGGACGTGATCCATGCCCTTTTGGAGAATCGACCGGACACTGCGGGTGGTCGGGGCACCAAGGTGCAAGGCCCGACGACAGGCCGCTTCCAGACGGGGCTTGTCATAGCGACGGGCGAGGTGGAGCAAGCCCAAACAGGAGCGATAGCCCTGCTCGGGGTGCGGCTTACTCTCCAGCTGCCAGCGCACGACGTCGCGGGTTGCCGGGCCAATGGACAGTGCCCAACGCAGCAGACGCCCCGGGCTCCATTCCCGGTGGCGCTGATGGGCCTTGGGCAGGTGCTCCGTGCAGGTACTGAAGCGGCCCGGCTGCAACCCACGCAGATGACTGGCCACCCGTTGTTGCTGGTGGAAGATCTCTACCGTTTCGGCACTTATCCGCAGGTCCACCCGTTGCCCGATCAGCCGGTAGGGGACCGAGTAATAGTGCCCCTCGCAAGCGACGTGATAGTCGATACTGACCTTGGCCGTCTTCCATGTGGCAAAGACATAGGGTTGTACGGGCAAGGGCTGCAGTGCCGGCCGGTCCAGCGCCTCGAAGAGGCTCCTGCGACTGCCAGGCAGACGCTTGAAGGGGCGCTGGTTCAGGTCTTCGAGCAGACGATGAATCTCGCGGTTGAGCTCCCGCAGAGAGAAGAACTGGAAGTGCCGCAGGCGCGCGAGAATCCAACGCTCCACCACTTGCACCCCCACCTCGACCTTGGCCTTGTCTTTGGGCTTGTAGGGCCGAGTGGGGAGCACGACCGAGCCATAGTGGGTCGCGAGATCCTGATAGCTGCGGTTGATCTGCGGCTCGTAGCGAGACGCCTTGGTCACGGCCGCCTTGAGGTTGTCGGGGACGAGCAGAACCGGTGCCCCGCCCAGGTAGTTCAGGGCACGAACGTGGGCGCCCAGGAAGTCCCCCAGGCTCTGGCTCCAGGTCGCCTCGCAGTAGGTATAGCTGGAAGCCCCCAGCACCGCCACAAAGATCTGTGCCTGCCGGATCTCCCCGGTACTCGGATCGATGACCGGCACGGTAGGGCCAGCATAGTCCACGAAGAGCTTTTCCCCGGCAACATGGGTCTGGCGCATGCTGAGTTTGAGGCGCCCTCGCCAGCGCCGGTACAGGGTGCAGAACTGCGCGTATTGATACACCCGTTGCCCGGCATGTGCCCCGACGTATTCCTCCCAGAGCAGCTGCAGGGTCATGCCCTTGCGCCGCAGTTCCGTGTGCATCTGGGCAAAATCCGGCAAGACCTTGCTTGATGCCACTGCGGGTTTCCGCTCGGGAAAGAGCCGTCCTTCCAGAGCCGCCTCGCCCTGATCCGCAGGCAGCGGCCAGGACACCGCAGCCTGTTCCGCCCGCTGCAGATATTTGCCGACAGCCCCTTTGGAGAGCCCGCAGGCACGGGCAATTTGCCGCTGGCTCAGGCCAGCCGCGTGTAAACGAAGTACCTCCATGATTGCTTTCATCGTCATCCTCGGTGTCGGCATCCTCAACCTCCCGTAAAAAGAGTGCAGGATGCTCGCTAAGCCAATGAATGACCAAAAAGTTCTGAAATCGCCAAGGGAAAAACACGACACCATTCTGGCATCGTGGGCACCCATTCTGAAAACACCGCAAAACTGCCCACGATCAAAACAGAATCAGTGCCCACGATCGATCAGAATGACCGCCCACCATCGTTCAGAATCGCTGCCCACGATGGTCCAGAATACGCACCATGTCCTCGTGAAAGAAGCGATAGCTGTCTCTGCCCGCATCTTTAGCGGCATACAAAGCGAGATCCGCATGTCGCAATAACTCCGCTGAGACGGTATCGTCTGCGGGGTAATAGGTCAGCCCCAGGCTCGCGGAAAGCAGGACGTTCATCCCCTCTACCTCCAGCGGCGTGCGGAGTGTGTCGAGCACCGCCTGTGCACGGGCTTTCGCCACAGCAATCGACTCGATGCCGGGAAAGAGCACAGCAAACTCATCTCCTCCTAAACGCGCAACGACATCCAGGCTACCCCACGCCAATTGCTGCAATCGTTGTGCCACCTCCTGCAGCAGCGCATCACCGAATCCATGCCCATAGCGATCATTGAGCTGCTTGAAGGCGTCCAGATCCAGGATTCCTACCATCAGGCTTCCTGGATACAAGGTCTGATCGTGATATTGTTCCAGACGCGCGAGGAACAACCGACGATTGGGCAGGTTGGTCAACATATCGTGGGTCGCCTGGTAGGCCAGTTGCTCTTGTAGGCGTCGGTGCTCAGTAACGTCCCGCAAGACCCATACCATCCCGATCTCTCCCCCTTCTCGGTCATGCATGGGCGCTGCGCTGCGTTCAATCCATCGCGGCTCCCCCGTGGCCGAGTTCACTTGGACGGGCGACTGTGTTGTTTGGAGTTCGCGCTGGGGAGACTCCGTTGCTGGGTGCGGCGATCCCTCGTTCTCTACGCTCTCATCCCGCGTCAGAAACTGGTTCAACGTCTGTCCACAGTCTTCGGGACAGTACAGATTCAAGAGACGTTCGGCTGCTGGATTCGCGTCACGGATCTGCCCGTTGTAGTCCGTTACGACAACGGCGTCGCCAATGCTGCGCAAGGTCACCTCGGCGCGCTCTCGATTTTCCCACAGCGCCTGGGCTGCGCCTTCCCGTTCCCGATCGATTGAGCGGAGATAGCGATACCCCAAAATACTGAGACCAAGCAATACCAACAGTCCCCAAAAGGTCCCTTGAAACAGGTCCCACCAGCGGGCCCAGAGTGTCATATAGCCAATCCCGACGCCTGCTACCAGGGGGTATCCGGGCACACGAACCATGGCACCCATACGCCATTGATCAGCCGCCTTGGCCAAGCCGACGAAGGTCCCCGATTGTAGGTTGGGATGGGATTGAAGATAGCGGACCGCAATACCGGATTGTGGTACCGCAAAACTCGTCGCGGTTGGTACCGGGAACCGGGCCTCCAGAAAACCGTTGGTTTGCAATAAATAGAGAGAACCCTCGGTGCGAATTGGCAAGTGTTGCCAAGAAGGCAGTCGACCTTGCGCCAGAGGAAGTAAAATGAGGAGCGCTGGATATCTTCCAATGCTGGGTTGTCGCATCGGGATCGTCCAGATCCCGGCATCCCCCGGCTTTGTGTGGATTTCTACGGGTGGCCCGACACAAAAGCGCGCGCTCTGTAGACAAGCACGTAGGGCGTGTCTCTGCCCCGCTGACAAGGGAATCCCAGTAGGAGATGAAGACCTTGCCGGAGACAACTCTTGCCACAGCGCGGTCAGGGCCTTTCCCTGTTTGCCGGTGGTGAAGATCCCACCATCGGCAGTGGCGATGCCGACGGCAGCCACCTGCGGCTGCATCTGCAGATACCAGTGCAACAGCGGATACGCTTGGGAGGAGGCTCCTCTGCCCGCAATCCCCTCCAACTGGTGATCTAACAGCTGCAATGAAATCTGCAAGCCATGCAGGGTGGCGTGGGTACTCGTCGCTACGGCCACGCTGAGCGTCTGCAGGTGTTCGGATTCGTTGCCAACCACCTCCTCCCAGGTCTGCCATCCCCAATAGAACCCGGCAGCGAGCACCAGTCCAACGAAGACCATCCAGAGATGAAACAAACGTCGGGGGTGAAACAAGATCGACGGCGCTGTTGTTCTAGATGCCGATTTTGCCAAACTCGTCCCCTACCGCGCTAGGAGCGTGGACATTTCCACAGCCGGTATAGGCGGAGAAAACCAGTATCCCTGGGCTTTGCGGATCCCGAGGTCCCGCAACAAGTCGGCCGCCTGTTCATTCTCTACTCCTTTCGCCACCACCTCTAGTGACAGGCCACTCGCCACATCCATCATGGTGCGAACGTGATGGACCTGCGCGGTGTTTTGCACCAAGTCCCGCATTACGTCTTGATCCAGCTTAATCCCGGCGCAGGCCAGCTCCGACAAGTAGCCTAACGCCGTAATGCCACTGCGGTAATCATCCAGCGTAAAATGAACGCCCAAGCGGCGGCAGCGCTGAATGACCGCGGCCGTGGCCGGGATGTCGCGTAAGGCGACCCGCTCGACAACCTGCAGCCACACTCGCGCCGGAGAAATCTTTGGGTGACGCGCCAACTCCGCTTGTACAAAAGCGGAGAAACTGGCCTCCTCGAGCTGCACTGCCGACAGATTGATGTGAATATCTAGGAGATTTTCCGGATTCTGCCAGGATTCTGCCTGCGCTAGCGCGGTGTCCAAGACCCACCGCCCAACCTCCAGAATCATCCGGGAGCGTTCCAGGTTGGGCAAAAAATGTTCCGGACCCAGCAATCCTCGCTCCGGATGTCGCCAGTACAAGAGCGCCTCTGCACCCGTTACGGTATGATCGGTCAGCTCGACGATCGGCTGCCAAAAGAGCTCGAATTCCTGTCGCTGCTGCGCTAGGCACAGCTCTTGATAGAGCGGCTCTTGTGGCTGTTGGGTATCGATTAGGTCGCGCCCATACAGCTTCCAGGTATTGCCTCCTAACTCTTTGGCGGCGTACATGGCCAGATCGGCCTGGCGAGTCAAGTCTTCGGCCCCGCCCTCCGAGAAGGGATAAATCACCGCCCCCATACTGGCACTGACCTGCAATTGGGTTTGCTCCGCTGTTATGGTGCACTGCGCAGCCTGTACAATCCGGGCGGCGACAGCTTCCACTTCTTCGACGTTGGCAATGTCTTCCACGAGCACCACAAACTCATCGCCCGCATAGCGAATCACGCAGTCCTCTGTCCGCACGACGGCGCACAACTGCCCGGCAATGGTGCACAACACGTCGTCACCGCGGTGATGCCCCAACTGGTCATTCACCGGCTTGAATCCATCGAGATCGAGAAAAAAGATGGCTAATAGGCGGTGATGCCGGTCGCAGCGCGCCATGGCGGCACGCAAACGCTCCTGCAAGGCCCGACGATTGAGCAAATTGGTCAGCAAATCTCGGACCGCCAACCCTTCCATCCGCTGCTCTAGGCGTTCGCGGTACAGATTGGCGCCCAACAGATCGGCGAGGAGCCGCAGATGGTCCCAGGAGTCCTCCGGAATCCGCAGCGGCCCAGGCTGCTGAAACCAGGAAATCACCAAAATGCCTGGGGTCTCTTCCGCAGTACGGGCTAAGGGGATCGCCAGACTGGACTGGAGGCCAGCCAACACAAATTCCGCCATCGCCCAGGGGCTGTGTGGATAATCAGGAAGATAGATCGGCTCCTCCCGCGCAAGCGCGGCCCCCGACACCCCTTCTGTCGCGGGAAATTCCCAGTGCTCGAGGTCTCGATACCGCACAGACAAGCCATGGAAGAGCCGATACTGAAGCTTTCCCTCTTCATGCACAATCAATCCCGCACCATCGGCCTCGGCAATGGCACAGGCCAGTTGCGCGGCCTTCTCAAAAAAGGCTGCGAAGTCAAATTCCTGCAACAAATCCCGCAGCTGACGTACGACGGTATGATGCCGCTCTCTTTCTAGCCCAAACTGCTGCGCGGATTGGCAAGCATCCAATACGCGTAGAGCAACCGAGGAGGGGAGAGGGCGGATTCTTGTCTGGGGCGCCCAATCGCTTGCTTCGAGCAAGCAGGTTCGCAACAGGGTAAATGCTTGTGATAGAACTCGACGGGGAACTCCAGACCGCGCTAGTTGTGCACCAAGCGCAATCTGCTCTTCCCAAAACGCCAGATCATAGGACCCCGAACAGAGCCGGCGTAACCACGCTATCGTGTAGGGACATACCGCCTCCCGCTGCTCGGTACCGGCAGGGCTGTTGCAGAACAGGAAAAGTGATGCCAATTGTTGCCTGATTGGGGAAAAGGAACGGGATAAGCTCTTGCGCAGGCGGCAAAGATCCCACTTGTCGGCCAGGGTGAGGGTTGACTCAGGATAGAGCCAATGCAGTTCCTCTGGGAGATCACCCATCTTCATCTCCTGTTTCAGCATGGGGGAAGAGGGTCTCTCCTTTCTCCGTTCCGGGACGCGGCCTAGCGCCATCAACAATCACCTGGAGATAGGCCTCCAACAACAAAGCATCCACGATCTGTTCTGGCGGCATTCGCCAGCGCTTCGACAGCTCCGCCAGACAATGGCGCCGCCAACGCTGGTCCTTTGCTTCGTCGAGGGAAAAAATCTTGCGCACAGCTACAGAATGCTCCCAGAAAAACGGTCCCGGGCGGAGGTGATCACTTTTTTGATCTGTTCTCCCTTCTTACACAGGTACAGATGTTCCGCCTTGCGTTTCTGCGCTTCCGTGAGTGTAAAGTGGATGCCGTACAGGTAAGGGTAGAGCGGGTGCAGGATCGACTCTCGTCGAACCACGGTGGCCACCGTTTCACAGGTGCCACACTCCGGGATCTCGAACTCTACCAAAACGGTCTCTCCAGGCTCCAGAAGCTCTCTATCCAGGAACATCGACGCGCCGCTGGGACTAAAATCATGCAACTTCCCATACAGGGTGCGACCATCCCTCGCTCGCATCAGGATATTCCCTTCGATCGGCACCCGTCGTTGTTTGCGTGCCGATCTCGCAAGGACGCGGGTGGGGATCTCGAAGGAGTGTATTCCCTGGACGCTATGTTTCCAGCCGGCGAAGAAGCCCAGGATATTGGGACGTGCCAAAAGAAAGATCAGGGGTTTGCGCAATGGAGGTTCTTCTCCGAGCGACGGATTCACCGTCTCCAAGAGAAATTCACGCCCCTCCCAGCCACGAAAGTGACACAGCGTGCCAGCGTCGCCAGATTCGGGGGTGTAAAAAATTGCGCTCTGTCCTTCCGCCGCTCCCAGGTCTTCAGGATTCGGCAGTAACAACTCCTGGTACCCCACCAAGAAAACCAAGGGGAGAAAGTCGACCAAGGCTAAGTCTCCCCGCTGGGGGAGCAGCAAGGCCAGTTCGGTGTCATCTTCGCTGAGTGGCATACCCTGCATCCAGGTTTTTGTTCTATCCGAGTTACATCATTGTATCATTTTCGATACATATCATCCTCTCTTTCTCGCCACAATACAAGAAATCCAAATACCCCATCCCCCTCACGCCTAGGCGAGAAGGGCCTAGAGAAACAGTTGTCGGGCGGATTCCTCATGCACAGGTGAGCGATAGAGTCAGCGATTAGAGAAGCATGAGTTCATTACATCAGGTAGCCGCATGCCGGATCCGCAATTGCAATCGCGTTTTGTCTCGGAAGTAATTTGCCTCCAGCTCATAAGCTACGTGGACAATTTGCCCAGCTTCCACAGGCATCACGCCGTCATGGACTGCGCCAAACCAGATGGCATCAAATTGATCTGGCCCAATGCCCATTAACAATTTCAGGTGGCTTCCGTCCCCGACGGCGCGGATTCCGATGATCTGAACCACCCCGGATTTTGAGGAGGCTCCTTTTTCCAAGAGAATGGAGCCATGATGAACAAAGCTAAAGCACCCAAATATTCCCCTGAAGTTCGCGAACGCGCGGTGCGCATGGTGCAGGAACACCGCGGCGAGTATTCTTCGCCCTGGGCGGCAGTGGAGTCTATTGCTCCTAAGATCGGCTGTTCGCCCCATACCTTGCATGAATGGGTTAAACGGCATGAAGTCGATACCGGATTGCGCGACGGCGTCACCAGCGCGGTCGCTTCCTCGAACAATCGCTGTTCTGTCTTCCAGAACAAACTAGGCTGACCCTCCTTCAGGCCCCCGAAGCCCCGAGAGATGTGAACCGCCACTCCACTGTTCATTGGTCGAGGCTCCTTCATCGGTTTAGGGAGCCTCTGAACTGGCACAAAAATTGTGGGGGTTTGCACGGCTTTTGACACATGGAGCCATTTCGGTGACGAAAATCGTCATTTTTTGTCCCCGGATGGGCAAACAGGGAAATCGCGGCCTTTGCACTGGCCCATTTTCCCTCTTTGGACGGATTACGCCTGTAGCCAGCATAACTCTCGTCGCTTCATGTAGAGGTTGACCAGGGCAAACAGCGTGGTCAGCTGGGCGCCATTCTTGGCCAGTCCACGATAGCGGGTCTTGCGGTAGCCGAACTGGCACTTCAGTACCCGAAAGGCGTGCTCCCCCAGGGCCCGTATCCGCGCCACGCTCCGATTATAACATTATAGAGCGGCCAATCCGGTCTTTTGCCCCGGATATCGACGCAAGGCCACAGCATCCTGGGTTCCTTGCTTGGCCAGGCACTCATGGACCGACGGATAGTCATACCCCCGATCGGCAAGGACTACCGCTTCCTCTCCCGTCAGCAATCGGTCCAGCACTTGGTGGTCCGGGACCTTCGCCGCCGTGACCTCCACCGCCTCGACGACGCCTTGCAGATCGGTCGCCACATGGGCCTTCATCCCGAAGTACCACTGGTTACCCTTCTTCGTCGAGCTCATCTCTGGATCCCGGTTCTGGTCCCGATTTTTGGTGGAACTCGGCGCATGGATGAGGGTGGCGTCTACCATCTTGCCTTCGGCAAGCAGCAGACCTTTCTCTCGCAGGACCCCTTGCACCTCGGCGAAGATGGCCGAAGCCAGATCCTGGCGTTCCAGCAGGCGCCGGAATTTGAGAATGGTCGTTTCATCGGGAACCCAGTCTCGGCCCAGATCGATGCCTACGAATTGTCGCAGCAGCGGGATTTCATAGAGTGCTTCCTCCATGCCGGGATCGGAATAGGCGTACCATTGCTGTAGGAAGTGAATGCGCAGCATCCGCTCCAATGGCATCGGTTTGCGCCCACGGCCACCGCGAGGATAGTGCGGCTCAATCAGGGCCACCAGCCGTGCCCAGGGAACGACGGCGTCCATCTCCGCCAGAAAGCGCTCCCGCTTGGTCTGCTTCCGGCGACGGGAAAGATCCTGCTGTTCCGCAAAGGTCATCTGCCCAGACATGTCACTTTCCTCCGCATCCCTGACGCCAATCAGTATACCAGAGCCCTAGATCAGAAACTCCTTAGGGAACCTCTGAACTGGCCCTAAAAATCGTCGGGTTTTGCATAGCGTTTGACACACAGATCGACTTTCGGCGACGAAAATCGTCATTTTCGCCCCCAGAGGGGCAAAAGGGCACCCTGCGGCCTCTGCGCTGGCCCATTTTCCCCTCTTTGGACGGATTACGCCTCTAGCCAGCATAGCTCTCGTCGCTTCATGTAGAGGTTGACCAGGGCAAACAGTGTGGTCAGTTGAGCGCCATTCTTGGTCAGTCCTCGATAGCGGGTCTTGCGGAAGCCAAACTGGCACTTCAAGACGCGAAAGGCATGTTCCCCCCGTGCGCGAAGGCGTGCCACGCTACGATTGAAGCGCTGCAGGGCTTGTAGCCCCTTTTGCTGACCCGGATAACGCCGCCGGGCGACGGCATCCTGAATGCCGTGCCCTTTCAGAAATTCGTGAACCTGGGGATAGTCGTAGCCTCGATCCGCCAGAACGACTGGCTCGTCGCCGGTGAGTAGGTCTTCCAACACTTGATGGTCCGGGACATTGGCAGCCGTGACCTCAACGCTCTGGACCAGGCCTTGGGTGTCCGTCGCCACATGGGCCTTCATGCCGAAATACCACTGATTCCCTTTCTTGGTTTGATGCATCTCCGGGTCCCGTTTGTGGTCACGGTTTTTGGTGGAGCTGGGGGCATGAATGAGGGTGGCATCCACCATCTTGCCTTCCTGGAGAATGAGGTGCGCGGCGTCCAGCAGTTCTTGGACCTCGGCAAAAATCTGTTGCGCCAAGCCGTGCTTTTCCAGCAGGCGACGAAAACGCAGAATGGTGGACTCGTCGGGGATCAGGTCACGGCCAGTGTCGATGCCGGCAAAGGAGCGCAGCAAGGGAATTTCGTGCAGGGCTTCTTCCATGCCAGGGTCGGAGTAGGCATACCACTGCTGCAAGAAATGGATGCGCAGCATCTGTTCTAGGGGCATGGGTTTGCGCCCCCCACGGGGACCGGCCTTGGGATAGCAGGGCTCAATGAGGGCAACCAGCCGTTGCCAAGGAACTACTTGATCCATTTCCCGGAGGAAACGCTCTCGTTTGGTCTCCTTGTGCCGGCGTTCCAACCCTGCGTTTTCCGCAAACGTCATCTGCCCTGCCATGTGTATTGCCTCCGGTCCCTTGCTGCTATGGCTCAGATTATATCAGATTGAGTTGTGCAGAGATTCCTTAGTGGAACATACTATTCCATAACCAGCTAATGTCAATTATATTATTACCAATATCTGAACATTTTTTTGCATCAGTTTCCTTCATTCTGCTCGGACGAAGACTGCCTGCCTGAACTGGTTTCTCAAGTCGTTATTGAAGGTTCATATTGCAGACCCATAAATCCAGAGATGGCACCATTGGTGCCAAGCATGCAACAAGGAACCAACTATGAAATCCGCCAGTGATAAGCGGCAAGCGAAAGTGAAATTTAGAAAAAAAGAAGACTTGGTTAAGTTGCCAAAAATACCAAACAAGCTGATGGATGATATCGGAATATTTCTTGAAAGTGAGATTAACGGAAAAATTCAATAGAAAATAAAATATCTGCAATATATACTGCAATGCAGAGATTTGCGGATGAATTATTTTCATCTTTCTCAGTTTGCCAAAAGGGGTGCAGTCATTGTTGCAAATATGATGTTGTGGTTGGTCGCCTAGAGGCTAAATATATCTCTCTAAAAACCAATAAGAATATTGATATTGGTAATTCTATTACAACTAATCATAACTCGGATTGTCCATTCTTGCTGAAAAAAGGTGAATGTGGAATATATGAATATCGACCAATAGTATGTCGTACTTTACATACCCTTGATGATCCTTCGTATTGCTCTACACCAGATATTCCCCACCAACTGTATGGGGTATCTGGTGGTTTGGGCGTTGGTTTCTATGAAAATGTGCAGCGTGCGTTTTTTATGCTTACTGATAGTGTCTGTGCGCCGCGCGGAAAACGCGATATACGTGATTGGTTCCCGGATTAGTCTTGGAAATGGTTCGCCACCATAAAGTAGTTGTTAGACTTTTTCGCCTCTATGTTCGCCTTATCGGCAGGATGGAATGTAAAAAACGGCTTGCCTTGTTCTTGAATAGTTATCATCCCATATCTGGTCTTTCCAATTACAGCCTTGTGGTTTTTAAGACCTTTCATAGAAAACTGCTTCATTTTCAATTCTCCCTTGCCCGGCCAGGATGCAATTAACCAAAAAAGCCAGCACGGGGCTGGCTAATAGCCGCAAAACAACCGCTACAACACAGGGGTATAGATCAGCGTCTGGCAGGATAGCTTACAGCCATCGTTCTGCCCGGCGCCGGTGGCGGTCAACACCCTCCACCACTGCGCAGGTGATGAACGGGATCTCGTCGTCCGGGTCGTCCCCCAAATACTGAGGGTCAGGGCCTGCAGGGGGAAGGGCGCTTGCACCAGATCCGGACTGTCCGCGATGGGTGCCTGCACTGTTTCCAGATTCAGGATCATGGCGCCCACCAATGAGATTCAGGCGGTCGCACACAATTTCAGTGGTGTATCGATCCTGTCCATCCCGGTCGGTCCATTTCCGGGTCTGAATCCGGCCCTCAACATAGGCTTGACTTCCCTTTCTGAGGTACTCCCCGGCAATCTCTGCCAAGCGGCCCCAAAGTACAACACGGTGCCACTCTGTGCGCTCCTGGCGATTCCCATCACGATCCTTGAAGGACTCGCTCGTTGCAATGGAAAGCGTCGCCACGGCCTTCCCATCTGGCATATATCGCATCTCTGGGTTTTGCCCGAGATACCCCAACAAGATCATCTTATTGACACCCGACATATCCGCGTTCCCTCCTGAATATCAGTCCATTGTGGTATAGATCAACTATGGGTCAGCCAAGCCGTGGCAGGGGATAACCCACTTGCCGGAAAAACGATCCCACCGCTTCTTCCAGCCCGCCAAATTCATGGATGCCATCGGGAGTTTCCTCCTGCTCGCAATACCGAATTCGGGCAATGAATGGCACCATCACATCGCGGGCCTCCACGCAGTGAACCAGAAGATCGTCTGCGAAGAAATGCGGGCGACACTGTGATAGCCCTCCCTTCTTTGTGGCACGCACGGCGATCATCTGCGCGCCGGATAGACCCCAGCGGTCCAAACACCATCGCCGCTGCTGCTCGGCATACTCATTCGGCAGGCAGGTCAACACCGTCACCGAATGACCCATGTCCAAAAGCATCCGGGCAACAGTGATCCCTTCCTGAATCGGGGGTACCCGGCGCCAACCCTCTGTGACATCCCACGCGGCCCACGCTTTGGCGACAGATGCCGTGGGTAAGCCATATCGGGCGCCCAGGTCGTAAACAGGATCAACGACTTCCATGCGGCGATCCAGCACCCTCTCAGTACAGCCGCGCCAGGCGCGGTCAAAATTCAACAATACGCCATCGGCATCCAACACAAAACGGTATTTCCTCAACACGCCGTAGCGTCCTCAAAATCAAAAAGAGATACCTGCCGACGGGTCCCCCTTCCGGCATTCCATTCGGTCAACCTGGGGTTCAGCCACAATCTCTCAATGCGGGATCGGTCAATACCGTCCCTTACCTGTGTAGACCGGTTTGCTCGGCAAACCACATCAAAATCCACGAAGGACCAACCTTTTTCTGTTTCCAGTAAATCCCGATATAACTCCGATGGATAACCAGAAACCGCCACATAGCCATCTGAGTGCTTCAATGTGGACAACAACTGCTCATGATCCAGAGCATCCATTTCATGCTCGTACCCACCATCACTCCTGGTCTCCAGGACATAAGGCGGATCGCAATAGATCACTGCATATTCAGAGTCGTATCGCTGAATCACACGGACAGCATCATCATGCTCGATCACCGTATTGCGCAGGCGATCCCGGACCTGCAACAGTTCCCCGTCAATGACGGCGGACAGTGCTCGCGCCCGGTTGTCTGCAATCCTTGCAAAGGCCCAGGACGGAGTACGCCCCGTGGATTGTCCAGAGAATGCAGATCGAGCGACATAGAAAAAACGTGCAGCCCGTTCAATTTCTGGCAGGGTTTCCGGTATTGCTTTGCGCCAGGCATAAAAGATTTCGCGGGAGTAGGGGGTATTCTGCAGGTACTGGACCAGCTCGTCGGCATGATCCCGCAGCATGCGGAAGAAGAGGATCACTTCCCGGTTGCGATCGTTGATCACTTCAACGCCGGCAGGGTGCTGGGCAAAATAGACGGCGCCACCGCCGAAAAAAGGCTCGACATAGGTCCTCTCCCTGTGTGGCTGGGGGAGCCTCGCTAGTATCTCCCCAGCCAACCGGGTTTTACCTCCAATCCATGGGAAAATTGGGTCCATGATCATGCCCCGCAGGCCATCGCATAGTGTTCGATTTCCTGTTCCGCGATCTCGTCCGAGACATAACGCTTGCAGGCGCTTAGGAGCTGCAAAATTTGCACAGAATCGGTCTTTCTGGGACGCAGGATCTGCTTGCGGATGTCGCTGAGCGGTCGATGTCCCATGAGGTCGCTCAGGATTTGTGCTTGCTCTTCCAGTCCAGGATCTTTGAGCACGCGCAACAAGGCATGAATGGCACGGAACTCATGGGCCTCGATCAGTGCGGGGATCAGGTCTCTGGCGGACATTTCCTTCTCACCAATCTGGAACAGGTAATCCAGAAACGACTGCTCCTGATCCGTAAACACTGGACGATCCACTTCATAGTCATCGTAATAGGCAAGATCCATCAAGTCTGCTGAGGACAGGTGCTGAGAGCGATCCTGATCCTCGCCTTCCTCTTCCAGGAGGGAAAGGCGAATTTCTGAGCGCATGCCATACAGTCGTGCTGTCAATTCCCGTATTTTGTTTTCCGCAGCGACTCTTTCCTTTCCTGTCTTGTGTTTCAGGAGACTCTTTTGCTGGCGGATGTAGGTCTCCAGCAAAAATCCTGACGGAGCGGAATCATTGCTGCCACGGTCTTCCTCTGCAGTGCATCGCTTGTGGTAAACAAAGTGCTCCATGGCTTCTCGCGACAAAAACCGGGTGTTGGCCGCAACAAATGCCAGAATGGATGGATTGGGAATAACCGGTCCACCATTTTGCCCAGAGAAATTGTGGGTTTCGGTCAGGTGCTCAAGGGCTTTCGATGCCACAGACCAGGACAGGTCATCGAGATCCCCGGAAGAGGGTATAAACCAACTGGTGGACCGAATTCGGTGTTTTACAACCACCGATCCCTTCCTGATGGCTGCGTCCAGAATCTGGTTCATGACGTGAGTTTGGATCGGGGTCAGATCTATGGCTCGTGACCAGCGGACCAGGCGTATGGCAACCTGCGTGCTGCAGTCGTAGCCCAGATACTCGAAACGGTTGCCTTGCAGTTTTTCCAGAAAGCATCTTGGGCTCTCGAAAAAGGCTCCAAGGTCCACCAGATGACGACGCAGGTTATCGCGGATGATGTTACTCATTTTGGTTCTCCCTGTGATGTTTCATAATTGCGCCCCGACACGCCTCTATCCCGTTGCGCTACCCATGCGCCGCCCAGAATTTCCTTGAGCTTGCTGCACCATTCGTCAACGACTGCAGGGCTGGTATCACAGGCTTGTGGTGGAAATGCTTTGGGTAGGTCATGCGCAAAGGTTTTGCCGGATCGAATGGCCCGCAAGACCTGGTCGTAGTGGTAGGCAAAAAGGGACTGGCTTTTTTCTGCCGAAGTGATGATCAACGCCAATGCCGTCGCCTGGCGTACCGCCTCAATCACGGCTGCAGGTGTCGCCCGAATTTCCCTGCCATACTGAACGGCGCTGGCGTATGCCATGGCAGCACGATAGGCCATTACCCCCTGAAGTTCCTTGCCATGGTTCGCCATCAGGCAAGCATGGCGAAATTCTGGAAGGGATGGCGGCCACGGGTCGCTACGATCGATAGCACACCACCGGAATCCCGCGGCAAGTTGTTCGCCCGTCAGGTCGGCAAGGGCTGCGGACCAAGACAAGACAGGCTCCAGCCCGTACATGCTGGTCCATTTGTGCCCGTAAATCTCAGTCATGCGAGACCAGATTTGCGCCATGCGCTGCGGATATGTCGATGGTTCTGTCTTCTCTGGTTTGCCGCTCGACCCAGGTATTGCTTGCGTCGCGGACCTGCTCGACAAGCGAGAGCTTAGAACGTGGAGAGTTTTGCTGACGGGTTCCATTGGCAGACTCCATGGCGGTTGTCGGTTGCGGAATTGGTAGAAGTTCGTCGGTCCATCGGTCCTGGTTCAGGTACGTTGCCGGATTCGGGATGTATCCCCTTTGCCAGGCAGGGTCTCTGCTCAGTCGGTCGCTCAGGTCGTGCAAAATGTCATCGGCTAGAACGTCCAACCTTTTGGTTTTCCAACGCCTCATGGCTTCTGGCTTGGCCACTTTCTTCGGGTAAGCGTCCCAGAATTCGGCAAAGCGGGATGCATGCTTCCCAGCTTGCGCCAAAACCCCAGGCGGTGACTGGTCCCCCAGACGAGGTGGATGCCGAGTGTAAGATGGTGGGTCAGACTGTTTCGGAGACGGAGACGGAGACGGAGACGGAGACGGAGACGGAGACGGAGACGGAGACGGAGACGGAGACGGAGACGGGGCAGTGCTCAAGTCTGCCGCGAGCACTGCTGAATTGTGCTGGCAGCACTGCTCGTTTGTGCTGACAGCACTGCTGTGGGCAGAAATGAGCATAACTGATTGTTCTTCCGAGCATTGCTCTTCTATGATTTCCGCACATCTCTTGTCTGCTGATGGCTCTGCCGATGTTTGCTGCGGCTGCTGCTCGATGTGCTTTTCGGCATTGCCCGTCGAAGGTGTTAGCACCGCTGTTTGATGTCCAGAGCACTGCTGGATCATTTGTTCGGCTTTTGCTCGCCCGTATCTTTTTACGAGCGCGGCAAATCGTGCCTGCTGCGATCGATTTTCCGATCCGGCAGCCCATGGGTTGTGGTCCTGCCAGTCGTGGATGAGGTAATGGCCGGGCTCGATTTCATCCAATAGCCGAAGTTGGATCAGCGCCTCGAAAAAAATCCCAGGATCTAGAGGCCAATCGATAGCCAACTCAATGTCGTCAGCATCCATGCCGGCGAGATCGCCATCAGGGCGATTGGCTGCGGCCCAGAGGATCAGCGCGATAAATGACAAGGGACCTTGCGGACCAAATTTCCGGTTCAGCTTTTTGGATTTTGGGTGTTGCAGAATCCCTGTGTTCAGGCGTGCGTCATTGGACATGGTTTTTCAGCCTCATCAGCCAGCAGAATAGGCGCCAGACATGACCGCGCGGCCAAAACACAGTTCGGATGCCCCCGTTTTCTGGCATAGAAGTGGGTCTCATCCGATTCTTCCCCGTGCCAACATCCGCACCTGGGCGGCAGACACAAAGTCATCGATCGATACGTGACCATCACGCTTGAGCAATTGGGAACCCCTTCCCGCCTTTCGGTAGTAATCTGTTGGGCGGCTTCGCGCGAAGCCTGAAGGGCGAGATCCGGGCGGTGGGAAGGTGAGCGATTTTTCATACCTCACCCACGGACAGGATTTTGGCCATCTCGTCGTCGACCAGGACCCGCGACATCCTTTGGCGCAGGAACTGGAGGACTTCAGAACGGATGGTGACTGCATCCTCATCAACAACCTTGAACCCGTTCAGGTAGATCAGGGCAAGGGCATCTTTGAGCGCTTCGTTTTTGCTTTGAGAGACCCCTAGAGCTTTCGCTAATGCAAGTTGGCTGCCTGGCTCTTGCATGGACTGCAAGATGCGCCCATGCGCCTTGCGTGCCATTTCAATCGGGGACCCCGATAGTATGGTCATGGTTTTATCGCGCATATAGGAGCGCCCCCTGCCTACCATTGTCGATCCCGATGTCATCACGCGGCCCCTTGGTCTGGATGTTCCTGTTTCTGCTCTGGCGGCCAGATGTCCGGACGCAAGTCCGACCTAGTCACGAGCCCGCCGGTCGCGGCCTCGATGCGGATGGCACTTAGCACGCTTGGCTGTTTCCTCCCGGTCACCCAACCGCTTACTGCTGGCTGTGTCACTCCGGCAATAAGCGCTAGGGCTTTCTGGGAGCCTGCGAAAGATAGCGCTCTCGAAATTTGGTCGTGAATGCTCATGCGTCAAAAATATAGCTTAGGTTATCGGGCAGATCAATAACCTAGGGGTGTTGATATCTTATAACCGGAGTTATACACTGTGCCCATGAACTTTTCTGAGCGATTAAAGAAGGCGAGGGAGCATGCGGGGCTGTCGCAGCGCTCTTTGTCTGAGTCCGTGGGGATGTCGCAACCCGGATACCAGAAGTTAGAAAATGGGGCTTCTGGGTCAAGATTTGCTGCGCAAATTGCGTTCGCCTGCGGTGTAAGCCCAGAATGGCTGGTGACCGGGAAAGGGGGGATGCTTGACGGGGTTCTGCCTGGCCCAGACATTAGAGCTTGGTATCCAATTCTCGGTTCGGTGCCTTGCGGGGCGCCGGATCAGATTATAGAACGGGCACGGCAGGACCCTGCTGTTCAATGGGCTCCAAGTCCAAAGATGGTTTCATGCTTGGCGTTCTATCTTCGCGTTTCTGGTAACAGCATGTCTCCAACCCTTAGCGAGGGCGATATCGTCTTGATAGATCCTGAAGCGCAGCCTAGGCATAGAGATATTGTCGTGGTTCGGAATGGTGACAATGAGGCGACCATGAAGCGATTGCTTCAAGATGGCGATGAATGGTTGCTGGTTCCAGATAATCCGCAATTCCCAACCAAAGCGTTGGGGGCGTGCGAAATTGTTGGTGTTGCAGTGCATTCATATCGGGACTTGCGATGACTATGGCGGTTCATAAGTCCCATGCCTGAAAACTTGGGATGTTGACTAAACGATAACTAAAGTTATACTTCCTCCATCGCCACTCAGCATGGAGCTAGGCATGAACAACCCGCAGACAACATTCAACTCACTAATCCGAGTGATGGGTTCCCCTCTTGCCCCTCGGGAGATTCTTGACCGGACATCGCCTATCCGTGTGGCAGTTCACTACCACGATGGCGCCACCCTGACTTTTCTCTTTGATCGGGATACCCTCGTCACGAACCTGAACGGCATGATCAGCCGCGCTGGATGGGTGCGGAAGGTGGTGTTGTGATGGTGGATCATCCAGAAACCAGTTCTTTCCTGGGCATCGTGCGCCACCCGAATGGTCGGGTGTTGCCCGTTCGCGAGGCAAAACCTGTTGAAGGCGTCATGTCCTTGCATGTGCAAGGATTGCGTGTGGACTACTGGGCGTCGCCGAGGCAGCTCCAGCGGCGCGGATATACATTGCTCTGCCCAAAGGGTAGCCTTTTGGATTGCTGGGGTGCCTGCCTGGCTCACGCCCCGGATGCGCGTTGCTGGATCGGGTGAGCAATATGGATAGCTTGATTCGAGAAGAAGGGCTGTTGGAGTGGTTGGGATACTCTAGGCGATCCGATGCCATGAAGTGGTTGGATGAGCATGGTGTACCCTACTGGTATGGGCGGGGAGGGCGGATCTGCACTACGCAAGCCGCCATCGATACGGTCATGACGGCTATTGCTACGCACGAGGCCAAGTCCAGTGTCAATCAGCGTCGAAATTTGAACAGGTGTCAGCGTCCAATTTTGAACAGTTTCAGAGGGGGAGAGAGCGGCGCTGTTTGTAGCGGTAGGAGTCGTTCCCTGTCTCGATGATGTCGCAGTGGTGGGTGAGGCGATCGAGCATGGCGGTGGTCATCTTGGCGTCGCCGAAGACCTGGACCCATTCCCCGAAGGAGAGGTTCGTGGTGACGATCAGCGCGGTGTGCTCGTAGAGCTTGCTGATCAGGTGAAAGAGCAAGGCGCCACCGGACTCGGAGAAGGGTAAGTAGCCCAGCTCATCGAGGACGACGAGGTTCATGTTCAGCAGGGTTTTGACCAGGCGGCCACTCTGGCCACGGGTCTTTTCCTGCTCCAATTGATTGACCAGATCGACGACGTTGAACCAGCGCACACGATGGCCCTGGTAGATGGCAGCGTGTCCGAGAGCCAGTGCGAGATGGGTTTTCCCGGTCCCAGTACCACCGACGAAGATGATGTTGTGGGCGGCGCCCAGATTGTGGCCCTCGGCAAGTCGTTGTAGCGCCTTCTGGTCCACGGGACTCTCGGTAAAGTCGAAGTCTTCCAGGCCGCGCTGGGCGGGGAAACGTGCGGTACGCATCTGGTAGAGGAGGCTACGATTGCTGCGTTCCTGGCTTTCCGCGGCGAGGAGTTGCCCCAACCACGTCTCGGGATCCTGAGGTAGGCGCTGGTCCATCCAATCCTCCACCGCCAGGGCCATGCCATAGAGATGCAGAGCACGCAGGGATTGCAGCAGCTCAGTGGACATAGGCATTCCCCCGCAGCAAGTCGTAGCGGGCACAGTCCGCACGGGGCTCATCCTGCAAACGCAGAGCCTCCGGCGTACACACCGGGGCCGGGGGCAGCGGATTCGCCAAACGATGCATAAGGTTCAGTACCACCGCGGCATTCACGGCACCCTGCTCCAGGGCCATGGCGCAGGCGGTTTCCAGATTGTCGATGCCGTATTCCCGTGCCATCAGGAGTACGGTGACGAACTCCCGATCCCCCAAGGGCTTGCTTTGCAGCCGTTGACGCACTGAGGTGATGGCGCGAGGCAGCTCCTGGAAGGGGCGCCCGTTGCGCAGGGCACCGGGCTTGCGCTCCAGGACATCCAGGTAGTGGATGACATCCGTGAAGACCTGGCCGCGCCCCATATGCCGCCGATGGCTGGCCACCGCCTGGCCTTCGTGCAGGACCAGGATACGGTCCACATAGCGGCGTACCTGCAGGTACTGGCCCGCGTATTGGGCCGGCACGCTGTACTGGTTCCGATCCACCGTCACCAGGCAGGTCTTGGACACCCGCGCCCGCACCTCGACGTATCCATCGAAGGTTGCCCGAAAGGCGCGCAGGGAGGACTGCTCCTCCTGGAAGACTTCCCAGATGCTGCGGTCCTTCTGCTCGGGGTGAGCCTCGCTCTGCGCGCGTTCCACGCACTGTTGCCAGAGCCAGGCATTGAGCTGGTCGATGTCATCGAAGCGCGGCGTGGGGGTGAAGAACCACTTGCGCAGCGTATCCACCTGGTTCTCGACCTGCCCCTTCTCCCAGCCGGCCGCCACCGTGCAGGCGGTGGGGTCGATGAGATAGTGGTTCATCATCGCCAGGAACCGGGGATTGAACTCCCGATCTTGTCCCTCAACGAGCTTGCGGTAGACCATGTCGACAATGGTCTTGGGGTTGTCGTAAATCCCCCGCTCGGGCACCCCGCCAAAGGCGGCAAAGGCCTCCTGGTGGGCGGCAAAGACCATTTCCTGGGTCTCCCTGGGATAGGCCCGAACGAAAGACATCCGGCTATGGGTGAGCCGAAATTGCGCCACCTTCACGGTGTGCGTCACGCCGCCCAAAACGACCGTCTCGGTGCTCCAGTCGAACTGATAGGCCTCGCCAGGGCGAAAGACTAGAGGGATATAGGCCTTCTGCACGCCCGGATGCTCAACGACCTTCCAGTGCTTCACCCAGCGCTGGACGCTATCGTAGGCCCCGGTATAGCCCTCCTTGCGCAGATCCTCAAAGAGTCGGCGCGCCGTCCGACGCTGCTTGCGGGGCAGATGCGATTCGGTCTCCACCCACTTCTGCAGAATGGCCTCATGAGGCCCGAGTTGGGGCTTCGCCGAGGACCGGCGGGTGTACTTGGGGACATCTCCATCGTGGTGCAGGTACTTGTAGACCGTGTTCCGCGACAAGCGAAACTGCCGGGCTATCTCGCTGATGGACTTCTTCTTAACGTGGTACAGCAGGCGAATCTTGGCAATCGTTTCCATGCAAAGCACTCCAGGTACCTCCCGGGCCAAATCCCGAGAGGGTAGCAGGTGTTCAGTTTTCGACGCTGATTCCTACCTGCACCTGTTCACTTTTGCACGCTGATTAACATCCCCCCAAATCCCGACTTGTGAAAGGGCCAAAAATCGCCCATTCTTGACTCCGTTCGAGAGCCCATTTCTGGCCATTTGAAGTGGCGCCATTAGGCCGACCCTGGTTGGCGCCATTAGGGTGGCCAATGACAGAGCTCGACGTCGGGTATCAGCAGGGGTGTACCATGGTGCTAGATGGAAATTTATTAACTCTTTATGGTGCCTTATCTGTCACAGCCATGATGATTTTTTATGCGTTGGAGACACGTTCCCCATGGTTTACGCTTCTTTTCAGCATTGGCTGTCTTTGCTCCAGTGCCTACGGCTGGCTTGCAGGAACTTGGCCTTTTGGAGTTATTGAAATGGTCTGGGCGATTATCGCCCTACGGAAATGGATGAATGTGAAGCGGATAGTAACAAAGTAATCAGGAAACCCTAGTTCCAATGAGTGTGGTCAGGGGGTTGATGGGTTTTGGTACGAATATGATCACGTGTCATGATGGGACACAATTTCTGTCCATAGCTTATTATCCCGGAACATTTATATCATCCCAGGATTAGGCCATTGATCTGGACTTAGGACATCACCTATCTGGGCGGACCCATCGCCGGAACCTTTTACTACCTGTACCTGATCGTCGACATCTACAGTCGAAAGATCGTAGGATGGGAGGTGTATAGCAGCGAAAAGACCGAGTTCGCTGCACAGTTGGTGCAGAACGCTGTGTGGCAGGAAGGAATCGGCCGGCCCCGCATCCTGCATGCAGACAACGGTAGTCCCATGAAAGGCGCTACGTTGCGGGCGACCGTGCACCGTCTCGGAATTGCGCCTTCCTACAGCCACCCATGGGTGAGCGACGATAACCCCTACTCGGAAGCGCTATTCCGCACCTGCAAATATCGCCCGGATTTCCCCGAGAGAGGCTTCTCAGACCTGAGCTCGGCCCGTACCTGGGTACAGGGTTTCGTGCACTGGTATAACGAGGAACACTGCCATAGCGGCCTTCGCTTCGTGACGCCGACACAACGGCACTGAACCGCCCCGGGTTTCGTGGAGGCCATTTGCTTTAAGTGCAGGCCGTTAATTCGGTCTGTTCGGCGAGTTGCCGATAGTAGTTTGCCTCCGCTTCTGCCGGAGGGACATAGCCGATGGGTTCGAGCAGCCTGACATGGTTGAACTACGCCACCCATTCGAGGGTCGCCAGTTCCACCGTTTCCCGTGTCCTCCACGGGCCGCGCCTGTGAATTAGTTCCGCCTTGTACAGCCTATTGATCGTCTCGGCCAGGGCGTTGTCATGGCTGTCGCCCTTGCTGCCCACGGAGGGTTCAACATCCGCTTCGGCGAGACGCTCGCTGTAGCGGATGCTGACGTACTGCGAGCCCCGGTCTGAGTGATGCACGAGGCTGCCATCGCATTCGGGATGACGGGCGTAGAGCGCTTGCTCCAGTGCGTCCAGCACGAAGTCCGTCGTCACGCTTCGACTCACTCGCCAGTCAACGATGCGCCCGGCGAACACGTCGATCACGAAGGCCACATACAGCCAGCCCTGCCAGGTCGAAACATAGGTGAAATCCGAGACCCAGAGCTGGTTCGGCCGATCCGCCTTGAACTGGCGATTCACCCGATCCAGCGGGCACGGTTGTTTGGAGTCGGGTACCGTCGTGCGCACGCTTTTACCCCGCACCGCGCCACGCAATCCTAGGCGGTTCATCAGGCGCTCGACGGTGCAGCGTGCGACCTCAGTGCCTTCGCGCTTCATCTGCCGCCAGACCTTGTCCGCGCCGTAGACTTGAAGATTGGCCTGCCAGACGCGCTCGATCTTGGGTATCAATACTTCGTCGCGTTGCGCACGCGCACAACGCAGCGCGGGATTGCGCTGGCGTGCGGCATGAAGCCGGTAGCCTGACGGGGCGATCTGCAAGACACGGCAGATCGGCTCGACCCCGAAAGCATTACGATGCGTATCGACGAAGGTGTTCATGACTTCAGACGGCGGTCGAGCTCCGCCTGGGCAAAAAACGCACTTGCCAGCTTCAGGATTTCATTGGCACGGCGCAATTCCTTGACCTCACGCTCCAGCGCCTTGATACGTTCACACTCTTCGCTGGTGACGCCGTCGCGCAATCCGGTATCGACTTCATGCCGTTTAACCCATTCATGCAAGGTATGAGGCGAACAGCCGATCTTAGGAGCAATAGACTCCACCGCCGCCCAGGGCGAGGAATACTCGCCGCGGTGTTCCTGCACCATGCGCACCGCGCGTTCGCGAACTTCAGGGGAATATTTGGGTGTTTTAGCTTTGTTTATCATGGCTCCATTCTCTTGGACAAAGGAGCCTTCTCAAAATCCGGGGCGGTTCAAACTGCAAGGACTCGCAATACTCTTCGTCAGGCTCGACAAAGCCCATGGGCCTTGCTTGCGCTTTTTCCCAAAGGCGTTTTTCTTTTTCGTGTGACTCCAGTCACTTTTCACCAGAGCCTCTTTTGGAGAGCAAGGAATCCAGACTCCAGCTACCTGCGCCATGGGCAAACAACACCAGAAAGCCACCAGCATCCACCAACTCAGCCATCTGTATAATGCTCCCCGTTTCACTGGTGGGATGCAGGTGAAATATCAGGACCGCCAATATGGTATAGCCCGCCAACAGGAAGGCAAAAAGACGTGTTTTCCAGCCAAATAGCAGGAACACGGCACATCCAATTTCTGTTGCGATAACCAGTGGTAAGAGCCAGCTGGGGACTCCATTGGCGTCCATATAGGCAGCAGTAGCGGCGTAATGGGTGACTTTGCTCAGCCCGACTGGGAAAAACCAGGAGAAGATAAGAATACGCGCCAGAAGCACGGCAGCATCTTGTATGGATTTCATAATTGGCCTCTATCAATGGATTCAGGGAAACTGTACTGTCACTATGACTTCTCTTTACAAAAAGGGGGTATAATGAATCGCCGCCAAAATAGGAGGCCATGGATAGGAACGGGGACAACAGGGCAGATCACCCTGCTGTCTCGTGCCCTATCGCTTTCTCCGTAACTACCCTGGGAACAGTCGTTGCGTAATCTCTGCTACATGGCGCCCTTGGAAGCGTGCAATGGCCAGTTCGTTGGCCGAGGGCTGACGACTGCCATCGCTCTTCGCCAGGGTGCTGGCGCCATAGGGCGTACCCCCACTGATTTCTTCCATGTTGCTTAGCTCAGGGCAGGTGTAGGGGACGCCAACTACGATCATCCCCTGGTGGAACAGAAAGGGATGAAAGCTCAGAATGGTGCTCTCCTGCCCACCATGCTGGGTCGCAGTGCTCACGAAGACGCTGCCGACCTTGCCCGCGAGGGCGCCCTGTTGCCAGAGACCTCCGGTGCGGTCAAGGAAATTGCGCATCTGCCCACTCATGTTGCCAAAGCGGGTCGGGGTGCCAAAGAGAATGCCATCATAGTCGCCCAGCTCGTGGGGATGAGCCTCAGGAGCAGGTTGGGCCTTGACGTGCATGGCTGTCTGCTTTTCCGCATCCATCGTCTCCGGCACGCGCTTGACGGTCACCTGGACCCCCGGAACTGAGCGAGCACCTTCGGCCTCAGCCTCCGCAAGCTGTTCCACGTGCCCCCAAAGGCTGTGATACAACACCAGTATTTTGCTCATGACGGTTCTCCCCTCTGAAAAATAACCTCAGGCCAATCGCCCGGCGCGATAGTCTTCCATGGCTTGCTGCAGTTGCTCCTCGTTGTTCATCACGAAGGGCCCATACTGGGCGATGGGCTCGCCCAGGGGGCGTCCAGCGACCAAGAGCAGGCGGCTCGCCGCATGGGCATGAATTCGCACCCCCGCCCCATCGGAGGTCACGCGGCTGGGCACGATGCTCTCCACCCCGCGCTCTTGCTCTTTCATCTGAGCACTCATTCTGGCCTCTCCTTGCGCAGCTTGTGCGCGTTGTAGTTGCCCCATAGTATGGCTTACGCTTTTTTTTGTAAAGTAGGTATTAACTAGTAACCATGAGAAAGACGATTCAAGAAAGCCCCTGTCCGATGAATGCTCTTTTGCGCCTGTTGATGGGCCCATGGATGACCTACATCCTTTGGGTCCTCAGTAATCAGGGGCCATTGCGTTTTGGCGCCTTGCAGCGGGCGGTCCGCAAGATTGCATATGGGGGACAAAGTTGGACATTATTGGGAATAAATCCCAATAGTTCTGATATTTCATGGATTCAGAGCAACCAATCCAACAACCACGGGCGCCACACTTCAGCGCCTGCCACTGCTATAATTCCTAGACACGCACCGGCCACACCCAAAACACATCAGACCACTTGATCTCGGCACCAGCAGAAGAGTGTTATGCTTCTTGCTTACCCGAAGTCTTGCCCAAAATTCAGACCTACAGCAGAGCCACTTTTTGACTACTCTCCGCTAGTTGAGAATTTATGACGGAGCGCTGATGCAACGTATACTGGTCTCGCAGATCGCGAAGTCTCATCAAAGGAAAATTCGCCATGCGTGACCAAAGCCGCCGGATGCCTGTCCTTTTTTTAGGCCATGGGAACCCCATGAACGCCCTGCGAGCCAATGCGTGGACTCAAGGTTGGATGGCGATCGGTCAGCAATTGCCTCGGCCGCGCGCCATACTTTCCATATCAGCCCACTGGTACTTGCCCGCGACCGCGCTGACTGCGATTGCCATGCCACCAACGATCCATGATTTTGGGGGATTTCCGCGCGAACTCTACGAAGTGCAATACCCCGCACCGGGCGATCCTATGTTGGTGGAGCGCGTGCGCACGCTGCTCGGCTTGACCAACGTGCGCACGGATATCGAGTGGGGCCTCGATCACGGCACATGGTCGGTGCTGCGCCACATATTTCCTGCCGCCGACGTACCGGTGGTACAACTTTCCATCGATGCGACACAGCCACCCGCGTTCCACTATGAGCTGGGTAGTCGACTGCAGCCGCTGCGCGATGAAGGCATCCTGCTGATGGGCAGCGGCGATGTCGTGCACAATCTGCACACCTACACCTGGGGTCGGCAGCCGGCAGTAGTTTTCGACTGGGCGCTGCGATTTGAGGCCACGGTCAGAGAATTGGTTCTGCAAGGCAATCACCAAGTGTTGGTAGACTACACATCGCTTGGCCGCGACGCAGAACTTTCGGTGCCAACGCCCGACCATTACCTGCCGTTGTTATACGTTTTGGGCGCAAGCGTTTCCGGCGAGCCCGTTGCAGTTCCGGTCGAGGGCATGGACGGTGGCTCCATCTCGATGCTGAGCGTGCAATTCGGCTGAGCATTTATGCGGTGCCTGGGAGGTTGCCGAAAAATGGCAACGATCTCTCAGTTGCGCGCCTGGCATCAACAAATTCTCGTGAAATTGGGTAGGCGTAATGTCCTTTTGCCCCCTATTTTCGAGAGGTTTCATCGAATTACCGAGTTTTATGGGTATTGCTCCCATCGGCCTGTCCTCAATCGGGAAATTCGCAGCATATTGTAAGCCTTAGCGGCCAGAGTGAAATGCAGATCCATCCGTTCCCATCCTGGGAATCGTGTTTTTCGCATCCCGCCGGTGGTCTTCATCCACCCGAAGATGGATTCAACCCCTCGCCGGACCTAAATGCTCATGGGATACCCCTCATGGCGGGTCGTGCGACCATAAATAGCCGAGCCTCTCTTCTTGCTGGCGACATAGGGGGTGACATTCCGATCCCGTAACTCCTGGATGAAACCGCTACGGTCGTATCCCTTGTCCGCTCCGGGGTCACTTGCTGGGTGCCGCCCAGCTCGCCCAGCATCAGAACGTGCCCGAGATACGCTGGGCGCGAGGCCTCGCCATCACTCTTCTTGTACAGTCTGGCATCAAGATCTGTTACCGACTCGTGGGTGTCATTGCTATGGCGCTGCCCGCGGAAATCGCTGCTACGATCTAGCGGATTCTCACGATCCTTGGGCTGAAATGACGCTTGAGATGCCCATGCTTCCAGTAGTCTGCACCATCCATGGAAAAGTGTTCTTCAGAAAGGAGATTCCCTGCACGGGCCTGCTCGACCACCGAGCGGAAGATCTGATGAATCGGGCCATGATCCAATAGCCGGTCCCGGTTTTTGGAAAAGACGGGCGGCACTCAGACCGTGGTGTCCATATCCAAGCCGATAAACCAGCGAAAGAGCAAGTTGCATTTAGTTGCTCCATCAATTACCGTTCGGAGAGAATGCTGTAGAACATTTGCAAGAGCAAGGTCCGGAACAGGTGTTCTGGAGGAATAGACGGGCGCCCGAGACCCGAATAAATATCGTCACCCGGAAAGCGCTGAGGGGATGATCTTTCGGGACCCGCTGCTCCGGTGACAGATAGCTGAACATATCCCTCGGCTCCACCGCGGCGCCACGCATACCCGTCCCCTCCAATCCGTAACTCGTAACACAATAACACGGACTTTTTCAGCGGCCTCCCTAACCTTTATGATTTTTTAATGCTTGTCTCCAGCAATGCCAACATGACTAACCAAGGCCCAAATGCCACGTTGTTTTTCGTTGTCGGTAACAATCGCGATGGCATGTCCCGATGGATCTACTTCGGGGGTATGGTGCGTAATCGAGTTTTCTGAATAACTCTGTCAAAAACCTTCAACCTGCTTGTAGAGGGTCGCGGTCATTGGCTACTCGCCACCTTCGACGAGCATTCTCCCGGTCAACCAAATGCCATGCCCAAACGTTATAGTGCGTGACAGAGGCTTGTGCGGGTATCTTTCCGTGTATTGCAGCGACTCTAGTAGGCTTGACGCGAGGGTAGACTTGAATAGTATCGTCTGGCAGAGGCTGTTCTCGCGAATACAGTCTCGCGCCTACCGGATTGCTTGCTTGGAGCTCGGCCAGACAGACCTTGCCTGGGACTTGGTGCAGGAATCTGCCATCGCCTTGATGCGATCGTATGGGGACCGCCCATCGGAGGAGTTTGTTCCGCTTTTCTATCGGATTCTCCAGAATCGGATCCGAGATCAGCATCGCCGACAAAAATTGGAACGGATTTTAGGGTTCTGGTCCGATCGCAAGGAGGGCGACCCCGACCCCATGGACCTGCTAGCCGATCCCACCCCCTCTCCTGAAGGGGTACTGACAAATCAAGAGCTCAGCAAAGCAATCCATGTAGCCATACAGAAACTCCCTTCGCGACAACGCCAAGCCTTTTTGCTACGGGAGTGGGAGGGGCTAAGTATCGAAGAGACCGCGATCGCGATGGGTTGCAGCACTGGAAGCGTCAAGGTCCATCACTTTCGTGCGTTGCGCCACTTACGAGAATATCTGGCCGACTGGACACCGGAGGGATATTTCCATGAACCATAAGCCGTCTACATCCTCTAGCGAGCATCCGGACATCGAGATCCTGGATCGCTGGCGTTCGGGATTGCTGTCTTCGCCTGACGCAGTTTCTGCGCATGTCGCAGAATGTAAACTTTGTCAGCAACGATCTCATTTCAGCGTTGATCTACTGCAAACTTGGTCAGCACATCCGTATTCACAAACAACAGCTCGACGGCGTACAGCGGGCCGCAGGCAGTCCCCCTTGTGGGTGGGCGCGGCAGCTACCTGCTGCCTCCTGCTGGCTGCGGGCTTTTGGCATTTTGCCGCTAGCCCGGTGAATCTCGCGACAAGCTCCCGTAATGCCGATAGCGTCCCGACGGAACAGCAGGTCGTCGCGCACCTCTCTTTCTATGAGTGGTTAAACGCCCATCCCGACCAGCTCGAACAGGTGGCTGACCATGGGTAAGAGAAGATTGATTTTCCTCCTATTAACCTGTTTGGCGAGCTGTTCCTTCGCGGCGAACGCGACACCACTGTGGCAGCGACATCAATTTCCCGAGAAGCCCGGATGGGAGCGGCCCCCTCCTCGGGCAGATTGGCAGCAGCACCTACAGCGCTGGCGACAGCTACCGCCACAACGTCGTGCACGGATTCTGAATCGCGCGCAACGCTTTCAAAAGCTTCCGCCCGCTGCAAAAAAGCGTCTGTGGGAGGAATACCAGCGGTCTCATATGCATCAGCACACGAGGTAGTTATGTTGCCTATTTCCAAAACTCTAGCCCTAAGTATTGTCGTTTCTACTCTTTCACTCCTGACCGTAAATGAGGCGCAGGCCGATGAGGCGTGGGCTCACCACCACCCCCGTCGAACAGAGGTCCTGGATCGCGCGCATCACCTCAATGCGCGCATCAACGAGGAAGCTCGGGAGGGAGAAATCTCCCCAGCTTGGGCAGCGGCTCTGCATTGGCGTGTTCGTCAGGTCGTTGGCAGAGAGAACTGGGACGCGATGCACCAAGGAGGCGTCGTAAATGGATACATCAGCCAGTATCAACAGCAGACGCTCAATCGTCGGGAGAGCATGATCAGTCAAGAGATTGGACGGTAGAGCAATAGGAGCTACGGTCGAAAGACTCGAGCACCGGCATATTCCTTGCTTTTACGTGAGGTATCTTTATATGAATAGGCTACTAATAACCATAAAATTCGCTCTGGTCATCGGGACTATTATGGCACTTTCTGGCTGTTATGTGGTTCCACCCAGAGGCCCGGTGGCCGTCGTGCAGCCTGGACCCGTGATCATTCACCCCTATGGGTATTGGCATCCTGGTTGGTGGGGCCCATGGGGCTGGCATCGGGGTTACTGGCATCGTTGATGGAGAGTCGTTAGGTACATGATGGCTTCATTCTTGGCCGGCGGGAGAGCCATGTTTTCGATCTCCACATCGTATCACCGATCTGTTAGATGGTGGTCTCGTCAGCACAGTGATCAATCCAGGGACGGCCATGTCTCGGGTATGCTTTTGCGCACGCTCCTCCGTCTGGGTGTATTTACCTTCTTGGCTTGTGCGGGAACCGTCGTTCCCGCACAGGGCCAGGAGGCTGAGGTGATTACCACACAAATCGGGCCGATGCGCGTGCTACCACCCGATTTTCTCGGCTACAACCTGGACCTCGGCGCCAGACTCCAGGATTGGCATGCAGCGCCTTTTCTCGCCGCCGTGCGCGCGCTGCAACCCGGCACGCTGCGCTATCCGGGCGGCACGCTGAGCAACTACTGGAATTGGCGCAGCGGCAATTTCGATGCTGCCGGCCGGCAGCGGTATCGCGGCTGGCGGCGCCTTCATCCGCAACTGCACTTCGGCCTGGGTGACCTGCAATCCGGCCTGCAGGCCAGCGGCGCGCAGGCAGTGTTCGATCTGAATCTGCTCAGCGGCACACTGGCCAACGCTGAAGCCGAACTGCACGCGGCACAGGCACAGGGCATCGCCGTGCGCTACGTCGAACTAGGCAACGAGTTCTACCTGTCCACGCCCAATAATGTGCGGGCCTTCCCAGATGCGCAGAACTATGCGGCCAAGGCGACGCGCTGGGCGCAGGCCTTGCACGCGGCATTTCCACTGGCACGGATCCCGGCCATTGGCGCTTATATGTTCGACCCCGCGTGGGCGCAGCGCCACCAGCCGCGTATCGCCGACTGGAACCACCGCGTGATGGCCGCACTGCACGGCGTGGACGCGATGACCATGCACATCTATGTGCCCACTGGCATTTACCTGCGTCGGCATCACCTGCGCTTCGATGCCGCCAGTGTTCCCGCCCTGCTGGGCTACACCTTGCAGCAAATGCACCAGGCGACGACGCAGATGCGCGCCTTCGGCACCTTGCCGGTGTGGGTGACCGAATACAACCAGACTGACTGGCACAAAGTGCCCGCACCCTGGGGTATGCGCGAGCTACCTGGTCCGGTGGATGGCACCTGGACACAAGCGTTGATCGTCGCTGCGCAGACACTGGCGCTGGCGCAGGATCCACAGATGCGCCTTGCCGATGTGCACGCATTGGTCTCGCAGGGCGCGTTCGGCGCCCTGTTCGCCAACGCCCAGGCGTTCGGGCCACAACAGCCGGCGGTGCGACCGCTGGCACGCTCGGCCAGCGGCGTGATGCTGCAGGCCGTCGCGCACGTGCTGCATGGCGCGACACGTCTGGCGCCTTTGTACTTTGCGGGCGCGCCGACGCTGCCCGGCGGCGCATCCAGCCTGATGGGTGTGGAAGTCTGGCGTGGCGACGGCCCGCCCGCATTGCTGGTCTTGAATCTCGGCGTGCAGGCGCAGTCGCTGCAGTTGCCCTCGCTGCCGGCCGGCGCGACGTGGCAAACCCTCAGCGCCGTGCCGACCGATCGTCTGCTCGATGCCGCGCGGCAGATCACGCGGCAGGGGGGCGCGCTGCAGGGCACCCTGAGCCTGCCCGGCTACGCGCTGTTGTCCGTAGGGGTACACCGATGATCATTCACTACTTTTAGTATTGGCACCTTGTTTGGTGGCTCCCGTCGGGCTGGCATCGATGCTGCTGGCATCGCTGAACCGGAGGATGATATGTAGAAGTCACCATCAGGGAATCGACTGGCTCGCCTGTTTATAACCATCGGCTTATTCTTCTCTATTGCCTCCGCCTCAATGATTAGTGCTGAGGGTGATGTTGACCAGACACGCGCAAGGGAACGCCAAAGAATCGCTTACTTGAGGCCAATGCGCACCTGGGGTGTATACCGCTGTCGTGATCCAGGCAACATGGGAGCAACTTGAGCCGAAGCCCGAGATGTTTGATGACAGCGTCATCAACAAGGCACTGAGGAATATCGCTTCGTACAACGCTCGGTATCCAGCGACCCCGATCGTTGGCAAACTGCGGATATTTCCTGGCATCCAAATGTGGCTCATGGCGGTCGTGTCGGTAGCGCCGTGCCAGTGCTCTTGGCCACAGTTGCAGAAAACCACATCGCCGGCACGGATTTCCTTTATGCAACCGCCGTAATACTGGGTCCAGCCACAACCCGAGGTAACGACGAGGTGCTGGCGAAGGGGATGGCTGTGCCGTGCGCTCCTTGCGCCGGGCTCGAAAGTTACCGCAGCGGCCAAGACTCGGCTTGGCTCTTGCGGATCAAACAGCGGGTCGATGCGGACTACGCCAGTGAAGTATTGCTCTGGACCGGTGACTGACGGTCGCGAACCGACTCGATAGATATTCATTTTCATTGAGCTGAGGGGCCAAGCGCCTTGCTGGTGGCAGTCCACTCGAGCGAAGGATTGGGCCGCTCTCAGCAAAGAAACAAGGCGGGCGTGACGAGGACTTCGGACTCAAGCCTCGACATTGGGCCACTGCGCCTGTTGAAGGACGATGCGATAGCCATCTAGGTCTTCGAACGTGCGGCCTCGAACTTCCCAGTAGGGATTGAACGATGACACCTGTTTGAAGCCCGCGGCCAGAATGCGGCTGTGTGCCTCACTCCGCTCGGCAGGCTCTGGAAGGTAGAACACAAGAAGATCTTCGGGTGTTGGTGCCGGCACTACAGGGTGAGTGCGACAGCAAGTGAACTCGAAGTGATGGCTTAAACATTCATGCCCGAGCATGACACCGTCAAATCCTTCGTGGTTTTCGAAGGTGCCGAGAATACGAAGGCCGAGACCGTCGCGGTACATGGCGGTGGAGTTCGCCAGATCAGTGACTGGCCTGGCAATCCGGAGGTGAGCAGACATGGTCTTGCGCAGTGAGCCCTTTGAGCGGTCTAACGTAAAGCTCAGCCGCGGAGGCGCGTTAGCGCCAACGTCGGCTGGAGCGCCTCGTCAGGCTCTTAGGATGTCCATGGTGGGACGCCGGTGCGCTTGTACTCTTCATGTTCGGCATCTGCTTCTTCCTTTGTATTGTGAAGCTTTCCGAACCGAACTATTCGAGTCGGTATCCTCTTTTCGCGCTCGACCAGCCCTGGAATAAAACTTAGCTCCAAAAGCAACGCGGAAACATAAGCCTCGAATCGCTCCCTTGTATTGCGGGGCTCTGGCAAGCTATTCAAGATCGAATGCCTTGATAACGATGCAACAAGATTCTGGACATTTTCTGTCTCAAAGGAGACAGGTGTCCACTGATGCGCGAACTCGTTTCGGATACGCCTCGAGATATTGATCCCGTTGAGCAACTCTTTGTCTAACAACCCAAGTACGTAAGCAAGCTTGATTTTGCTGCCAAATGTACCGATGGGCGCCGCAAACCCCTTGGTCAGTTCTTTTGATTCCGGCACATCTGCAAGGAAACTGAGTAAGATTTCATCAAGTATCTCCTCCGCAAATGCTGCGGCGGCCAATGCTGCACCTCGATCACCCTCCTTTCGAAGCGCGTCGAGAAACTGGTTCAATTGCTCGTTTGGTGTGCCGGCAATTCGCATGGCTGCTTGTTTGGCCTAATGTATATTCAACTGCACAGGATTTGCAGCATAACATCCACCTTTGCCATATAACATTCCCCACCTCGTGTGCCTGTGTCAGTGTATCACGTTGATGATAGAGCGATTTTTTGTGCTTGTGAACCTAACGTTCATCCGCAAACCTATCCTCCCAGAAAGCCTCACCGTCACCCTCCCCCAAACCACCGTTTGACGGACACGAACACAGAGGGCCGCAAAGTCAATGAACCCGGGGGTGCATAGAGGTTTCCGGACAATGTGCCCAAATGATGAGTTTCCGGACAAAAAACACCCCCGCTGGTAGCCGCGCCAAGGGTACACATATTGTGGGTACCTTCGCATCGGTGGCCGTGGAGATCGCTCTCGAAACCCCAATATTTCGGGGGACCGTTAGGGATGCACATCTGTGTAGGCCTCCGCCTTGCCCTGATAGCAAACGACTTCATGCCTCGGCTCGTGGTAGACCACCATCCAGTGCATCAGATGCGCCTAGTTCTCAGTCCTGGCCCGCATCCCTTCAGTTTCGGCGAGCGCGAGCGTCCGCGCGTGCCTGGGCGAGGGCTCCCGCCATCATGGGCCAGAACTCAGCAGCGCCAAATTAGGCGGCGGACGGGGAGCGCAGGAGCCAGACGCGACACGGCATTGTTTTTATTTATGACGGTTGTCTTTTCGCTCCGGTCGATCGCCAAGAGATAGTCTGGATCCAGCCAAAACGATCCAGGTCAGTTGCAAACCACTCACGGCCTGCGCAGCAGTTGACGAAAACGGGGCAGTCCCGACCTTTCCGGGAAACGATACGCCCAGTGTTTTCGCTCCCTTCTCATTCTGATGTTGAGTATGCGCAAACCGTGGGCATGCGGTTTGTATTCGTTGGTTGGATGATAGAACCAGCGTTGCCTTGCAATCTGTAATCGCAAGCGTTTGAGGATGTTTTCTTTATGTATTTTCAGTCGTCTCACGAATTGAAATTGCCTCCGACGGTCGAAACTGGCTGTGGATCCTGTGCATCCACCCATGCCAGCTTATATCAGACTGGAGGCGGCGCGTGGGATTATTCGAGGTGCCCCTAGATAGCGAGCGAACCTGCCGGCCTCGAGTATCGCCGCCGCCTGCCCGTTCCAGCAACGCAAATGATGAACCCATGGCCATGACTGTCCCGCCTGAACACAACGCTTGCGTCAGCGCCATTTGCCCCCCTTTTCTTTTTTTATATATTTATACAGTACATGCGGGAGACCTTTGATGCGATGCAACGAAACCAGAACTACTACCACCCAGGGTACCAGCGTGATCCTGCCCGTTTTCCTTTGGCGGATCCCGGCAGGATTTCCGTCACCAGCGGAGGATTACACAGCAGGCCCCATCAATCTTAATGAACATCTGATCCATCACCCAAATGCCACCTTTCTGCTCCGGGTATCGGGGCACTCCATGCAGGGGGCAGGAATCTTTGATGGGGATGAGATTCTGGTTGACCGAGCCATTCCTCCCTCCGACGGCCGCATTGTGGTCGCCTATGCGAATAGCAAGCTGACCGTGAAACGCCTACGTCTGCGCAAAGACCGCCCACCTGTGTTGTTACCCGAAAACCCAGAGTTTCCAGCGATGGAATTGCGGGAGGGAGAGGAGTGCCAGATCTGGGGCGTGGTGACGCGGGTGCTGCATCAGGTATAGCTTTGTCCAGAGTACTGCCAGGCCCAATCTGGGCTCCAATCATTTTTCAGGGGTGGATGGTGAAATTACCACGCATTTTCCGCAGCCAGATCGAGAATACCGAAAACAAGTTGGGGCATTGGGATTCCTACGTTCGGAGCTTGTATGTGACCGGCCTGGTGTTGGCGGGCTATTTTGCAGGATACGAGATCAACCAACTGGTCCCCGTCCATGCCACAGTAAACTTAATCGGCGCCCTCTGGGCTGCGGCAACCGTCTTGACCGTATACAAAGACCAGCGCGTGGAAAGCCAAAAAAGCTTCTTTGCTACCATCACCGCCGCCCTACTCGGATCCCTGATCGCCGTGGCCTATTTGCTCTGGCTTCCCCAGCATGTATGGGGCTTGGCCCCGATCATCGTGCTCGCCATGTTGCTGAGCCAGGTATTGGGCTTCGCTGACCGGGGCCGACAAATGGTCTCCATGCTGCTCATCATTGTCATCTTCTCTCATATCAGCAAGAACTCCCCCTGGGTCAATGCGGGTATGCGGGATCTGGAAGTCTTCATTGGCGCGCTGGTCGGCCTGATCGGTGGTTATGTTGGTGAACAATTGCCCGGGCTGGATGACACATGAGACGTATCGCCTTGGTCGATGCCAACAACTTCTATGTGCCCTGTGAACGGATATTCCAGCCAGCACTGGAAGGTCGTCCGGTTGTCGTGTTGTCGAACAATGACGGCTGTGCGGTAGCGCGCTCTCAGGAGGCCAAAGATCTCGGTGTTCTGATAGGGCAACCATAACAGGGCATGGAGGGATTCGATCATGCGTGGAGCCAACGTAGAGATGGGGGCGATGTGCAGTTTCTGCTTCCAGAGATCCCGGGGATCGGCAGGGCAACGGCTCTGATTTCCGTGGACAGAAGCGAAACAATGACACCCATGCCTCGGTAATGGACCCCGATTGCCGCCTTTACAAGAAGGCACCGGGGGATGCTGCGCAGCTGATTTATCTGGGGCATGTGCTCATGGATCACCGGCATGGCTTGATCGCTGGAGAGCAGGTTACCACCGCGGATGGAATAGCAGAGGGGGGTGCCAGTACCTTCGGACCGCGTTTTTTCGAGAAAATTAGGTGCCTCGCAGATTTTATCGTAGAATATGTCCGCAGCCTGTCAGGTAATAATCTGTGCTCAGCACTTCCCTAGAGCCGCCGCATACCTAGCCATCCGCATAACCGGCGTCCGCGCGGTGGTGAGATTACTGCATCATCTCCCGCATCATGGCTGGCATGCCCTCCTTTACAAAACGAGTGATTTCTCGCGCATGTGCGTGAATCACATCAACCATCCAGGGGAGACGAGAGGTCTCCGTCACGGCCACGCCATCCTTTAATAGTTCTAGATGTCTGCGGTAGTCCGTGGGATGGGCAAACATGACAGGCACACTGCGGCTGGCCGGATAGGGGAAAGGATGATCTTCCGCCAAGCGCGCATACATCTGCGAAACATGGGCCTGCAGCAGCGCTGCTACCTTAGGATTTCCGGAAATACTGACGGCATGAACCCCATCGGGCAAAAAGGTGACCTTGCGGTGCACCTGCGCATGGACCTCGAAAAGCTCCATGCCGGTGCCCATGGCACCACGATTCTCTGGGGACATCATGGCGCCCATGTCGCCATTACCCATCATGCCACCCCCAGACATCATCCCACCCATCATGCTGGAAGCTGCGGCGGGATCGGCCCGCACATAACCCATCAGGGCCAAGGCCGAGAAAAAGGATTTCAACCATTGCCTTCGGTCCATCGACAGACCCTCCGTTCAGTTACCTGTCTCTTGCCTTGTTCTTGGTACGTCAACCGAAAAGTCAACTTCCACTCGCAACTACACCCCTGCCCCAGCGCATTTGTTTGGCTAGGGCAAGGGCATCATCATCTACACCTATTCATCTACGCCGCAGTGGGCAAGTCCTCATGCCCAGCAGGGAGTACGCCGGGCACCAGCCGATCAATCCCGTTAGTAATGGAACCAAACCAATCCACCCCCAGGGCGTATGTGGGCCAACAAATACCAGTGCCAGAAGGATGACGCCAACGATCACACGAATTGCGCGATCCAGACCGCCCTCATTTGTCAATGCTGAAATATTCACGCTATCTCTCCCATGATCCGTTTCGGTTTGTTGAGTCTAGCGCGCATCTACAGGAAATTCGGTGACTTTGTCACTCGGATGTCAATCCTCGCTCTGAATTACGCGCTTAAGTGCCGCTCGGTCCCGAATCACAATCTGGCGCGGATGTTGCTCAATCCACCCTTGATCGGCGAAGTTCTTTAGCGCTCGACTGATGACTTCCCGCGCCGACCCCAATTCCAGCGCAAGCTTCTGGTGGGTGACACAGAGTTCGGCTTGATAGGGCGCGAGCTCCAAGAGCCTGCGCGCCAAGCGAACATCCAGCCGAGTGAATACGACAGTCTCGATCAGCATCAGCAGCTCTGCAAGGCGCTCGCCATAACTCCGAAATACGAAACGCCGGAACCCTTCAGAGCATCCGACGAGCTGTGAGAATTCCGCCTGACTCAGGGTCACCGCAACTACAGGTCCTTCTGTGATGCCCATGGCCGGATAGGGACGTTCGCTGAACAGACAGGCCGTGGTGAGGATGCAGGACTCGCCTGGACCAATACGATAGAGCAGTATTTCCCGACCAGAGCGCGAAATCTGTTGCACTCGGACGCAGCCATCAACCACCAAAAGGTATTGCTGGCATAAACTTCCCGCCGTAAAAAGAATCTGATCCGGAGGAAGGACCAAAGAGCTCGCCGCGACAGTGAGGTACTGCTGCTCTTCTGCGCTCAGCCGCCGTAGGTCTGGAAAATTCTCTAACCAATCACTAGTGGACACTTTTGCAGAGACCCTCAACTGTCGCCCCTTGTGGCTTAACTCTGCGGCTACCACCACATCACCGTTCTGGTATTTGGAGTGTACCCCTTGTCACCAACCACTGCTTTTCTTGAATGCAGGTTTGGTGTTGGCTCCGGTATTGACGGCTTGGACTGACAAATTGGGTTTTGCCACCCACCAAGTCCCGCCAAACAGACCGTTGCCAAGCGCTTCCCCAGGTCGAACATCCGGAGTATAGAGGTAAAGTGGGTGACCATTGTAGTCTACCTGCAGGCCGTTGGGGCCTTTCACAGTTTGGAATTTGCCCGGGATACCGCGCACCTTGGGTGCTATCACTCCCTTGCTTAGGAGCGGTGGCCACAGGCCACCTCCTACCAATCTACGAATTCCACTACCCATAAGCAAGCGCCAAGACCAGATAAGAAAAGACCTTACGATAGCAGCAGGGATTCTGGGCGATGGCAAGAGGGAGCAAACGGTGGCAACAGCACACAAGGACCGATCAGCTCGAAGATCTGTTTCCACTAATCGGGTTTTTTGTCAGGCTCCGGGGTAACGGTAATGTTTTCGCGATCAATCTTGCCCTGGATTGCCCGTGTTCCAAGTGCCCTATCCAGTTGTCTCTGAGCGGTATCGAAATAGCGCTGCAAGCCTTCCGGGTGACAGAGGTCAATATTGGCATAACCTGCGCTCTCCTCCGGGTTGACGGGATTGGGTTCGATGATGTCCGTGGCTTCGAGTAGTCCCCGATTCTGGGCGATGGCATCGTCCACGGCCTGCCAAAACAACTCCAGCGTGCCCTCACCAAAAACTTTGCTGAGGCTGGCGTGTATTTCCGGGTTCTCGGCGGCGTCTTGCCGAAGCCGGCGGAGCTGCTCCAAGGGCAGGTAGACACCGACACAGTAATTCTCTGAAAAGCACCGCGGCAAGTCTTGGGCAGGCCAGGAAGCGGGAATCAGATTGTGCCAATCGGCCGTATAGGCAGTAAAACGCGGCTCGTCCTCCACCAGAAAGGAAAATGCTCCGCCGCGAATGTAATGATACGGACGCAGCAAACCCAGGGCGACGGCGAGGAAGAAGCCCTGCTCGGAGGCAAAGGGTGGATCGCCATCAATGGACGCCTCTCGGGCCACGGTGAACAGTTCCCGCAGTTTGTCGCCATCGAACTCGTCCAGCTGATAGTCGCGGATCAGCGTGTCTTCGGCCCCCGCTTGTTCGCGGATGGTGAAATAGAGGGAATGCATCTCTTCCGGGGTAACGGGGTGATAAGTGACGTCAAAGCCCATCGGGGATCTCCTGTGAACAAATTGCGCCCAAAAACCGGCGTAATTTGATAAAAGGCACAAACACAGCGCATAAGTCTGGGTCAAAAGTCCATCTGACCACGCTTTGGGGCCAATTAGCCTCGATATTCGCCAAAAATCAGTGGCTGTTCGAGGTTCCCTGACTCCTACTCAGCGGGTCGTGGGTTCGACACCCTCACAATCCACATATAACACAGGCGCTTAGCAAAAAATCCAGATGCCTTTTTCTTTCCTGAAGATACCTCACGAGTCCCAGGGAACAGAGAATGGCTGTTTCTACTCCCAACTCGGGCCGAAGCTTCTAGGACGAGCTGGGAGGGTTGATTCTTACCTAGAGCGAAAACGAACGCGGTCGCTGTTCCCAATCAAAGGCGCTAAGCATATCGTAGGCATCGCGATCACGACGGTTCAACGGTGTCAGACCAAAGCGGGTCTCGATAAACTTTAGGATACTCGCGGTGCTGGCCAGATGGTGGTCCACCAAACCCGAACGTGCCCAGGGACTGATCAACAGGGCTGGAATCCGGGTGCCAAAACCATAGTCATCGACCACCTTGGGCGGTAAGGAATCCCAAAAACCACCGCCTTCGTCATACGTGATAAAGACTGCAGTCTTGTCCCAGGCTGGCCCTTCTCCCACCGCGCGAACCAATTGCTCCACCCAGGCCATACCCTCTGCAGGGGCAGAATCTGCTGGATGTTCGTCATGAGCGGCACTGGCCTTGAGGAAGGAGACACCGGGCAATTTACCCTGGCGCGCGTCTTCCAGAAAGTCATGGGCATCACGAATGTGCCCATTACGCACGTATTCCGGCCAACGCGGGTAGTATTGAAATGGATTGTGGTGAGCGACATAAAGGTGGCTGGTTTCAACGACTGCCGAACCATCGCCGGGACCAAAGGCGCTTTTCAGGGCCCAAGGTTTTACACGGTTCCAGTTTTCATTGTACCAGGCCCAATCCACTTTGGCCGCGCTCAAGCGATCCCCAATGTTATCGTAGTTCTGCGCCGATGGCGGTGGACTGATTTTCAACACGTTGGGCTCACCAGCATTGGTCGGTCCTTGCACCGGGGGCAGGTCATTGACCATGACGCGCTGATGATCATAGGGAAGATCGAAAAACGCGTGCTGTAGCCCCGCCTCGCGTGGATCGAAAGGGGCAACGTGGGCGTCGGCAACCTGCGGATTGACACAGGAACGACAGGCCGCAAGGTACAGGGCATTGCCCGTGCTACCGCCGCTCATCGCCTGATAGAAATGGTCAAAGAGGACAAATTCGTGCGCTGCGCGATGATAGAAGGGAAGATCCACAGCCGTGTAGTGACCCAAGACCGGACCACTGGGACGTGCCAGATCGAAGGCGATCTGCGCAGGGGTCATTTTGCGGAATTCGTCCCTGCTGAGATGAGTATGTGCACCGCCGGCCAATGCCACAAATAAGTCCATCTTGCCGTTATTGACCTCGGCCATCATACGAAAGAAACGATGCTTGGGATCCCAACGGACATTTCCATTGACAGGGATATAGGGCGCCAAATGGAAAGGTTGATTCGCTAGACTCACTTCCGTAAAACCGGGGATCTCCGTGGGTAGAGGCAAATTGGCGTACGAGATCCCTGCTGGATTCTTCTGCAAACCCATAAAACGGGAGTCGATTTTCCCCTCACGATCGAGAAGGTTGATCACTTGTTGACCATTTTTCGGCTGAAACGTGCCAAAGTAATGATCAAAACTACGATTTTCCTGAAAAATCACCACTACATGTTCAATTTTCTGGCTCAATAGCTGTTTTGGGCTAACCCCAGTGGCCTGTGCAATGCCGATCAGCTGCGGTGCGACTGCAGCAGCACCGGCTCCAAAGCCAAGTTGACGCAAAAATTTTCGCCGAGGAATCATGGTTATCAACGTCTCCAATTCTTAAGGAAGGATATGAATGAGTTTGGCGCAATTCCCCTTTCGCCCAGGCATGAAGGACGACGGTTGGGGAAACTTCTGTATGGCGTCGGCTCGAATGGTGATCCAAGCCTCGGTCAGGATCGTGCCCTGACCTCGTAATTCGTGTCCCGTATGATTAGTCTCGCTCTCACAACGCAATTCCAACGAACGCGCATCGGCTAGGTGAAAGGCTCGGGTATACGCTTGCAACAGATCATCCCGTTTCACCCATTGGCCACGGTGATCGCGCACGTAAGCAGTAAAGCTGCTGCCATTGACTGCAGCTAAAAGGCCAAGAGCACGGTGGAAAAAGGCAGTCGGTGGCGTACCAAAACAGGCCTCGTGCTTGTAATATTCGTGCCGATCCAGGCATACCTTGCGCATCGGCATATTCGCAGTCAGCTCAGCGCTCACTGCAGGCGAAAGATCAAGACTTGGCAACGTGCAACTGTCGTGCGGCGCAGTGCTCTGATTCTGAAACCAAAAACAACCATGTTCCCACCAGGTCTTCGGTTGCATACCCGCCGCGAGAAGCTTTTCCGGACGACTTGCCCACAGACCGTGCAAACTCCATTGCTGGCTGGCTTTGGACGTCGGGGTTACCTCTTCACAAGCAGCACCCACCCGCGTCCAGGCAGCGCAGACGCCAGGCTGCCAGAGCATGGCGAAGGTATAGTGCTGAAAACGCATATCGGGCTGTACGGACGACAGCTGCTCTCCGGACATCCCGATGGCACTGGCACAGGCCCAACTGCTCCATATCCAGAGCAGGGCTAGGAAAAAAATCTTCATCGCTCCCTCCAAGCTCGCCTCTCGTAAAGACAAGCAGTGTTTAGATCAGGAATTTGCGGACAAATGGACCTCTACGTCAAATACCGTGGCCTTCTTGGGCATATTCTTGGTGAAGGCTGGGTAACCACCTCCCCTCACCGCCTGCAAAGCCGCACGATCGATGGCGCTGATCCCACTCGAATTGGCAAGCTTCGCCCAGACCAGTTGTCCCGAAGGTAATAACTCAAAACTGATTACCGCAGTACCACTGAGATGCATCAGACGCACTGCCTCAGGGACACGCGCATCACTTTGTACCTGCGTACGGACCAACGCAGCATACTGGGCGATAGCCTCTTGCGCCAATGCCGGACTTGGTGTCGGCGCCGGAGGAGGGGGCGGCGGTGCTGGGAGCGTTGGCGGCACCGTCGGAGCTGTCGGCGCCAAAGTCTTGGCGAGCAGCGGCTTAGGTACAGGGGCGTGGTGCACCACCGGGTGCGGCACAGGACGCGGAACTGGTTTCGGAACCGGATGGGGGATGGGCTTGGGCACAGGCTTCGGGTGCATTACCGGTTTGGGTGGTGGTGGAAGTGGCTTGGGCTTCGCCGGTTGCACCATATGAATGGCGATGCGCTTTGGCTTGGGCGGCGGTGGTGGGCTTTTTTGATTACCGACCCAGATCAGACCAGCCACCAATCCCACCTCGATCAACGCGCCGATAATGAGCGCGCGACCGAAATAGCCCTGGGGTTTCGGGCTCAAACGCGGAGAAGAAATCGCGGCGCTCATCTCAACTTGCATTGGCCGCCAAGCCAATATCACTCGCTCCAGCCTTCTGGCAAGCATCCATCACATGAATGAATTTCTGGTATGGAACGGCCTTGTCGGCGGCGATGGTGACCACCGTTTTGCTGGGATCTCCATCTTGACGAATGAGATTCTGCAGACCAGCAAGATCATAATGCTGATTCTTGACCACCACAGTGCCATCTTCCTGAATGTTGATGGTCATGTGTGGACGCGGCAATTGTTTCGCCTCACTCGAATGCGGTAGTTGGAGATTCAGCCCCTGATCCGGAATCATCTGAATGGTGATCATAATAAAGAACACGAGCAGGAAGAGCATGATATCAATCATCGGAATGATCTCTACCCGCCCCTTCTTACTTTCAAAATAACGTCGCTCCATGGTTCAACTCGCACGCGCGACAGCGAGCACTTGGGCAGTGCGCTCCGACGGATCTGCATCCGGGTGTAACATGGGTTGCCCATCCATCCGGTTCAGCAGCATGGTCTTCACCGAATCCAGCTGCAGCAGGATTAGCCGCACTTGATTATTGAAGGCGTTGAAGGTGAGCAAGCCGAGGATAGCGATGAACAAGCCCGACGCGGTAGCCACCAGGGCATCGGCAACCCCACCGGTGACTTCCGTGGGTGCGTGACCTGGAGCCGCCAGAACATGAAATGCGTGGAACATCCCGACAATCGTGCCGAACAGCCCTAGGAGTGGCGCCAGGGTAATGATGGTGTCGAGCAGCCAAAGACGGCGATCCAGTTGCGGTGCCAGGGTAATCACCGCCTCTTCGAGGCGATTGGCCAAGGCTTCTCCCTTCACGTGCCCAGCATGGGTGGCCGCCATGCGCAACAGACTGGCTTCCGGCAAACCGTCGGCATGTTCTGCAAGCTTATCGAGACTTTCACGATCCAAGCGTCCCTGACCAGATAGTTCATGGACGATGGCGTCACCTCGTGAAAGCGTACGCCGCAGATACCAGAAGCGATCCACCATCACTGCAAGCTCAACGAGCAATAACAACATCAGGACGTAAAGGATGCCATCCGAGTAATTGGCTAGATGTACGATGTAGGCGACATTCACGGGTCTGTTCTCCTGTTTTGCGAAGGGGCCACCATAGCAGCAGAATGTGACACTATGATGAACCTTATATGACAAATATGTGACAACCTAAGGAATCTTCTTCGGTCTCGGCACGCTCAAGCGATAACCAAAACCATGAACCGTCTGTAGCCAGCTCGAAGCCTTCACCTCCTCCAGACTTCTGCGTAGGCGATGAATCTGTGCCGCAACGGTATTCAGCTGCACACAACGCTCGCGCGGTGCGAGATGCTGCGCAATTTCTGTGGCCGATAACGTACGCTCCGACTGCTGCGCCAGATATTGAAATAGGCGGAATATCCGCTTGGTCAGACGTAGCTCCTGCCCATATACACGCACGCGCCGACTCTCTGGATCGATGCGTAAGATCCCTGGAATGTCGATCACGATCTGTTCCCAGGCAAGCCCATGTCGCAGCAAGGCACTCGCTTGCGCCAGGATCAAGTTTTCACTGACCGATGCCCCGACATAGACATCAACCCCCGCATCAAGGGCACTCATCGCCGCTTCGTCACCATCGGGTCCGACCGCCATGACCGCCGTACCATTCTGGATCAGGTACGTCTGACTATCGAACAACGTTTCCACTGAGTTGTGGTTCCAGCCGATAACAATCAGAAGCTGGGGTCGCCATTCAGCCAACTCCCTGTGCAATGCAGCTTTGTCATTGACTCGCCGGGCGGATGCTCTCTGTCCATGCAGATGTCGCACCAAGGGGTCAGCCTGTTGTCCTTCGTCATAGAGCACGATCCGCGCGTGGTACAGGGGATTCACCTCCTCCCAACGGGCAGCGGCGAGCATCGCGAGAGAGTCTTGCAGGTGAAGTGCATGGTGTAGAGTACCGGCGACAAGTGCATAGATCACGGTGGCCCCCAAGCTCACGGCGCAAAATATAGGACTGTGGTAAAAGATACGCCGCAAATATGACAATATTATTAACCTTTTATGACACTTTTGTGACAATCAATCGGCCAGCGTCATCCATCCAAAAACACAAGACAAGACTTTTGCAGCATGCTTATAATTCGTCACGCTCTGCGGATGACCCTCTTCCTCATGACTGACTTCCACCACGTCGGCTCACCAGCTTTATCGTTCAAGAATTGTCGAGCAATCTTTGTCTCCGATATCCATCTGGGAAGCAAAGGCTGTCAGGCGGAAGCTCTGTTGGATTTTTTCCGTCACTATCAAGCCGACCAGTTATATTTGGTTGGCGACATCATCGATTTCTGGGCGCTCAAAAGGCGTTGGTACTGGCCCAGTAGCCACAGTACCGTGGTACAGAAGATCCTGCGGCAAGCGCGCGCTGGGGTGAAGGTCACCTATGTGCAAGGCAATCACGACCCAGTATTGCATCTTTTACGCACCTTTCTAGAGGGTGATGATAAGGGGCTGGCGCTCGGCGAAATTCGCGTTGTTCCTCACTGCCTACATGAAACTGCCGACGGGCGACGTCTCTGGGTAACCCACGGCGATCAATTTGACCTCAGCATGCACTATGTGCGCTGGCTTACTCATCTGGGTGACCGTGGCTACAACCTGCTCCTCGGGCTCAACCGCTGGCATCAGCGTCTCAATCGACTATTCGGAATCCGTAGTCATTGGTCGCTGAGCGCTTTTATCAAGCATCGCATCAAGAAAGCCGTGCAGTTCATCAGTCAGTATGAGGAATTTCTTGCCCGAGAGTGTCATCGAGAGGGTTATGATGGGGTAATTTGTGGGCACATTCACCACGCAGAAATTAAATCTATCAGTGGAACCCAATATTACAACGACGGGGATTGGGTAGAGAGCTGCACTGCCCTGATCGAGGATTACGATGGGCAAATCCATCTCCTACGCTGGCCAGAACTTCTGGCAACGCAGGGCCAACAGCTTCCTCTGGAACATTTGGAGTCCTCATGAAAATCGCCCTGATTACCGATGCCTGGGCACCGCAGATCAATGGGGTAGTGCGCGCACTACAGAGCACCACCGCAGAACTCCAGCAGCGTGGACACAAAGTCCTTGTGCTGCATAGCGGCAAGGGTTCCAGCATGCCCTGCCCCACCTATCCTGAGATCGCGCTCTCTTTGCAACCGCTGTCTCAGGTGCGGGGCGCCTTAGAGGCCTTTCAGCCGGACTGTATCCACATTGCCACCGAAGGGCCACTGGGCTTGGCTGCGCGCGTATGGTGTGCGGGGCATGGCCTGCGCTTCACGACGTCATTTCATACCCGCTTCGCAGAGTATATCTCTGCGCGCTATCCCGTTCCCTTGGCCTGGGGATACCATTTTCTGCGCTGGTTTCACAACGGTGCTGCCAAAACCATGGTATCCAACGCCGCTCTGGCGGAGGAACTACATGGTTGGGGTCTCCGGCATCTGGTCCTCTGGAGCCGCGGCGTGGATAGCAACCTTTTTCGTCCTTGGCCCGAGCAGGATGCGACCCAGCTCTTACCCGGCGCCAGACCCGCATTTGTCTATTTTGGACGAGTGGCGATAGAAAAAAATATCGAAGATTTTCTCAAACTTGACCTGCCCGGAAGCAAGCATGTCATCGGCGATGGTCCACTGGCTGCAGAACTGCGGCAACGCTATCCGGAAGTAACCTGGCACGGCATGATGCAAGGAGAGACTTTGAGCCGTCATGTTGCTGCTGCCGATGTCATGGTCTTTCCCAGCCGTACGGACACCCTTGGGTTAGTGGTGCGGGAGGCCAACGCCTGTGGCGTGCCGGTGGCAGCCTATCCCGTGACGGGACCGCAAGCGAGTATCGATAACGGCGTCAATGGTTTCCTCAGTGAAGACCTCGCCTACGCTGCCCTGCAGTGTCTGCCACTACATCGCGAAGACTGTCGTCAGGCAGCACTGCGCCACGACTGGGCTAGCTGCACCAATGATTTTCTACACCACTTGGTTCCAGTAACTGGCGCAGAAACCGCATAAACCATCACGCGGCGCGGCGCGCCATCGTTGCGTCGTGCCCCGGCGCACCACTCTCAGGAAGGCTTTCCCCGGCCATCTCCACGCCCAGGATCTGAGTTAAAATCGCGCCGAGGAGCCCGGCCGCCGCCAGAATCAACAACAGGCCGCCCACCCCAAAATGCGCCTGGATGATGGGCAGGAAAAAGACGCTCACCGCTGCACCCACCCGACTGAATGCTGTGCCAAAGCCGTGCCCGCTCGCCCGCAGCTCCGTCGGATACAATTCCGTGGGGATGATCCAGGTAGTATTGCCCGGGCCAAAACTGTTGGCGACCTGGAAGAAAATCAGACCAATCGCGACAATGGCAAAGGGCGGTTGACCGGTGAGCGCAAAAGCACCCACCAGACCTAAACCAATCGCGTCTCCCAAAAAACCCCAGATCTGTGCTTTCCGGCGCCCTATCCGATCGATCAGGAGGGCCAGAGGAATCCAGCCGATGACAAAACTGGCGGTGAAGACGGCATTGCCAATGAGCGCCTGAACGTGGCTGTGCAGACCCAGATGGAGCAGCATGATCGGCAGAAAGATCGCCATGGCATAGCCCATCACGTCCATCAGAAACCAGGGGATGGCCGCATAGAGGGTACGCCGCCGATAGGTCTTACCAAAGAGGTCAAACCAGTTGTGCTGGCGTGCCCCTTCCATACTCGCGGCCAGTTCACCGAGGGCGGCCTGACGCTCCAGGGTGTTCAAATGAGGCGCCAACCAAGATACGACTTCATCTGCTTCCTGCCAACGCCCACGGCGCAGGAACCAACGTGGCGATTCTGGTAAGTTGCGCCGCAACCACAACACCAACGCCGCCGGTACCGCCCCCGAGACCAGCATCCAGCGCCACGCATCGGGGCCTACTTGGAGCAGCAACAAGCCAACGATGCTGGATACCAGGGCGCCTCCCATCCAGAGTCCGAAAATCCAGGTCATCGCCGCGCCACGCGACTTTTTCGGCAAGAATTCTGCCATATAGGTCGAACTCAGGGGATAATCGGCCCCCACTCCGAGGCCGAGGAAAAAGCGCAAGACGATGAGCGAAACCGCATCCCAGGCAAAGCCAGACAGGAGCGCAGCGAAGAAGAAGGCGGCAATATCAATGAGGTAAATCGTTTTGCGTCCCCAGCGATCCGCAATCGGACCGCCGAAGAGCCCGCCTACCAAGGCACCCACCAAAGCTGCGGTACCCAAGGCACCCAGTTCGCTGGGAGTCAGGTGCCATTGTTGTTTGAGCAGGATCAGAGCCACGGCCATGATACTGAGGTCATAACCATCCAGAAAAATCCCCAGGCCAGAGGCCCAAAGAATGCGCCGATGTTTGCGGGTAATACTTTGCTGATCGAGGACATTGGCGCTGCTCATGGACGGAATCACTCCTGTCTGCTCGCATATAAGCGGTGAGGGTAACACAGCAATGTTACAGTTTTATGAACCTATCGCCGTTACGCATGCGGTATATTCAGACAATTGCCTTTTCCCGCCATCCTCGCCTACTCTGCGCAAAAATCCAGGAGAGGACGGACAAAACATGCAACAACGGATCTTGGTATTGGGTGGTGATGGTTTTTGCGGCTGGCCGACGACGTTGCACCTTTCTTCCCGTGGACATGACGTCCGTATCGTCGACAATCTGGTGCGCCGGCGTCAGGATGAGGAGCTTGGGGTACAATCGCTGACGCCGATCCGAACCTTGAGCGAACGGGTCGAGACATGGCGGCAACTGGGTGGGCAAGACATTGGTGTCTCCACCCTCGACATTGCCAGAGACTATGCGGAACTCAAGGCTCTCATCGGTGCTTGGCGCCCTGACGCCATCGTCCACTTTGCGGAGCAGCGCTCGGCGCCCTACTCCATGAAATCTCCCTGGCATAAACGCTACACGGTCGACAACAACCTCAACGCTACCCACAACGTGCTTTGTGCTATCGTCGAAAACGGACTCGAGGAACATTGCCATCTGGTCCATCTTGGAACCATGGGGGTCTACGGATATAAGACTTCGCGCTTCAAGCTGCCGGAAGGATATCAGCGCGTACGGCTGCTCAGCCCGGAAGATGGCGAGGAGAGCGAGGATGTGGAAATACTCTACCCCCCGGATCCGGGCTCCATTTACCACATGACCAAGACCCAGGATCAACTCTTCTTTTATTATTACAATAAAAATGATGGGTTGCGCATTACCGACCTGCATCAAGGGATCGTCTGGGGTACCGAGACTGCCGAAACCCTGCGCGACGAACGCTTGATCAACCGTTTCGATTATGACGGCGATTTTGGCACCGTATTGAATCGCTTCATCATGCAGGCAGCCATTGGACATCCCCTGACCGTGCATGGCACTGGCGGCCAGACCCGGGCCTTTATCCACATCCGCGATACCGTCCAATGCATTCACTTGGCTATTGAGAATCCCCCAGTTTTGGGGGAGCGGGTACGGGTTTTCAACCAGACCACGGAAACGCATCGTGTGCGCGACCTCGCGCAATTGATTCATGGCATGACCGGCGCAGAGTTGCAGTATCTCGACAACCCGCGTATCGAAGCGCTGGAAAATGAGCTACGTGTTGAGAACCAGGGCCTGCAAAACCTTGGGCTCGCACCCATCACCCTGTCTGCGGGCCTTCTGGAAGAGGTTTCCGACGTGGCAGGCAAATATCGCGAACGTTGCAAGCTGGGGAAAATCCCGGCGCGCTCGCGCTGGCGCGCACGCCGGTAAACGCATCCCTCAAGCCTCGGCGGTATTACTGCTCTGCTGGAAGGGATTCAAGTCTTGCGGAGAAGTTTCCCCGTACGTGACATGGGCGCGGCTGACGATCGAGTTGCTGCAACTGTTGACGAATATCTGCCACGTCGTCTTCACTCAGGTCCGATTGCAGTATTTTCAAGGCTTGGGCGACGTTGCTCTCGGTCGCTTCGAGGTGCTGCTCGGCGAGATAGCGGCGCACCACTGCGAGATGGTGCTCCTGCGCCATTTCCATCGTGTCATGCACCGCAAAATCGCGGATCCCTGCAGCCAATGGCTCTGGAGGTAAGTCATCGGTGCTGGTTTGACCAGCAAATTGGGAAAGGGAGCTGTTTTGGGCCTTCAGATCCTCGGACATGGGTCACTCCTGCGATGAATTTTCCCTGAAATGATAACAAAGCAGTGTGAACTTTTTATGATACCCCGCCTCGATCGAGCTCCCTCGACGGTAGAGACCCTCTCTATAGTAATAATATCAATTTATATTTTTACTAATAATATCTCGTTAGAACATCAGAATAATGGAATATAAGTTATTATTTTTATATAAGATGGTAAGCGAATCATAGAAAATTCGAGATTGTGTATATAGCTGCTTGTAGGCTATAAACGTCAATGTTCAGACCAAGATATCTCTGGATGACGAAGGAGTAATACATGCCATTCCGCAAAATTTTCCGCCTTGGGCGTTTCGCCCTGGCGCCACTACTCACCCTGCCCCTGGCAGGCTGCGCGAAACACTCTGCCTGGTGGATTTTCAACCCCAAAGGGGTAGGAGCCAGCGCCAGTTATGACTACATGATGATCGACGTGATCGTCATGTTGAGCATTGTCGGCATTACCGGCCTCCTGATTGTCTGGTTTCTTTGGAAATACCAAAAAGGCAGCAAGCGGGGCAAATACGATGGCAAATGGGCACATTCCAACATTCTGGAAGTGCTCTTTTGGGGCATACCCATCGTTGCTGTCGGCTTTCTTTCCTGGGCTGTGGCCATTCATGGCAGCTTTGCCGTAAACCCTTACAACCCCACGGTGGTCACCAAGCACGTGAAGCCCAACGGCGACCCTGTGGATGTCGACGTGATCGCCACCGACTGGCAATGGCTGTTCGTCTACCCGCAGTTCCATCATATGGCCGTAGCCAATGAATTAGTACTGCCGGCCCATACGCCAGTCCTTTTCAAGCTTACCTCCACCGCCGTCACCACAGACTTCTTCGTGCCGCAGTTGCTAGGCATGATCGACGTGATGCCCGGCATGCGCACCAAAGACGCGCTATTGAGCAATACCGTGGGCACCTACCAAGGAATCGCCGCCGACTACTGCGGTGCGGGCACGTCGTGGATGCTGTTCAAGACCCACATCGTCAGCATGGCGGATTTCCAACACTGGGCCAAAGGTGTTGAAGCCAACCCACGGACCATGGACTACAGACAGTTCAACCGGTTTGCCGAACCCTACATCAACGTGCATGAAAAGACGCCGGAATACGGACATGTGGAGCCTGGACTCTTTGACCACGTCATGCTCGAAGTCATGAATGGCAAGAAATGGCCGCTACCCATGTTCATGACCGAAAACATGTTCCACTACTTGAAGATCCAAGCCGCAGAACATCGCGCTTAAATCGCGGGAGAAAACACTATGTTGGTGAACGTACCCGGACCTTGGAGTCCATTACTGGGACGCTTGGCCCTTTCCGAGATTCCCTATACGAATCCCATCCTCGCCCCTCTGTTCGTGGTAATCGTGCTAGCTGGCATCGCCCTGGTCGCCGGTGTGACCTACTACGGCAAATGGGGATACCTCTGGAAGGAGTGGTTTACCACGGTTGACCACAAGAAACTGGGCATCATGTACATCATTCTGGGTCTGATCATGCTCTTCCGTGGCTTCATTGACGGGCTCATGATGCGTACCCAGCAGGCCCTGGCCGTCGGACCAGGCGACAATGGCTTGAAGGTGATGGGCGCCATTCACGGCTATCTGACCCCCTTCCACTTTGGCCAGATCTACAGTGCCCACGGTCTGATCATGATCCTGCTGGCCGCCACCCCCTTGCTAGTCGGTCTGATGAACATCATCGTTCCGCTGCAGATTGGCGCCCGAGACATGGCCTATCCCTATCTCAATGCCTTGGGTCTGTGGATCACCACTGCAGCCGTGTTCTTGATCATGATCTCCCTGTTTGTAGGGGACTTTTCCCACAACGGCTGGTTTGGCTATGCCCCCATCTTCGAGATGGCCTACAGCCCCGGAGTCGGGGTCGACTACTGGATCTGGACTCTGGAATTGGTGGCCTTGGGCACGACCTTGGGCAGCATCAATTTCCTGGCTACGGTGGTCAAGATGCGCGCGCCAGGCATGACCTGGGGTCGGCTGCCCGTTTTCACCTGGACGGCGGTATCGGCCAACATCATCGCCCTCACCTCTTTCCCCTGCCTGCAGGTCGCTCTGGCCTTGGTCGGTGCGGATCGCTACTTGGGCACGCACTTCTTTACGGCGGGCTTTGGCGGCAACCTGATGCTCTACACCAACCTGTTCTGGCTCTGGGGACACCCCGAGGTCTACTTCGTGATCCTGCCCGCCTTTGGCATGCTCTCCGAGGTCATCCCGGCCTTTTCAGAAAAGCCCATCTTTGGCTACGCCACCATGGTCCTGGCCTCCTTTGCCATCGCCGGGGTGTCCTGGATCGTCTGGCTGCATCACTTCTTTACCATGGGCATGGGCCCCTACGTGAGCACGGAGTTCAGTATTGCCACCATGCTCGTCGGCATCCCCACCGGGGTCAAAGTCTTCAACTGGACCTTCACCATGTATCGCGGTCGGCTGACGTTTTCCGCTGCCATGCTGTGGTCCATCGGGGCCTTGTTCCTCCTGCTGATTGGTGGCCTGACAGGCATGATGCTGTCCATTCCGGCCATCAATTACATGGTGCATAACAGCGTCTTTGTGGTCGCTCACTTCCACATGATGTTGCTCTGTATCGTATATGCCGTCTTCAGTGCCATCATCTTCTGGTTCCCCAAAATCTATGGCTTCAAGCTCAGTGAGACCTGGGGCAAGATCATGTTCTGGCTCTTCTCGGGGGGCACCTTCCTGGTCTTTTTCCCGATGTTCATGCTCGGCTTCATGGGCGAAACGCGGCGCTTGGATTGGCCCTTCAACCCCCAGTGGAGTGGCTGGTTTGATGTCCAGGAAATCGGTATTTTCGTCTATGTGCTCTCCGTACTGGCGTTTTTGTGGATGCTGTACGTGAGTATTCGCGATCGCCAAATCAACCGGGTACGCACTGCCGACGCCTGGGGCACCTCCCGCAGCCTGGAGTGGCTGACGGATACCCCCGTGCCTTTTTACAACTTTGCTATGGTGCCCCACATCAACGCCTTAGACGAAGCGGCATGGCGTCGTGAGCATGGGGTGATGGATAAGGGTCCGGATCATTTCAAGGCCATCCATATGCCCAATAACACGCCCATCGCGCTGTATATTGGCGGCCTGACCTTTGTGGTGGGTTTTGGTCTGACCTGGCGGGTCTGGTGGTTGACCCTGGCCGCCCTGATCTTGGCGGTGATCCTGATGATCTACCGTTCCAATCGGGGGGACCCCGGCTACATCATCCCGGCCGAGAAAATGGCCGAGATGGATCGGGAATCCAAGGCCAATATGCTGGATGATCGGGCACACCATGACGTCCCCCATGGGGGCGGCTTCACCGGTGGCACCGTCACGGCGTACAGCCCCCTGGGTAACGACAGCAGGGCATCGTCCGGGACACCACCCACGGAATCCCGACACCCCTAGCAACGCCGGGGACGGGTAAGGGAGTTTCCCAACGCGTCCCCCAATCGGATGAGAAAAAGGAGTTTCTGACAATGCATGCTCACGATCAGGTGGTAGATCCCAACACCGTGACCCTGTGGTCCGATGACTACGAGGGGCACGACCCCATCTCCACCCGCACCTTTGGCTTCTGGATGTACGTCCTCAGTGACGGCATGCTCTTTGCCACCCTGTTTGCGGCCTATGGCGTCCTGAGTTATAGCCATAGCTACTACACCGGGCCCACACCGGCCCACTTTGTTGCCCCTTGGTACACCTTCATCCAGACCATGGCCCTGTTTTTGAGTGTCCTGGCCTACGGGTTGGCCATGACGGCCCTAAAAAAAGGCAGCAAGGCCGGGGTCATCAACGGCATTATCGCCTCCATGGTCCTTGGAGTGGTTTTCCTCGGGCTCGACCTCCACGACGTGCTGCGCATGATCAGCATGGGCGTCACCCCAGAAGTCAGTGGTGGGATTTCCGCTTTCTGGGCCCTCACCCAAGTGCATTCTGCCCACATCTTCATCGGCTTGATCTGGATGTTGGTCATGCTCTACCAGGTGCTGCGCCAAGGGTTTACGGATGACACGGTGGGCCGCCTCTTGAGCCTGCGGATGTTCTGGCAGTTTCAGGCCGTCATGTGGGTGTTCATTTACGTCTTTGTTTATCTCTGGGGGTATATGTCATGAGTCACGGACATCACAGTGATCCCATTCACCATCCGGAAGTGCAGATGGCCAGCACGGGTAATTACGTCACCGGCTTTGTCGTTGCCTCCCTCTTGATGCTGGCGGCCACCATCTTGGTCAATGGGCATATCTTGCCCCCGTTCGGGCTCTTGTTGGCCATCATTGGCTGCGCGGGCATTGCCATCATCGCCCAGGTCTATTTCCTGCTTCATATCGACATCTCGGAGCACAATATCTGGAATACGGTGGCCCTGGTGATGTTCATTCCCCTGTTTGTCATCACCATTGGTCTGACCTGGTGGATGTTCTCACAACTCTATATGCGCACCATGCCCATGATTCCGGGTATGCCGGGGATGCATTGATCCGTAGCCAGATTGTCTGGGGCGCGTCGCGACACGTACCCCAGCTTCTACCTGAGGAAGCCAGCATGAGCACAGAGATCACCATTGGCCTGGCCACTCTGCTCCTCTTGTTCGTTAGTGCCGTGATAGGAGGGTTGATCGTTCTCCGTCGACTCTTGGCGAGAGAGGCAAGCGGATCAGCACCAAAATTTACAGAGCCCTCTAACGCCCACCCCACTGCGCCGGAATAGTCCCCAGCTTGGGTGTGATCTTGGTGAATGTTGCATGAAGCCCTATAATGCGGGCGGCAGTGCCGGCATAGCTCAGCAGGTAGAGCAGCTGATTTGTAATCAGAAGGTCACGAGTTCGATTCTTGTTGCCGGCACCAATTCATTCAACAACTTGCGGTGATTGTGACACAGATTTCAGCTTGGTCTGTGTCTTTTTTGTACCATGAACCGTGCCCAGCACTGACACATTATCGGCATACTGTGCCACATGGTCCGCAGACAGGTGCGCGTACCGCTGCACCATGTCCAAAGACGCCCAACCACCCATCTGCTGCAGAACCATCAGCGGCGTGCCGGCCTGCACGTGCCAGGATGCCCAGGTGTGCCGCAGCCCGTGCCAGGTGAAGTCCTCGATTCCGGCGCGCTTGAGTGCCTTGTGCCAAGCTTTGGTGTTGGTCTGCGTGACCGGATTCCCCTCATAGGTGAATACCCTGACGAGGTGCTTGCCGATCTGCCGACGCAGAACCTGAATAGCCTGGTCATTGAGGCTGACCGGAATCGGCTTGCGCGCTTTCGCCTGGTCTGGATGAATCCAGGCACAACGACGCTGCAGATCCACCTGCGACCATTCCAGCCCAGTGACATTGGACTGACGCAATCCCGTGAGCAGGGAGAACTCGGCCATGTCGGCCAGGTGCTCGGGAAGCTCGCGCAGAAGCCGTGCAGCTTCCTCTTTGGTCAACCAGCGCAGCCTTTGGTTCTTCACCGGATAGGGCTCGAAAGATGGCTGGGTATTCAGCCACCCCCACTTGTGGGCCCGACGCAGGATGCCACGGATCAGCGCCAAATAGTGATTGGCGGTGCTGGCCGAAGTCTCCTCTTTTTTCCGATCCAGAATCTGCTGCACAAGATCCCGGGTGACAGCGCTCAAAGGCTTGCCACTCAGGTACGGCTGCAGCCACTGTAGCTGCTGCAGATCATCCTTGAGGCTTGCCTTGTGTTCCTTTTCCTTGACCCAGCGCAGGGCTGCCTCGTCCCAGGTATGCTCCGGGGCCTCGTTCAGCCGTGACTGGCGCCAGCCTTCTGCCTTGATACGGTCGTGCAGCTCCTGTGCGGCTGCTTTGTCCGTTGTGCCAGTAGAGCGTCTAACTCTCTGGCCGCCTGGTGCGATGAAATCCATCCACCAGGTGTTACCACGTTTGTAGAGCATAGGGTTTCTCCTTTGCCCGTCTGCCGGGGTTGAGTTTGGAGCCTTTTGAGATAAGCGACAAGATCCTCTTCTAGGAAGACCCAGCTGCGGCCAGGCTTGGTGCCCGGGATCTCTCCCGCCTTGGCACGCCGCTGCACCGTGTCCTTGTGCATGTGCAGAAAAGCCGCAGCCTCGTGGATATCTAGTGTCCTGACCATCGATTATCCCCTATCGACCGAATGTAAGCGCACATAAAGAGGCTGAAAAGCGGAATCGAGAACATCGCGAATAACGTATGACGCAAGCATGCCACGAGCCTGCAGCAACAAACCAAACAATTCATCACGCCTTTCTTTTTCATCCTGGAGAGCGCGAACCAGTTCGTTATGATCCCGGATTGACTGACGCAACATTTCGAGGGAATCGATATGTTTTGCCAAAAGCTCCTCGTATTCTTCAGAATAAATCGACATTATGAGTTCTCCCACAATCTTTCAGATGTGGCGCAGATTGTCTCGTTAGCTACTCAATTCTTCCGCGCAATGGCCTACAATCCGCGTCGATCCACCCTTGTCTTTTCAGGCGATCCCAACAGGCAAGTTTTTGTTCTGGGCTGAACCCAATCCAACCATCCACTTCCGCGCAGGTTCTGCCGCAAGATTTGCAGATCTCGTCCCCAAGCGCCGTGGTACAAAACCCACGGCAAGGGGAATCTGGGGCATGAACGACAGACATCAGGCAACCTGTTCCGCCGGAATCTCTTCAAAATCCTGATCGACCAATGCCTTGATCTTCTCGATCTGCTCCGCACTCAGCGTCGCGTGACGTTGAACCGATGCAATGATCGCATCTGCGTTTTTGCGACCAGATTCAATCAGGTCTCGCCACTTCGGGAGGTTTTCCGCGAAGCTCTCTGCTGGGTATTCTGGTAATATCTGCTGCTCCACAACGGTAGCTTTGGCAGCAACCTGCTCAGGGCCACGCACAGAGTGTATCGTGACAATCTCCCCAGTTTCCGGATCAACGACTTCAATGGGAACGGTGACAGTCTCTGTGGCCGCTGGTTGTGCGCTGATTTCCGGGAAAGCCTTGCGCAAGGCCTGCGACTCGGCGCATTTCACGAGTTGTGCATACGGACGGCGCCCCCACATCTTGTTGGGGGCAAGACTATCCTTGGACTTGGTTGCATAATTCTCTTTCCACATTTCCTTGGCAGAGAATTCGGCAATTTCACCGGTCGCCAGCCGACGCTTTACGGCAACCTTGCACCAGGCGGGATAGGTGATTTTCACCCCGCCAAGGTTTTCCTCGACGTCCGGCCCGAACTCCGGCTCACTGACGCCGGCATAGCCGCCAGAGCGTGCGGCCTGGATACGATACAAGCCAATGCCAGGCATGATGACATCCCGCATACGCTTCAGCCTGTCGTCCCACATGGGCACGATATGCACCGGTTTTTGCAGAGGATCCAGCCGGCCGGCGCGGCAATAATCGATGGCCACCTTGATGGATTCCCGCGCCGCCCCTGGATACACGCTGTTTTCCAGTACATGGATGAGGTCATTCTCTGACACATCCAGCGATGGAATGGAGCTTTTTGGTTCTACTCTGGCAAGTTGAGACATGGCATTTCCCCTAAATATTACATTTCGTCCCAAAGACGAACTTTTGTGGTAGAAGTTTGCTGGCTGCGAACAACGAGCCGCAGGCAACCTGCGTCCTGACGGATACAGGTTCCTTGCGGCGCATAGGGCAGGATTTTGCGCAAGAGCCGATCAGCACGATTGCGCTGGTCATGGCCTCCGGTCGAAACGGAGAGAAGAACGGGGTTCACTGCAGAATGACCTTCTGCACCCGCCCTGCCCTTGCGATCTGCGCGTTCAGGTCAGGGATGCGCGTGGAGCGCGGGAAAATGAAAGAAAGGCTGGATCCGTCGGCATAGGCAACGTCGACGCGCACGTGTCCAGGCTTGTTGTGTTGGCCAGCACGTGGCCGAGGCAATGGTTGCATGGCAATCTCCCATCGTGCCGCCGGGGTGGCGGAGTTGATGGGAGAAAGGTTAGCTGTCGCTAACCATTAAGTCAATAGCTAAAGCTGGTCGTGAATAGCCCTACCTTCTCGTCCTGCGTTTCTTGATGCACATCACCATCGTACCTATCACGCGCAAATGCTCAAGATCGGATCTCAAAGGGGCGTAATCCTCATTTAGTGGGATAAGCTCAAAATAATCAATCCCTTGATCATTCTTTCCGCGAGGTCTGTATTTTTTGAATGTAGCCTCTTCTTCATTGTTCTTCGCCACAACGAAATCGCCAGGCAATGGACTGACAGACGGATCAATAATAACTATATCACCATCAATAAATTCTGGCTCCATTGAGTTGCCTTCAATTCGTAGGGCAAAAGTGTAATCTGAAACTTCACCATATACTGGAATGTCTTCTTCCGATGCTCCAGCTTCATATGGATCTGCGACCTCCGTCATGCGCCCTGCTGCAACCTTGCTTATGAGCGGAACCGTACGAATCGCACTTGGAGCAGGACTAACATTTTTATCAAACCCAGGTTTTTTATCCTTATCTCGCACCCACCAGTTCGGGTTCCTGAGTTTCAACCCAATCTTGAGGGCGAGCTCCTCTCCACAGTTTCTATGCCCACTCTTGATCTGAGAGAGCAATGACCTATCAATGTCTAATACATCAGCCACGCGGCGGAGAGCACCCCTAGCTCCACCTATCTGGGCTTCCAACTCAATATACTCAGACAACATCTCTTGTCTTTGCCGATAAATATCGTCTTGCATTTGTTGATCACCCATGGCTGATAAGTTAGCACGAGCTAAACACTAAATCGATTAGCTTGCGCTGTTGACAAGTAGGTTAGCTCTAGCTAACCTTTCTATCATGAATCTGATCTCTTATACGTCCATCCACGGCAACCGCGCCTTAGCTGAAGCGCTTGGCGTTTCTAACTCCATGATCTCGCAGTGGAAAAGTGGACACAGACGGGTATCTCCCGAAACAGCCATCCGGATTGAAATTGCGACTGGCGGAGAAATAACCCGTCAGGACCTCCGCCCAGACATCTTCGGGCCCCTCCCAACAACGATGGCTGAGCCACACCGGGAGTCGGCATGATTCCGCGTCGGCTTTGGGGCTTGGTTGCCTCTCTGCTCCACTGCCGCAACGCCCAGCGTTGCCAGTCCCACACTGCGCTGTTTCCCGAGCCTGCTCGCGGATATGGCGTTTTTCTTTCTTTTGGCGCATGGCGTGGCTCTCTTCTTGTGGCTACCGACATACCCAGAATGCCGGAAAGCTTCTGCAAGAACGATGGAAACTTCACGGCAAATCTTGATTGCAATTGCACGAGGATTTCCTGATGGAACCAAACGCTTCTCAACGCATGCAGTCGCTGATCCTGCGGGCAATTGCCCAAAAGGGACAACGGCCCTGTGCAGATGCAATAGGCGTGCATGAATCGGCGCTATCCCGATTCCTCGCCGGGGACGGCGGTCTCAAGCTCGGCCAACTCTGCGAACTGTTCTCCTACCTGGAGATCCAGCCCGAGTACCTGGGAGACGGTGAGAAAACCACCATCAAGGCGGAGCACCTGAAAGCCCTGCGCATTTTGGCGAGGGCGGCCATGGATGAAGGAGTGGTGCTGTGAGGCGCAGGTCCGCCATCAGGGATCCTCTGGAGGTGCTACGCAAGCACCCGATCGCCGCTCCGGACAGGGCCTTGGAGCGAGCACGGGAAACCCGTCTCAAAAACAGGCAAATCGCGGAAAGGGATGGCGCTGCCAATTCCGACGAATGGATCCAGCGAAAGATCGCGGAATTCTCTCGTAGGGGGCGGACCATATGATCTCGTACCGCCAGAAACCTATTCCCCTGAGCATCGATGGCGCCATTTGGGATTGGCGTAAGCGGAACGAATCCACAGCAAACATGATGGCGATGCTCCGCCCAGCTTTGCAGTTCTGGTATGACTATCCGGGATTTGGCTCAAGGTTTACCCCTGCGCAATCGGCTTTTGAACGAAGATTGCTGGCCGCTGGATACCATATATCGAATGCAGGAAACCGGATTCGACCGAACAAAGCCAACCTCATAAACCTGCGGATTTGGCGATGCCAGTCCACCGGGGCGACTGGCAACCCAACAAACTTTCATGGCAATCCACGGAACCTCTCTTATCTTTGGCTTCGATTTAAGCAACCGAAAAATCCAGGATTCTTTTGGGGCGGATACATACCGCTCCCACGTCTGATTGTGCTGAAGCGCGTCCAGAATCCAATGATAGGTTTGCAAATCTTCCTTGCGCTGATCTTCCTCGCTTGGCAACGGCCGAAGCAACGGTGTGTCTCCATTTGCCATGGTCTTGCTCCATTGGTGCCAAATTCATCTCGTTCCCCATTATACGGGGTTCCGGTATGAGCAAAAAATCTGGAGGAAAAGGATGATAAAACAGCATTGGTCGGTACGCCTTCTTCGGCGCGAGTTGTCGCGGAATCCATATACCGTGCCCTGTCTACTGTTTCGCGAGCGCGTCCTGGTTACAGACCACGGTCCCATGTCTCACGAAAACGACAGGGAACTGTTGGCCCTGCTGGATGGTGGTATTCGCAGCGCCGCGTTCTGGTATGGCCATGTCCTGAAATGCCCCCCCGAAGATTCGGAATCTGACCCCATATGGGTAGCGTTGGTTGTCTCCAGTGAGCGATTCGTAGACGCGCCAACCGTGGACCTGGTGTTTAAGCGCTTTCAATACGCCATGAGGATTCGCGCCGACTATGAACCAGCCGTCATCCAGAACGACGAGGATGCTTTTGCTATGCGTGCCACCTTCGACGATGCCTGCCTGGCATTGGCTGAGATGATTCGCCGATTTGACCAAAAGCTTCGCGAAGTGGCCGTAATTTACGATCCACCAGATTACTACGGCCAGGATGATCTTGCGATCGATTACCATTCACCGGGGCGGGACGATCTGCGCTGTATAAATATTTATGGCCTGAATTGCTGCAAAGACAAAAACGGTGCCTTTCCGCCCATGCCAGGCTATGAATTTTCCGCTACTGAGACGACTAGCAGCGGGGATCAGGCATGATCAGCACAACATTGCCAGATGATCTCGAACAAACTCTTGCTGATCCAAGCAGTGTCCGTCTTGGCTCGCTCTGCGGGATCGTTGGGAATTGGGATCGACCCATTCCGAACCGGATTCCCGGTATCCGCAAAATGCTTTTCCAAAGAGCAGTCCTGTGGGCGCAACCAAATTGCGGATACATCCGTCCTTGCGGGCTTGTTCAGCACAAATCGCAGTGGTTGATTTCTGGCATCGCATGCAGGCAAGTCTATCAGCGTCACCAATACGTAAGGCAACCATGCGGTAGTCAACCCCTTGTAAGCCCAGATATTTCGCTTGTCTCCCTGGCGGCACATTTCCACAAATTCCGGTCCCGTGAGTTTCCTCGTCAAGGCCCGGCAAGCGGCATACACGGACTTGAGCGTTTCTATTTCGCACATATCCGCCCGCAGCCGAACGCCGGAATCCAGATCCAATTCTGCATTTCCAAGGTATGCATATCGTGGATCGGGATGGGACGAACGCTCACAGGTACTCCCATCCGGGTGATCAAAGCGGGATGTCACGTGCATGGAATGCACGCCATACAGATCCAGCGGGCATTTACAGACTGGACAGATTGGATGGACACCTTTCTCCCGATATTGAGGGCCTTCCAGAGCAACAAACTCTTCTGGAGAAACCAATTTACCGCTGCGCTGATGGATGGCTTGTTTGGACATGGTAACCGTCTCCTGTCTGGTTACTGCCATTGCATCACAAAGCACCACTTCTACGCCAGCAACGGGGGCACCCGGACTGACACTCCCTTCGGTCGGTCGCGCTGGCACCTATTCCACAAGAAGGGGAAAGAAGGGAACCAATGAACTACTTCAAACTGTATATCGGTGATTATCAACGCGACACCTCTCACCTGTCATTGGCTGAGCACGGAGCATTTCACATGATGCTGCAGTTCTTCTACGCCACCGAGAGGCCGCTCCCCACCGGGAAGGCTCTGTACCGGATGCTCCGCGCGAACACAAAAGCAGAACAAAAAGCGATCGATTACGTGTCAAAAACGTTCTGGATTTCGGTTCCAGAGGGGCTGATCAACGAGCGCGCAATCCGTGAGATAGAACAGGGGAACAACAGAAAGCTAATCAACCAAGAGTCTGGCAGGCGTGGTGGGCGTCCTCAAAAGACGCAAGCTATTGATTCGCAACAAAACAGCATAACCGATTCGGTTTCTGTTTCGGATACCGAATTGGTTGACAATTCGGTTATGGGTTCGGTTTGTGATTCGGATACCGATATGGTTGGTAGTTCGGTTAGCGAAAACGAAACCGAAACCGAAACCGAGCCAAAACCCACAGAAAACCCTATCCATAGCCATAACCATAGCCATAACCATATACCAGAACCAATACCAAGAAATACACATATAGGCGACAGCCAAAAGGGCGAACAGAAGGCGTCGCCTTCGCGACGCAAATCTGCGTCTTTGTCGACTCTGACAGTTGGCAAGATGATTTCGGACGTGCCCAACCTGTCGGCAGAAATTGCACATGGGTACCTGGAGCATCGGCGGGCAAAGAAAAATCCGCTCACGGATCTTGCCTGGAAGTCCATCGCAAACGAGCTTTTGAAGTACGGCGGAGACCCAAACGAGGCACTTTTGTTTGCGGCGAACAAGGGGTGGACCGGGTTCAGGGCGCAGTGGATGGAAAACGAAAAATCTTCTTTGGCGAGAACAAACGGGAAATCTGCAACCCAGGAAAATTCTGGGGTGAGCGGAAATGGAATACGTGTGTCTGCGCATTCGGGATTCGCACAGCGGGATTACACCAAGGGAATCAATCCAGATGGGAGCTTTTAACCATGGGCCAGCCAGTGAAAGTCAATCCAGAAACCGTTTTGGCTGAGGTTCGATCAGCATCTTGCCCGACACATGGGCCATTTGAGTCGCGGAAATCGGTATTTGCCGGCCAACAAATCTGGACGGATTGCCCGGTGTGCTTTGAGGAATTCGGGCGTCAACAGGTGCGAGACCAGGATTCCGCAAGGCGTGAGGCGATGCGGGCCAGGGTGATGCAAAACGCCGGCATTCCGCCAAGGTTTGCAAACCGTAAGCTGGAAAACTACATCGCCGAAACGGACGGTCAACATCGGGCGTTGCGGATTTCCCAGGACTATGCAGCAAACTTTGCAGATGCGCTTTCCGCAGGGAGAAGCCTGATTTTCTGCGGTTCTCCAGGCACAGGGAAAACACATCTGGCCGCTGGCATTGCCCATGCAATCATCGCGCAAGGCTTCACTGCGACGTTCACTACGGCAATGGATGCCATCCGTATGGTGCGGGAAACCTACCGCAAGGGATCCGAAAAAACCGAGCGGGAAGTGATCCAGCAGTTTGCCGTTCCTGATCTCACGATCATCGACGAGATGGGTTCCCAACTCAACACCGAAGCGGAAAAAGTCACCCTGTTCGATCTGGTCAACGCCAGATACCAAGCGCTCAGGCCCATGATTGTCATGAGCAACCTGACGCTTGGCGAGGTGGAACAGTACATCGGTGAACGTGCCTTTGACCGGCTTCGTGAGAATGGCGGGCATGCCGTGGTGTTCAACTGGGGAAGCTACCGGAGGCTGTCTTGATGCGCGAATGTGCAGCGCAGAATAACAGCCAACCGATATTTCTTGATGCGGGGCTACCTAATGGTGTTTTGGAAAACCTAGATTCAGAAAGAATTTTTGAAAAATTGCTTTCTGAGCATGGACAAAAATCTTTTGCTTTGTGGAGTAAATCCCATCGCTTGATGAAGGAAAAAGAACTGCAACATTGGCCATCACAGGAGACTGAGTAAATGGACATCCCGGTAATTGAACCCGCTGTTATTTCCAGATACGTGCCAGAGCACAGGGAAGAATATCTGCCACCAAAAACATTCAGGAGAACAGACACGCTTGTTCAGGGAGCACCTTCTACCACCAAGGGGAAAGCCAAAGGCAAGGCTCGCGGGGTGCAGAAATGAGTGAGATTTTCGATAACGGTGTGCGCTTTTGCACCTTGTACCGCCAGGACCGAACCCCGCGCGAAGAGGCTGAGTTCAACCGGCTATTCAAGTGGGCCTACGAAGAAGCCTTTGGTGTGGTTTCCTACATTGCCCGCAAGGCGGGACTGTCGGACATCGACATGCTTTCCGACAGTGCAACCACGCTGCTTGACTTTTGCGCCCGCAGCTACGATTGCGAGGGAAAGAAAACGCTATTCGCTTTCTTCCGCAACATTGCGCACGCCTACCTTTTGAAACATCGCGATTTTCTGTCTTTCTCGAAGCGTCTGACCCAGGTTGGATACGAGAGTACCGACTACCTGACACGGCAGATGTACGGGAACCCCGACGAAACCTGCTCCAAGCCCATTCATGCATCGCCGGAAGCAGAGTGCCAGGATGTCTTTGTCAACCTGTCTGAAGACAACCTTGACCCATTGTATGCCGCGGAATGGGGCAATAATGGTCACCTCTACGATGAAGATCCTGAGCCGGAAGGGGACGACGATGATCTTTACTCCGCGGCTACGGCGGAGCCGGTTTCCCTGTCGACCTGGGTGGAGCGTACCATCGCCTATATCGACGTGGCAGATATTCCCCCGCCAACGCTTGCGCGTCGTGCACAACAGATCGTTGATCAACTGCAAGATGTCAGCGGTTCCCCTATCGCGGACATCGCCAAGCGGCTCATGACCCGTGCCGGATCAGGATGCAGCATCTCCAGAACCCTGCTGTTCGCCATGGCTTCCTTTCTTGACCCGAAACGGCATGAGAAGACCGTCGAAAAGATCCGTCCTTTCTTGCTTGCATCCCCAGCGGAGACCATGGACCTGGGATTGCAGATCGATACGGGAGATTTGCTCCATGGCCGGGTGCCTGCGCGTAAGCCGGTGGCCCCGATGAGAGAAGATGCAACGCTCGGGCAGAAAGATGATGTGGCGGAAAAACGCCGCCAGCGACGTCCGGCGAAAAAGTCCGCGGCTTTTGTGCCATCTGTGCAAATCGATCTGCAGTTGGGGTTGGCGTCGTGAAGGGCCCAATCCCTTACCTGGGCGGGAAAGGGAGAGTCGCGGACAAGATTCTCCCGATGCTTCCGCATCCGGATCGCCGGCACACCTATGTTGAGCCCTTTTGCGGCGGTGCCAGCCTGCTATTTGCCCGCAAGCCCATTGGCATCGAGGTCATCAATGACCGCAATGAGGACGTTGTCCATTTCTTCCGGGTCTTGCAAAGACGCGGGAATGAACTGCGCGAATTCCTGCAGAACGTGCCCTATGCGCGGGCAGTGTATCAGCAATGGTCCGATCCGAAGTATGCCGCGGCAGATGACATCGAGCGGGCTGCCCGTACCTTCTTCCTCGCCAGGGCCACTTTCATGGCCGAAGTGCAGCGGCCGGAAGACCGGACGCCTGCAGGATTTGCAGTGGCAAAGTATCTGGACAACCGTGCAAGGTCCATGAAAAACAAGGTGGATGATGACCTTTTGACGATCCGTGACCGGCTGCGTCATGTGGTCATCGAAAATGAAGATGCGTTGGGCATCATCGACCGGTACGACAGCGAATATGCGGTTTTCTATTGTGATCCGCCCTATCTTCCGGAGACCAGAAAGAGCGGTGGATACACCCACGAGTACGACGCAGAAGACCATCAGGCGTTGTTGGAGAAACTGCTGCAAAGCCCTGGGTATATGGCTTTGTCGGGCTACGCCAACCCCCTGTATGCCGATGTCCTGGAATCCCGTGGATGGGAGCGTCGGGACTTCGCCTGGCACTGCAATACCGTGCGCAATTTCAGTGGCGATGTGCCCGATGAGGATGCCAAGCGGACAGAGTCCGTATGGTTGAATCCCCGCCTTTCTGAATATCACCAGAGAAACAACAAGCGCCAGCAATCGTTGCCGTTGCTGGCTTGTGTCTGAGCACCAACTACCAGGAGGAAATCATGTTGGAACTTATTCCAATCCAGCGCAATGCCCAAGGGGAAGCTACAGTCAACGCCAGAGACCTGCACGCTTTTCTTGGCGTTGGGAAGGTCTTTGCAGCCTGGATCAAAGATAGAATCCAGAAATTCGGCTTTGTAGAAGGTCATGACTTTGTTTTTAAGCATGATTTGAGCGTTCCAAATTCGGAAAGCTCAAAAGCCAGAGCTCAACACATCATCGAATATCATCTTTCCCTCGACATGGCCAAGGAGCTTGCCATGGTCGAACGCACAGCCAAAGGAAAAGAGGCTCGGCAATACTTTATCGCCTGTGAGAAGGAATATTGGCGGATGGTGAATAACGAGTCCGCCAAACCGCGGGCGCTGTCCATCAGCGAGCGGTTCTTTGGCGGGCTGCCGAACGATGTTGTCCTGGCGGATTTCCAACTGATCCTGGCCCTGAACAAGGCTAGTCCCGGTGTAGACGAGAATCAGGCGTTTTTGGGTGCCGTGGGGCAGATGGAAGCCATGGGGATCCAACTTCGCCCATTGCTTGGCCCGCAGGCTCTCGCCCTCGAATCTCCACATCGCTATGCCGAACTGCGGCCAACAGATATCGCCAGGCGATTCGGTATCCTGCGTCGGGACGGCAAGGAAGACCCCGCAGCCGTAAACCGCTTGCTGGCTGATCTTGGATTCCAGACGCGCACAGCCAAAGAAACTTTGGCATGGACACCCACCAAGAAAGGCTGGCCGTTTGCCGTTGTAAAGGACGTGCCTAACGCCACGGTGCAAGGCGGCCGCCCCGTACGCCAGCTGTTCTGGAAGGAAACGCTGCTGGAGATGGTCGAGGTACAAGAGTCCTTCGAGCAGTTTGGTCGCCTGCGGATGCGGGAAGTACGCAAGCCGCAGCTTTCCCTGGAACTGCATTAAGGCGAGGTCGTTTTCGCCGCCGCTATACCATCGGCCCCCGTCTATACCCAACCAGACAGCGTTTTGGGGGTGCCACATGGAAAGTCAGACGAAGGAAAAGCGGCGGGATCTGCGGATGGAGCTTGCGGATCGGCTGATCGAACAGATCGAGTCCGGAAATGCGCAATGGCAGCGCCCTTGGGAACCCGGAGAAGTGCTGCCGCCAGTAAATGCAGTTACCGGGAAGCCTTATCGCGGGGTGAATTACCAGAATCTCCTGCTCTTTTCCCCGGACCCGTCTGATAACCGTTGGGCCACCTACAAGCAGGCCGAAGCGCAGGGTTGGCAGGTCCGCAAGGGGGAGCATGGGATTTCCATCGAGAAGTGGTCCGAGTTTGAGCGTAAGCTGACCGAAGCCGAAAAAGAGGAGAAGCGGGCCGCCGGTCTTTCCGAAGTCCCGGATACTGAGAAGCGCTTTGGCGTCAAGTATTACACGGTTTTCCACGCCTCGCAGATCGATGGCATCCCTCCCATCGAGCGTCCAGATCGGGATCATGAACTGGAAGGCAAGCCGGACCCGCGTATCGAGGGCCTGGCAGAAGCCATGGGTGTTGAGGTCCGCAGGGGCGGCAGCAAGGCTTTCTATCGCCCTGGTGCGGATTTTGTGCAAATTCCCATGGCAGAGGACTTCCATACGGCCAAGGGCCACGATACGGTTTTCCTGCACGAGCTTTCCCATGCTACCGGCCACGAAAGCCGCTTGAGTCGTGAGATCAGCAATCCTTTTGGTTCTGAAAAGTATGCCCTGGAAGAACTGCGGGCGGAGATGTCGGCGGCCATGACGGCGGCAGCCTTGGGTATTGGTTTTGACCCTGCCGCTCAGGGCAAAGAGGAAGGCCGCGAAACGGAAACAAGCGCGGCATATCTGGCCGGTTGGCTCAAGGCCCTGCCCGACAAGGACCGCAAGCAGATCCTCATGCAGGTCATCAAGGACGCGCAGGGTATTTCGGATTACCTGCTGGAGCGCACGCCTGAGATCGATCTTGCCGCGCCAGAACAGGCGCGCACAAAGGAAGCCGATAAAGACACCGTTCGCCTCATTCTGACGCATCGGAAGGACTTGAAAGAGCAGGTTGAGCAAGACCTGAGCGCAGACGGCACGCGCATGGAGGTTACGCGCAGCATTCCGGTATCCGAAGTGAAAGGGCGGTTGCTGGATTTTGCGCAAAGTGCCTACCGTATCGAAACGGAAAACTATGGCCCCGTATGGGTGGAAACGGGTTTCCGTCTCGGTGAGATGGAAGACCCCCTGGTTCTCTTTGCTCGTGAGTCCATGCGCGAAGGCCGGACGGTCGCCCTTACTGTCAGCGAAGACGGCAAGACCACAACGCTGGAAGACCCGGAGACTCCCGGACGCGCGTTTGCGACCGTGCATGAACGCCCTGCACGTCCGTTCGCCCTCATGGATGACCTGGTGATTTTGGACAGCAAATCGAACCAGGGCCGTCCCGTAAGCGGAAAACTGGTGGAAGTCTATGCCGAGAATCAGGTAGAGCTGATGCGGGATGATGGTACACACGTTTATGTGGGCGGTCCCGGCCAAGCCTACTCACCGGAACTCATGGAACAGATGGACGCCATGCGTGGCCGGATGGTGGAGGTAGGACTGAATGGGAACGGACGGATGCAGGTGGTTCCCGCTCCCGAAATCGAGATGTCTGCTCCGGTCTTGTCTACAGAAAAGCCTGTCCCGCAGGTTGGTGACCGGATTTTTTTCACCCCTATCGTCAACGGCAAGCCCGACCCAGAGTTTTCTGGGTCTGGGAAAGTCCTGCACATCGAGGACAAAGATGCCGAGCGGTATGGCAGGAAACTCACTGTCGAGCTAGACAACAGAAATGGTCTGAATGCCGTTATCGATGAGCGGTTTGTCGAGATGCAAGTTTTGCAGCAAGCGGCCGAAATCAAGGCGCCAGAGGCAGAAAAGCCTCGACAGGATTTGCAGGCATTGCTGGGTTCCATAAAAGGCAAAGAGATCAGTTTGCACAATGGCAAAGTGGTCGATGCTTACCAGTATCTGGATCAGGGCTTGAAGCGCGGATACGACATCCAGGTCGGTTCTGGCAAGGATGGTGAGATCCGTTGGGCGAATGGTGAAAAGGTTGGGGGCTTGGTGCCAGAGGCTCTGGCTCCGGTTCTGCGGTCTGCGCAACCGGAAGCCGGTAAAAGCCTTGGGGATACCTTGCGTGCAGAGATGGCAAAAATGCAGTCGCTAGAGGTATCGAAAGCTCCGCAAAAGAAAGCGGCAGCTTTGGAAATCGCCTGATTCATTCTGCTGGAGCGAAAAAGATGGCTGACATTACTTTGGAAGACATGGATTTTGGTTTCGATTCTCCGGAGCCAGAAAAATCGGCAATTGCCATTGGCGATTTTGTGGTCTTGCGTGACTTTGATGATCTGCCATACACAACTGGTTACGTTGTGGGGAACGTCATCGATCAGGAAGTATGGCTGATGAAAGTGGCCCGCGCAGCGGACGATGGATTGCGAATCCACCCGGGAGAGATTTTTTCGGCTGATCATGTCCAGGGCCACCTTGTAAGCCAGGTAAAAGGCGTTGTTTCGTCTGACCTTGCTGCAGAATCCGCGCTCGACGTGAACATCAACGGGCAAAGCAGCATCATCGTCCCGAACGCTCCAAAAGCGCAGATCATTTCCTCTTTGATGCGGATGGACGAGCAGGAAAGGTTGCCGATCGAATATCCCGGATCAGACCGGATGGCTTTGCCCATCGTAATCATGACGAATGCCGATTATTATCAGGAACGCATTCGCGATCTCGGCGATGGTTTGACTCGCAGGGTCATCCCGAGCAAAGAAATCTCCGGTGTTCTGGACTTCGTTAATGCGGCCGGATTCGTCCTGGATACCGCAGATGGTCGTGTCTATTTGAGCACGGGGCGGGAGATCTCTGAAGAGGACATGACCTGGCTCAAGTCCATCGAGGAAAAGCATGGGCAGGTAGTTTTCCAGGCGGAAGATAACGGCGTCCGGATACAGGATTTGGAAACTGGCAGATCCATCCTCCAGACTGGGCCTGAGATGATCCATGAGCATCTGATGGACGAAATCATCCTGTATCGTGACGAAGGTGTTTTTGGTGCTTCCAGGACCACAAATACCGTCTCCGGCATTGTCTTTGCCGTGCACAATGAATCCTCTGTCGAGATGGTCGCGGAAGATGGTGGGCATTTTCTGGTACATGGCCCCCGCCCGATGACCCCGGAACAGGAAGAAAGCCTGAAACAGGCTGCGCAGGATGGCGCACGGGTAAAAATCGACTATTCGGAGAGTCACTGGGGTGAGGTCGCAAGGGTGAATGAACTGCAGGCCTCTCGTGATCCACTGCTGACCAGCGTGCCCATGAACCTGGCCCCGTTTATAGGCAATCGCCAGGTAGAGGCGACGGAGCATTTGTTGCGGCGTAGTGAAGAACGGCAGTTCTACTCTGACAAGATGCGGGAGCTTTCTGCCATCGTGCAGTCTATGCCATCCACCTATGAGACGGACGGCAAACCGGATGCTGAGCGCCCTGTCAGCCTGCGCTATTTCGGGCCTGGGGACCAGCAATGGTTCATCATTGAGAAGGACCGCGGAGATCCGGAGAACAAGGATTTTGGGCAGACCCAAGCCTTCGGTCTGGCAGATCTGGGCATGGGTTTCCCCGAGATGGGCTACATCAATATCGAGGAGATCACCCGTCTTGGCGCGGAACTCGATTACCACTTCACGCCCACGACGCTTCTGGAGGTCAAGAAGGAGCATTACCCGGAACTGGTGCAGGACACGGCCCCTGCGCTGGATGCCGATCTGGTGGCGCACCTGGAGACCCGCAATCGCGTTCGGCAGGGAGAATTGGGGGCCGACGGACTGCCGTTCAGCGGTGGATCGGAAGGATTCCCCGGTGGTCTTCCTACCGGGCTGGGCGGCGACCCGATTGCCAATGCAGAAGCATTCTTGCGCAACCATGTCATGCGAAATCCGGAGCAGGCTGCACAATGGGTAGCGGCATTGCGCGGCAACCCCGAGGAATACGCGCAAGCGTCTGGCCTGGAAGGGGATAACATCCGCCTCATCGCCGCCCAGATGGAAGGTGGCATCAACCGAATTCGCAGCCCACGAGTCGGCGATCTGGTGCGCTTCGAACCGCACGACAAAGACCCGTTGCACGGCGAACCCTACTCTGGTCGGGTCATCGACGCGCTGGATACCAGCGGCGGGGACATTCGCTATCACCTGCGGGCGGAGACTGGTCAGGATAGGGGCACAGAGGCCACGGTCTATGGCCTCAATGGCTCGTTCCGCCTGATCGACCTGGAGCAAGCCTATGGCTTTGACCGGAATGCACCGGAACACCTGTCGCCAGAGCAAAAAGCGCTTGCAGAGTACTGGGCATTTTACGACCAGATGCCAGAGCGGGCAGAAAAGCTCATGGAAAGGATGGATGAGCGGGCAGAAAAGCTGGCTCCTGCGGATTTCCGCGGCTACTCGGAATGGATGCGGGATTTCTCCAAAGATGCGGAAAAGGTTTTTGGCATCATAGCTGAAGGACCGAATCGCGGTGCAGCCGAGCCAGAAATGAAACTCTCCGATGCTTTCCCTGGGAAATACATTGGGGACTTTCCAGAAGTGCAGGCGGCGCGTCGGCAGGCTGCGCACGTCGGCGAACAACTCAGCGAGTTTGGGGAAAACTTCCGTGAGCGCTTCCGTGAGCGGCTGAAAGCGTACGGCGCTGACTTGGTGAAAGCCAACGATTTCAAAAGTCAACAAGAAATGATTCTGGCCACCTACTGGAAGCACGGCATTGAGGCCGGGCCAGACAGCCCCATGGTAGGTAAATTGCTTACGGCCGTGGAAAACAAGGACCTCAAGACGATGCTGCCCTGGATTGGGCATAACAGCCAGAATCCTGCCACCGAAGAGGCGTTTACCCGCCTGACCGGCGTTGCTTTGGGCAAAACCCAGAAAGCGCGTGTGGAGCAACTGGAAGCATGGGCCGGGCCCGAGCGCGTGGAGGCTTTGCATAAGGAACGATCCGATCTGGCAAAAGCCAGGGCTGAGGAGGAGCCACGCAAGGACTTGCGTCGGGCTTTCGATGCCTTGTATGGCATGAGCGTTCAGGTTTCCGCGAACAGTACAGAAATATTGGACGGCCAAAAATGGATTGAGTACAAGGTGGCAGAAGGCTACACCCACGTGATAAGCCGCAAGCGGGGAGCTGTGGTGCACCGGTCACTGAAGGATCCGGAAACCGAATTTACTTCATCCTTGAAAGATTCTCGATTCCAGAATTATTGCAAGGCCATACAGGCGCTAGAGCCTTCTGGTGATATCGCCAAGGCCATGGAGATGGCCAAGATTCCGCCGGAGTTGCCAAAGAAATCGGAAGATCTGCAAAAGGAACTGGTTTCTGTAGATGTCCACGGTCGAGACGGTGCCAAATATGTCGTTTCTTTGGCAGAAGGTAAGGACGATACCGTAGTGGCCAAGTTGCAAGCCGGCGAAAAGTCTGCGGTCGCTGAACTTCAGCAGGTGTATACGACCGATACGAGTATCCCCTACCTGGGTGCCCGCATGGAACTGGATGGCAAGAGTGTCGGCGTGCGGATCTCCAATGGGGGGAATGGTGCCCTGAACATCGATGTCATGAGCAGAAAAGGAATGTCCGCTTGGGAAAAACTGAACGTGGATCCCTCTCGTGTCCCGGCGAATAGCATTGATGGTCCCGCCGGAGACTGGATAAAGACCATGCTCAGAATCGAGGAAAAGAGCCCGCAGAAAGCGCAAGGCTACCAGCGGTCTGCCAACCAGGAACTGAATCTGGGAATCTGAGTGCCATGATTTTTCGCTATACCCAGAAAGCAAACTTGCAAGATAGGATGGAATGAATCATGGCGTTTTGGGACAAGCTGCGTGGCAACAAAAAGCAATCCGTTTGCAATCTGTGGATCGGGTCATCTGTTAACGGACAAAAAAGTATCATCCCGGACAAAATAGTTTCATCCTGAACAAAAAAGTATCATCCCTGACAAAAAAGTATCATCCTATGTTTTCAGCTTTGGAGTGAAGGTGTATGCTGATCCACAGATCACCAGGTTGGGGATACCTACTATGGCTCGTCGGCGTTACGCGTTTGATGAAGACTGTTAATCAGCGTGCAAAAGTGAACAGGTGCAGGTAGGAATCAGCGTCGAAAACTGAACACCTGCTACCCTCTCGGGATTTGGCCCGGGAGGTACCTGGAGTGCTTTGCATGGAAACGATTGCCAAGATTCGCCTGCTGTACCACGTTAAGAAGAAGTCCATCAGCGAGATAGCCCGGCAGTTTCGCTTGTCGCGGAACACGGTCTACAAGTACCTGCACCACGATGGAGATGTCCCCAAGTACACCCGCCGGTCCTCGGCGAAGCCCCAACTCGGGCCTCATGAGGCCATTCTGCAGAAGTGGGTGGAGACCGAATCGCATCTGCCCCGCAAGCAGCGTCGGACGGCGCGCCGACTCTTTGAGGATCTGCGCAAGGAGGGCTATACCGGGGCCTACGATAGCGTCCAGCGCTGGGTGAAGCACTGGAAGGTCGTTGAGCATCCGGGCGTGCAGAAGGCCTATATCCCTCTAGTCTTTCGCCCTGGCGAGGCCTATCAGTTCGACTGGAGCACCGAGACGGTCGTTTTGGGCGGCGTGACGCACACCGTGAAGGTGGCGCAATTTCGGCTCACCCATAGCCGGATGTCTTTCGTTCGGGCCTATCCCAGGGAGACCCAGGAAATGGTCTTTGCCGCCCACCAGGAGGCCTTTGCCGCCTTTGGCGGGGTGCCCGAGCGGGGGATTTACGACAACCCCAAGACCATTGTCGACATGGTCTACCGCAAGCTCGTTGAGGGACAAGATCGGGAGTTCAATCCCCGGTTCCTGGCGATGATGAACCACTATCTCATCGACCCCACCGCCTGCACGGTGGCGGCCGGCTGGGAGAAGGGGCAGGTCGAGAACCAGGTGGATACGCTGCGCAAGTGGTTCTTCACCCCCACGCCGCGCTTCGATGACATCGACCAGCTCAATGCCTGGCTCTGGCAACAGTGCGTGGAACGCGCGCAGAGCGAGGCTCACCCCGAGCAGAAGGACCGCAGCATCTGGGAAGTCTTCCAGGAGGAGCAGTCCTCCCTGCGCGCCTTTCGGGCAACCTTCGATGGATACGTCGAGGTGCGGGCGCGGGTGTCCAAGACCTGCCTGGTGACGGTGGATCGGAACCAGTACAGCGTGCCGGCCCAATACGCGGGCCAGTACCTGCAGGTACGCCGCTATGTGGACCGTATCCTGGTCCTGCACGAAGGCCAGGCGGTGGCCAGCCATCGGCGGCATATGGGGCGCGGCCAGGTCTTCACGGATGTCATCCACTACCTGGATGTCCTGGAGCGCAAGCCCGGTGCCCTGCGCAACGGGCGCCCCTTCCAGGAGCTGCCTCGCGCCATCACCTCAGTGCGTCAACGGCTGCAAAGCAAGCCCTTGGGGGATCGGGAGTTCGTCACCGTACTCCTGATGGCACGGGAATACGGCATCGACAATCTGGAAACCGCCTGCGCCATGGCCCTGGAGCAGGGTGCCGTGAATGCCGCGGTGGTACTGAACCTTATGCATCGTTTGGCGAATCCGCTGCCCCCGGCCCCGGTGTGTACGCCGGAGGCTCTGCGTTTGCAGGATGAGCCCCGTGCGGACTGTGCCCGCTACGACTTGCTGCGGGGGAATGCCTATGTCCACTGAGCTGCTGCAATCCCTGCGTGCTCTGCATCTCTATGGCATGGCCCTGGCGGTGGAGGATTGGATGGACCAGCGCCTACCTCAGGATCCCGAGACGTGGTTGGGGCAACTCCTCGCCGCGGAAAGCCAGGAACGCAGCAATCGTAGCCTCCTCTACCAGATGCGTACCGCACGTTTCCCCGCCCAGCGCGGCCTGGAAGACTTCGACTTTACCGAGAGTCCCGTGGACCAGAAGGCGCTACAACGACTTGCCGAGGGCCACAATCTGGGCGCCGCCCACAACATCATCTTCGTCGGTGGTACTGGGACCGGGAAAACCCATCTCGCACTGGCTCTCGGACACGCTGCCATCTACCAGGGCCATCGTGTGCGCTGGTTCAACGTCGTCGATCTGGTCAATCAATTGGAGCAGGAAAAGACCCGTGGCCAGAGTGGCCGCCTGGTCAAAACCCTGCTGAACATGAACCTCGTCGTCCTCGATGAGCTGGGCTACTTACCCTTCTCCGAGTCCGGTGGCGCCTTGCTCTTTCACCTGATCAGCAAGCTCTACGAGCACACCGCGCTGATCGTCACCACGAACCTCTCCTTCGGGGAATGGGTCCAGGTCTTCGGCGACGCCAAGATGACCACCGCCATGCTCGATCGCCTCACCCACCACTGCGACATCATCGAGACAGGGAACGACTCCTACCGCTACAAACAGCGCCGCTCTCTCCCCCTCTGAAACTGTTCAAAATTGGACGCTGACACCTGTTCAAATTTCGACGCTGATTGACATGAAGACAAAATCGCGCGCTTCCAGAAAGAAGGGCGAGGGCGAGGCCGCGGTACAAGTTACAAGCCGTGGCTGACCATACAGGATGTGGCCTCCCATGGCCGCTCACATCGAATTGCCGGAATCAAGACCGGCCGCGTACACCACCTCCTCTCCGACATCGAGCGGGATGCTTTTTACCAGTTTGACTGGGCGGATACCGTTACGGACATCCGCGAGCAGTATCCCCTCGACCGTGAATACACCCGCCGTATTGCCGCGGATCTCGATATAAAGCATCCGCGAGACGCCGCTACGGAAATAGTCATGACTACGGATTTTTTGGTCGATATCGCTTATGAAGGGAAGCTGAGGCAGTTGGCCCGTGCCGTCAAGCCCGCCAGCGAACTCGAAAAACCTCGCGTCATCGATAAGTTGGAAATCGAACGGCGCTATTGGGTACAGCAGGGCGTGGACTGGGGAATCATCACTGAGCGAGATATCCCCGAAGCAATGGTCACCAACATTGCATGGCTGCATCCCTATATTACACTTGACCAATTGACCGCGCCTTACGAAGGTTACTATCAAGAAAAGGCACGCCTGCTGTTGCGGGCACTCCCGTCCCATCCCGCAACCACCTTGAGGCAATTCTGCCTGGCCATGGACCAGAAACTTGCTATGCATGTGGGCGACAGTCTCCTGCTTGTCCGTCACCTCTTGGCACGGAAGGCGATTTCCTGTCCCATGGATACGGCTATTACGGACACCTGGCCATTGCGTCAATTTCAGGTGCCCACGGAGGAATCCAGGAGGGCCAGCGGATGAAGGATTTGTCTGTGAATCTTTTGCTGGAGTTTCCGGAGGAACACCGAGTTGAGCGTGTGCTCTGGATTGATCCGGGAATGCGGGGTCTATATGCCATCGACATTCGCGATGCCAATGCCCTGCCAGAATTCTACCAAGCGGAAGAAATAGAGAAGATGCGCGATGCCGGCGAGTGGCGTGTGGTTGAGAATGACCCATGGCTACTCGCACTGGCGGATGAAAACATATCAGAGATCTACCGGGACAAACGCGACTCCGCTTGGGAGACGATTCGTCCGCTGATTTTTGATCAACCGGCCATTTTCGATGCCATTGCCCGTAGTGAAGCGGTTAAAAGGGGCATGGAAGAATCTGGAGTAACCAAGCAAACGATTTACCGTTTTCTGCGCCGGTATTGGCAGCGCGGCATGACACCCAACGCTCTGCTGCCCGATTATGCGCGGTGTGGTGGGCTGGGCAAAGACAAATCCGTTTCTGAAAAAAAACGCGGGCGCATTCCTGATCGAGACGATCTGGGCGTCAACGTGACGTCAGAGATGCGGCAGCTATTTCGCGCTGTTGCCACAAAGAAGTTCATCACCAATAGTCAGTTGGATTTTCGAGGTGCCTACGACGAGCTGATCGCCGATAATTTTTGCGAACGCGTCATCAACGAACACACCGGCCAGCAGGAACTGGTTCCGCAAAAAGATATTCCCAGCTTGCGGCAATTCCGCTACTGGTATGAGAAGGATAACGACGTCTTCCGTCTGGATCGTATACGCCGCACCCCCAGAGTATATGACAAGGATATGCGGGCAATCCTGGGATCCTCCACGGCCGAAACCGTTGGCCCGGCATCGCGTTATCAGATTGATGCCACCATCGCGGACGTATACCTGGTTTCCAGATACGACCGCACCATGATCGTGGGGCGACCCGTACTCTATATCGTGATAGACGTCTTCAGCAGAATGATTGCGGGCGTATACGTGGGCCTGGAAGGTCCGTCCTGGGTCAGCGCGATGATGGCGCTGACGAACGCCGTAACGTCAAAAGTGGCCTATTGCCGTCAGTTCGGTGTTGATATTCAGGAAGCGGATTGGCCGTGTCAGGCCATGCCCGACGTATTGCTGGGCGATAAGGGAGAAATTGCGGGCAAGACCATAGAGACGCTCATCAAGAATTATCAGGTGCACGTCGAGAATGCCGCACCGTACCGTGCGGACTGGAAAGGCATCGTGGAACAGCGGTTTCGTTTGCTTCCCGCGCGTTTCAAGGCCTTTACGCCGGGCTTTGTTGCTCCGGATTACCAAGAGCGCGGCGCCAGGGACTACCGCCTCGACGCGACTCTCGATATAGACCAGTTCACCCGCATCATTCTCTACTGCATCCTGTATTACAACAATCAGCACCCGCTCAGTGAATATGAAAAGTCACCGGATATGATCGCCGACCGGGTACCGGAAATTCCTTGCGAGTTGTGGGAGTGGGGTGTTGCCCGTCGTAGTGGCAGCTTACGCGCATTCGCGCCGGAAAAAGTCCAGTTGAGCTTGATGCCGAGCGACGATGCGACCGTCACCGCTACAGGAATCCGCTATGCGACCTGCTTTTACACCTGTGAAAAAGCGATGGAAGAGCACTGGTTCGAACGCGCACGCCAAAAGGGACGCTGGAAAGTTCGAATTTCCTATGATCCTCGCCACATGGACGAGATTTATCTGCACGAAGACGTCAAGCGCGGGAAATTTATCCCCTGCACGCTCACAGAGAAAAGCCGTCATCATCGGGGTCGAATGCTATGGGAAATTCTTCAGGTAAATGGCGAAGAGAGGCGAAGCCAAAGGAATCATGAGCCGCAAGTCCTTCGTAGCCGCATCAACTTGAATGAAAAAATTAAGGGGATCGTGAATGAGGCGGAAGCCATGCGATCGGAAGCACCTCCACCCTCTGGCAGCGCGCGTCAGCGGACAGGAAACATCCGCGAAAATCGTAGCAAGGAGAGTCAGGAAAACAGAAAGCGGGAGGCTTTCAGGATGCTTCCTCCCAGTGAGGAAGCGCCGGGAACTGCGGCAGTGCTGCCTTTTCCCAAAACAAAAGAGGCCGACGATTATCGTCTCCCCGGGATAGCGGATATTATGCGCGGGCAACGGGAGGATCAGGGTGATGACGACCACGGCGGATGAGGACCTCACGTTGCCCGAATATCGGGATAACCCCTTTATCGCGAAATTGCCGCCTCCCATGTCAACGCATGACGCCTTGCTGGCCATGGCGGCTCCACCCACCTTCAACGCGGCGGAGCGCGGTTATCCCGCGCATCTGCGCGCCCATTGCATCTCGCGGCTTAAAGGCTATTTTGAGCCGCTGGAAACCCACCTCAGCCTGGAAGCAAAATTTGGCCTTCTGATCCGTCAAGGTTATCTGTGCCGCAACCCCACCACGGCTGACTATACCCGCCGCGTCCGGGAAGGCGCTACCCGGGTATTTGAAAAGGATCTCATGGCCGGCGGACGTTCTGTCCGGTCAACCGCGAGCAGTTTTGCGCTGATTGGATGTTCCGGCATCGGCAAAAGCTACGGCATGGCCAGAATATTGGAGTTATATCCGCAAAAAATTCACCATGCCGAGCCCCGCAGTATCGACCAAGTGGTTTGGCTCAAGCTGGATAGTCCGCACAAAGGGTCGCCCAAGCAGCTTTGCATCAGCTTCTTTCGGAGCATGGATGACTTGTTGGGCACGCGTTATAGCGCGCAATTTGGGAGTAGCCGGCGATCTGTCGATGAGATGATGGTGCATATGGCGCATGTCGCGAACTTGCACGCATTGGGTGTGCTGATTGTCGATGAAATCCAGCACATTCGGGAAGCGCCAGGTACTGGGGCAGAAGCGCTGTTGAACTTCCTCGTGACCCTGGTGAACACCATTGGTATCCCGGTGATCCTCATCGGCACGATGGGCGCGCTGCCCCTGTTGCAGGGAGATTTCCGGCAGGCACGTCGAGCGAGCGGTCTGGGGAGTCTGGTTTGGGAGCGCATGGAGAACGAGCCGACCTGGAATTACTTTGTCGAGCGAATGTGGACCTACCAGTGGACGCGGGAGATATCCCTGCTTACCGACGAAGTCCGTCGGGTATTATACGAGGAGAGTCAGGGAATTGTGGACGTGTTGATCAATCTCTTCATGATGGCGCAGCTGCGCGCCATTCAGCTCGGGGTTCTGAACCGTCGCCCTGAACGTATCGACGCTGGTCTGTTGCGGCAGGTGGCTAGTGAGCACATGCGGCTTATCGCGCCCATGATCAATGCGTTGAAACGTGGGGATCGCGAGGCGATCGCACAATATGATGATATCCGCCCCATGCAGGACCAGGTTCTGCAGGTGTTCAGCGACGCGCTGAGTTGCATGCCAGGGCAACCTGTCCTCGCCATCCGCTCTCCGGTGGCTTCGGTCACGACCGAAAAGGCGGCAAGCACGCATCTGGATGTGCGCGGCATCCTTCTGCCTATCTTGGCGCAGCTCGGGTTGGCTGGGGACATCGCGGAAATCCTGGTGGCGGAAGCCGAAGCAGAGCATCCGGGCCTGTCTGCGCTAGATCTCGTGGGCATTATTACGGCTAAATTACGTGATCGCGCACCCGCCAATCCCTCTAAGAAACCGCACAAGTCGACTACAATCGCTACTAAAACCGCGAAAACACCCCTTCCCGTGGATGCGCAGGACCTCCGGACGATCATCTCGGCCAAAAAAGAGGGCGTATCCGCTTACGACGCATTGCTTGCGGCGGGCGCCGTTAAACCGCCGATGGCCGATCTCGCGAGCTGAAAAAGCCGCCCGTGTTGGCCTATTTCCCGGAAATTTATCCCGACGAACTGTTATACAGCGCGCTTGCGCGTTATCATCGCCACGTTTGTTCCAGAAGCCCGAAACACACCCTGTATGATCTCTTTGGTGAAACCGGGGTGCGGGCGACGGCGGGATTGCAAAGCCGCGTGGCGGCGTTGAGCCAAAGAATACCGGCCGATCGCGGACTCGGTCCGGAAAGGCTGACCAAGGATTTTACCCTCTACCGTTATTACACGGCATTCGAGCCGAAGTCAGTGGGACAATCCGTACTGGCGTCATTAACGGACGGCCCGGCGGATGCCGTGCATGTGCGTCTGGGTATTGCGGCGAGCGCGATTTCGGCTCCGGCATACTTACGGTATTGTCCCATCTGCCTTGGCGAGATGTTGAACCGCTATGGAGAAGGATATTGGAGGCGCAGCCATCAACTCCCCGGCGTTCTGGTTTGTCCGGAACATGGCGCGGCCCTGGCGGACAGTGCGGTCTCTCAAGGCGCCAGTAACCAGCACGAATTCATCGCCGCGGATCAAAAGAACTGTTCGCCTGTGGCGGTACTCCCTTCTTGGGCGGGTAGCCCGCGCCAAGTGACGCTGTTGCAAGAGATCGCCAAGCGGAGCGCGGCGTTGCTCGATCATCCGCCAGTGCGCTTTCGTGATTGGGGTGCGTATTATCGGAGCGCAGTGATTGATCGCGGCTTCGACAAAGGCAAGGAGAATGTCGCTCAGAACCTTCTCAGGGAAGCAATTTTAAGCCTGTTTGAACCAGTAATCGACCTTATCCCCGGTGGTCTCGGCGGCGATTGGCCTACGGCCATGGTACGGAAACACAGAAAGGCATTTCATCCGTTGCGGCATGTTCTATTCCAGATTTTTTTGGACAAACGGTCGTCGCAACGGCGGACGGCACCCCCCTTCGGCAAGGGACCGTGGCCCTGCTTCAATCGTCTGGCAGACCACTATGGGCAGAATGTGATCCACGAGATTGCTGTTCGCCATGATCAGGATCGGGTGATTGGTCGATTTTCCTGCGCCTGCGGATTTGTGTACAGTCGAGAGGTGGGATCAAGGAGTTCGCCGCGCATTTTGGACTTTGGCCCCCTACTGGATGATCAAATCCGGCAGAAAGTGGCGGAGGGCCTGGGACTCAGGGCGGTAGCCGGATATCTTGCCATTGATCCGGGGACGGTGAGGTTGCACGCCTCCCGACTCGGGTTGAACGTGCCCTGGAAGCCCTTAGCCGCACGACATTCCCGAACATTGGTGCCAGACTGTGATGCCATAAGAACACGGTGGTTGGACATGCAGCAGAATTACGCTGATTTGTCACGTCGGCAACTGGCGCTCCTGCTACCCAAAGAACACTCGTGGTTGTACCGCCATGACAGGGAGTGGTTGGAGCAACACTCACCAACGGCACTGCACAAGAAATGGTCTGATCAGCGTGTGGACTGGGAGACATTGGATCGTAGCATGGCGATCCAACTGCGTAAGGCTGCGCGGGAAATCACTCGGGAGGTTCCGCCGCAACGCGTTACTCAGGCTGCTTTGGAGCGCAAGTTGGGGCGGCCACTCCGGATGTCAGAACGACAGGTAAAACTGCCTAAAAGTATCGGCGTGCTTGGCGAGGTCATGGAAACTACCGATGCGTTTCGGTTGCGTCGCATTGTCTGGGCTACTGCAGAATTGCATCGCCAGGCGTTGCCTGTGCGATCGTGGCGGGTACGCCGCTTAGCAGGGCTGCCTTCGATAGCTTCACCGAGCGTAGAAACCGCCTTGGCCGCCTTGGAAATAATGGCTGGATCCTCTGAGGTATAAATTGATCAGAATAGACGTATTGCGCAAAGTGCCTGAAGATTTGACGCTACACTGGCTGGTTGGAGTCGAACAAGACGATAAAAAGGGGTGGCGGGTACGTATAGTCACCTGCGGCGTGTCGTCAGGCAAATTTGCCATGTGGAGCGTACCTATTGGGCTGTTCCCGGTGCTGGCACTCGGTTATCGCTTCTCCGAAGGTTGGTTGCTCCCGATAACCTACGGCGAATATTCGGAAGTGATTATTCCCAATCTGGCGGCAGGAGAGGAAATCAACTCGTCGGACATTCCGCCAGAATTATATTCGTTTGAAGGCAAATCACAGGGGGTGCAGCGGCTCTTGCGTTATCGAGTGGATCAGATGGAGTATTTGGTCCCGACCATGGAACTCATCCGTAGCCTGTTCCTGCATAATAAAACGCTTGCCAATCATATTATGCAGCCTGGAGGCGTCATGACGCTCTTCAGGCCGGTCGAACCTGGGTTTCATCCTCGTCTGCAACTCGATTATACCCAGCAAATGCCGGTGAGATCACTCAAGAGGTCATTTATCTTGGAATTTTCTTGGCTGGCGGTGGATACTGAGGGGCAACGCGCCTGGGACAGTGTCTACGAACGGACATTCAAACAAAAGTATATGACCTTTGATCCTCCTGATCTGCATGACTGTGGAATTAAGTTTCGTGGAGTGCGGAAAGGAAATCAGTGGCTTATCTTAGAAATCTCCGAGTTCACGGGGAAGAGGGTACCCTGTGATGTTTTGTATTTTTCTCATCCGTCGCTGGGGAAAACGATTACGGTGCGGATGCCAAAAAGCCAGCCCAAAAGGCGTGGACCAGGCGGTGGGTCGTCATCCGGTGACGTTCCTGTCATAGACACGGTAGGTTCGGGTAGTAGGACGGATGTTCATCAGCCAGCCCTGCCGATATTGACCAGAACCAGCATTTTCGACCGGGAAATCGAAGTGCGTCGGGTGGATAAAAAAGATCGGATACGCGTTATCAGGCGTAGAAGCAAGAGTGCCGCGGGTACCAGTGAAAATGGAGGAAAGACCCGAAAATATCGGGGAAGTGGAAAAACGCCACCGCCTAAAGTGAGCGTTTCCCCTGAGTCTCTGCACGACGATCTCCTGCCCATGGAGTTTCAGGTGCTTGCGGTCGAGAAAGGTGAAGGTACGGACGATCTAAGGCGATTGATGCAGGTGATCCGGACCATGGCGAATGGGCTAATAAATGTCCGTGTTTTGACGGCGCTGTGTCGGCTTGAAACCGGGCAGGCCTTTTCCATGGTTGGAAAGCGCCAAAGATTATGCCTGGTTGCCGTATTTTTCCAGGAAAAGGCGTTCCCGGTGGTGTTGCTGGATGTGGAGCATAGTAACAAAATGGCCTTGTCTACGCTGTTGCTGCGATTCAAGGGTAGTATCGGGCTTCGAGATATCGAAAACCATATCCTGTCGATTCTCCACCGGCTGGATTGTCGGGGAGGGCGTTGGGACATTACAGAGAATGAAGGCGACCAGCTTGCCCGATATGAGCGGCTGCGGAAGGTGATGAGACCTGATCCGGGAGGTAATGAGCAACAACAGAATGGCGTTTGGGCAGCAAAACTGAGGAAAAAGCTCTTTGAGTTTCCCGGCCCATCCGCTTCCACGTAGTGATGAGTATCGCGAGGCTTTCATGCCCCAGCCTTTGGTTACCGAAGAAGGCGGATTGTGAAAAGTTCTCCATCCTCAATTAGCTGAGGCTCGGTGCCATTGTGTTCCCTCCCCGATGCATTTGATGAGGGTTGGCAGCTATATCTTTCGGCATTCAGCACCCGGTAAAGGATGTCAAAGTCGAAAAGGGCGGTGCGGCGACTGGTGCTCATCGCCGAATCGTGGGTTGTTGAGTCGGTCTGGAGGCCTTGCAGGTGATTCGGCTGACCAACGGGCAGTCACTGGAGTTTATTCTGGCCGTGCCTGCGCGCTTTGCCCGCCGCCGAGTGGCGCCCGCCCTTCATTGTCGTCACTGATGTAGGGCGATCTCTGGATCTCTACGCGGAGTTCACTCGTTCCGGCGGCACCTACGTCCCCTATCCCGATCCCGGCCATCACCGTATCCGTTTGCAGGACCTGCGCGATCCCGTCGTAGTCCAGCGTTTACGCCAACTCTGGAACGACCCGGACAGTCTTGATCCCAGTCGCCATGCCGCCCGCGTCACCCGCGCCATTGCTGACCGCCAGCGGTGCTGCTCCCGGCGCGGATCGGACCGCGTTCACACGGGATATGGGCGAAGCCTTGGAGCAGTACTATGCCGTGGCGGCGGCTCAGGCGCCTTCCTTCGCTGAAATCGTGAACCAGTTCAGCCGATTGGGTCAGCGTTACAAGCTCCGAATACTGCGCCAGTTCTTGTTCGCTTTCAGGGCCTTTATCATTGTGGAGTCGGTGGCGCGCGACCTGGATGCTCGTTTCAACATGCTTGCCACCTTACAGGCCTTTACGCCGCACTTGCTTGCGCGGCAATTCCTCCCCGACATGACAGAAGCCTTTCCCGGCGCCTATCGGGCGCTCTTCACTTTGCGCCGGGCCCTGACAAGGTTGCCTGTTTCACTCACCCGTGCGTTACAGCAGTTGGCTAAGGGTGAACTGACCGTAACGGTTGCCAACGCGCCTATGGAAGAGATCCCGCAACACCTTGATCGCGCCAGCAACCGCCTCAGCCTGAGCCTGATCATTGCGGCCGTTATCATCGGGTCATCCCTGGTCATGGCCTTCCACACCGGTCCCCACTATCTGGGGATTCCGCTCCTGGGCCTCCTAGGCTATTCGGTGGCCAGCGCACTCGGCCTGTGGTGGGTGATAGCGATCCTGCGTTCGGGGAAGTTCTGATCAGCGACATGCTGACTGCTTCCCGACCCATGCGCTAGGCGGTGAGCCGAACCTTCTGAAGGAGCTTGGCGTTGACGGCGACGATCACGGTGGAAACGGACATCAGGGCCGCCCCCACGGCTGGGGACAACACTATGCCGATGCTGTAGGCCACCCCCGCCGCAAGCGGGATCGCTACGATATTGTAGCCGGCACCCCACCACAGGTTCTGAATCATCTTGCGATAGGTCGCCCGGGAAAGTTCAAGGATGGCCGCCACATCCCGAGGATCGGAACGGACCAGCACGATGTCCGCCGACTCGATGGCGACATCCGTACCCGCCCCGATGGCGATCCCGACGTCGGCCTCCACCAGGGCGGGCGCATCGTTGACACCGTCGCCAACCATGGCCACGCGCAATCCTCGCGCTTTTACCTCCTTGATCTTCTCCGCCTTCTGCTCAGGGAGCACTTCGGCGAAATAGTCGTCAAGCCCCATTTCCTGGGCCACCCAGCGGGCCACCGCTGCCGAGTCGCCGGTCAACATCATCACCTGCACGCCCATTCCCTTTAGCCGCGCGAGCGCTTCCCGCGATTCCGCTCGAATGATATCGGCCAGCGCGACCGCCCCTGCCGGTTTCTCGTCGACGAGCAGGTATACCACCGTTTTGCCCTGGGATGCCAAGGCCCCGATCCGCCCATCGCTGACATCGAGGCCGTGCTCCTTGAGATAGCCGGGACTTACGACTTTCACGTTGCGTCCTTCCACGATGGCTTGCGCGCCCTTCCCGGGGATGGCCCTGAATTCCTTGGGAGACTCGAAGCTGATACCCCGCTCTTGGGCATCTGTCACGATGCCGGCTGCGATGGGGTGCTCCGACTGACTTTCGAGGGCCGCGGCGAGCCGCACGACCTCGTCTTCGGCGTATCCGCCCAGCACGACCACATCCGTGACGCCGAACCGCCCCTCCGTCAAGGTCCCGGTCTTGTCGAACACCACCGCCTGCAGTTGGCGCGCCCGCTCAAAAGCAGACCGGTCCCGGATAAGCAGCCCATGCTGCGCCGCCATGGCGGTGGACACGGCGACGACCAGCGGAATCGCCAGGCCCAGGGCATGGGGACAGGCAATCACCATAACGGTCACCATGCGGGCCAGGGCAAACTCGAAGTGCTGGCCAAGGATCAGCCAAGTGGCAAGGGTAAGCCCCCCGACACTCAACGCGGTAAGTGTCAGCACCAGGGCCGCGCGGTCGGCCAGGTCCTGGGTCCGGGAGCGGGACTCCTGTGCCCGGCGCACCATCTCGATGACCTGTGAAAGATAGGTTTCACTGCCGGTCTTGTGGACCTCGACGGTGATACTCGACTCTCCGTTGACCGAACCGCCGATCACTTCGTCGCCGCCCCCCTTCTCCACGGGCTGGCTTTCGCCGGTGAGCATGGCCTGGTTGACGGTGGTTCGCCCCTCGACGATCAGACCATCTGTAGGGATTTTTTCGCCGGGCTTCACCAGCACCCGGTCACCGCGCTGCAGATTGGCGACCGGCACGTCTTTCATACCGTCCGGGGCCACGAGATGGGCCTCGGAAGGCATCATTTGCACCAGTTTTTCCAGTGCGCCGGATGCCCCCATGACCGATTTCATCTCGATCCAGTGGCCGAGCAGCATCACATCGATCAGCGTGGCGAGTTCCCAGAAGAACACTTCGCCCTGAACCCCGAACACGACGGCACTCGAGTAAAAATAGGCCACGCTGATGGCCAGGGCGATCAGCGTCATCATGGCTGGCTTGCGGGTTTCGAGTTCGGCAAACAGCCCCTTCAGGAAGGGCCAGCCGCCGTAGAAATACACTCCACTCGACAACGCGAAAAGCACATAGGACGACCCCGTAAAGGCAAGAGTAGCCTCCAGTTCCAGCAGATGCTGGATAAGCGGCGACAAAAAAAGGATAGGGATCGTCAGTGCCAGTGACACCCAAAACCGCCGCCGGAAATCGGCGATCATGGCGGCATGGTTGTGACCGCCGTGCGCACCGGGATGAGCGGTATCCATCCCTTGTTTCTGATGTCCCGAATGGTCCATAGAGTCCTCTCATTTTACCGCCGCAGGAGCTTACAACGCCGGTTGCCGATTTCCAACCTTAGTGCGCGTTGAGCCTAATTCCGTAGGTTAGGTATGCTAATGGGACAAACGTCCGATGAGCGGCGGAGCAAAAATAGAATGTCACGCCCTATACACGGCTACGGCCTCGGCATCTGGAGATCCACATCCATGCCCCAGACTGGACCCTTAACCAACGAGATAAGCTTTCCACCGCTGCCCCACCTGTTGGTAGCGCATCCGGACCAGCTTCGGCGGATGGGGAAGCGCTATTGTTCCAGGTCGCGGCGCCTTTCCAGGTACTCATCCCTTCCAATTTCCCCACGAGCATAGCGCTCGTGGAGTACATCCAGCGCGGTGGTTTTCTCGCCACTCCGACTCCCGCGACCTGGGAAGGCCCGCACCAGCGACACGATCCCGGCAACAATGCCAAAAATCAGCAAGAGGCAAAGCAAACCCCAAAACAGGATCATGAATGCCGACCCGACCCAGCCGTAACCATTGAAAAACCACCCATCATATAAGGCCACATTTTCTGTTCCTCATCGTGCTCGCTACACCATGGACGCAGAACTAACTCTCGCCGATGACCACCTCACTTAAGGCTTCAGTGTAGTAGGCAGTGTCCACTTATTCCATCTTCTTTCAGGCTATCCAATGGATGGGGCCAGCCATCGGCGTCCTGGCGACTGAGGATATGGTCTGCGGCAAGATCTTCGGCCACCCGTACCTTTGCTGCCAATGGCCTTCCCCCGGTTGACCGTTAGATATCTCCTCAGCTCACCCCTGCCTCGCGGTAACTTCGGTCGACATGTTGGTAACGGCGCCACACATAGATTGCCCAGATGCGATAGCGTTTCTCGCCGATCATGGCAACAGCCTCTTCCTTGTGTTCCTCCAAGCGCCGGACCCAGTGGGTGAGGGTTTGGGCGTAGTGGGGGACAGAGGTTTTTCACGTCCAGGACTTCAAGGTGCTGGCCGGCCATTTCGTGGACCACCCGCCAGAGATGGGGAATCTCGCCGTCGGGAAAGACTTACAAACACCGACGGTTGGGGCGGTAGAAAAAACCGTAGATAAGGGGCACGTCAGTAAGGGCGGGAAGCGCGGCACTCAGTCGCGGCAGCATTGACATTTGATGGCCGTTGAATTTTAATGACCAAACTAACGTCTTGAGATTGGGGTACTGTGCGCGTTTTTCGCCCGTTCGTTCGCCGGATAGCCTTTATGGCCCTGCTTCTACTGCTGCCTTGGATGGTGGCACCCGTAGACGCTGCCCCGGCGCTGTGCGCCCTGTCGATGACAGGGGTAGCCGCACACGGCACACAAATACCGCGTTGCGAACAGGCCCTTGGTGCTCCGGCCCAGCAGCAAGGAGCCTGCCTGACTGCTTGCTGCCACCACGATATGATGATGCCGGTAGCGGAGAGTGCCTACAACATCACCCCCGCCATGCCAGCCTTCGCCGTTTCCGTTGCATCCTGGATTACCCTCTCTTCTCCTAAGCCCGTTCCACACTTTCTCCGCGTTGCGGCCCACACTGGTCTTCCCCCACTCTCCGCAGTTCGTTTTCTCATTTAGCCTCCCACCTGAATCCGTAGCCCCGCGCGCATAAGCGCGCCGGACAGGAAATTCGCGTCTTCGGCCCTAACTCGGGCCGTATGTGGAGGTTATATGAGCGATGTGCAAATAAGTTCTGGAAATAAATATTTTCTAAAGTGGGTTGCGGCTATTCGCAGGGGCGCGGGGCCACTCCCCCTTCCCATCATGCTGATGATGGTGTTCAGCCCTTACGCCAGTGCCGCCTCATTAAGCCTGCAGGGCGCGGAGGCAATTGCCCTGCGCCAAAATCCCGGGCTTGGCGCCCTGACCCAAAAGATTGCGGAATTACGGCACAAAGCCGTGGCCGTTGCCCAGTTGCCCGATCCGCATCTCGCCCTCGGCGCCGTGAACGTGCCCCTCAACAGCTTCTCCATGAACCAGCAGCAGATGAGCATGCTGAGCGTGGGCCTGAGTCAGACCTTTCCCTCCTTTGGCAAACTGGGGCTGGAAGGACAGCAGGCAGGGATAGAAGCACGAGAAGCCACCGACACGCTGCGCGGCCAGTCTGCCGAGTTGGTACTATTGCTGCGCCGCGCCTGGCTGCAAGCCCTTTATACCGAAGATGCCGTGGCAACGGTCCAGCATCAGGAACAGTTGGAGGCCGAGAGTGTGCAAGCGGCACTGGCGCTCTACCGGTCCGCTCAAGGGTCACAGGCCGAGGTACTCCGTGCCCAACTGGCGCGCGACAGTTTGGCCAATGACATCACCAAATTGCAGGCAGAGCAGGCAAGCGATCTGGCGCAAATCGCCCAGATTCTGAATCTGTCGGAACCGCCGTCCATAGAAAAGCAATGGCCGAATCTGCCGCCACCACCCACTCTTGCCGAAGTGGAAGCCCGGCTTTCCGGCCAGCCCCTCCTGCGGGCCGCCCGGGCGCAAACCCGTGTCGCGCAAATGGGCGTGCAGGTAGCCAAAACCGGCTATTGGCCGGACGTCACGGTCAGCGTCGGTTATGGCCAGGATTTCCACCCCGGCAGCCCCAACTGGCTGTCAGCGGGGGTTAACCTGAGCCTGCCGATATTCCCGGGGGATCGCCAGGACCAGGACGTTGCCGCCGCCAGGGCCAAGGCCCTGCAGGCGCAATATCGCTACGACGATCAGCATCTGGCCCTGACCCAGCAGGCGCGCGCCACCTTCGCCCGCTACGCAGCCCTCAAGACCGAGTTGGAGCGCACCGATCAACGCCTGCTGCCCAACGCACGAAATGCCTTTTCCGCAACGCTCGCCGCCTATTCGGCGGGGCGCGCCGGACTGAACGCGGTGTTGCGCACCCAGAAGGAAGTGCTGGACTACGCCCTGACCCGCCTGCAATACCGCCGCGACCTGGCCCTCAGCGCCGCAGAGCTGGATTTCCTCACCACCCAAGGAGAGATGCAACCATGAAGTCACGCAACTGGATCATCGGTGTCGGCTTACTCGTCCTTGGCGTAGCCCTCGGGGCTGGGGTGGTGTGGTGGTTGCGGGCCCCTGCCGCGGCACCGAGCGCCAACGTCGCCGCAACCCATCCTCAGGAAAGTACCCCCAAGGGACGGCACATCCTCTACTGGGCCGCACCCATGAACCCCAAGATCCATTCGAATCATCCGATGAAGGACAGTATGGGGATGGCCTATATCCCGGTCTATGCCTCCAGCCCGAACGCAAAAAAAGAGTCCGGTCTCAGCATCGATCCGCGCCTGACGCAAAACTTGGGGGTACGCCTCGTGGCGGTGCAGCGCCGTCAGATGGGGCATGCCATCCACACCGTGGGCACCGTGGCGGTGGACGAGAACCGGGTCTATTCCGTCACTCCGCGTTTCTCCGGCTGGGTGACACGCTTGAACGTCCGCGCCGTGGGTGACCCCGTGCAGCGCGGCCAGGTGCTCGCCGAGATATATTCTCCCGAGCTGTATAGCGCCCAACAGGAATATCTCATTGCCCGCCGCCAGGGTGGAGCGACGGAAGACCCGGCACTGCTGGCGGCAGCCAGGGCGAAATTACGGCTGCTGGGCATGCCGGAAGGCCAGATCGCGGCGCTCGCCCGGCGCGGCACGGCGGAGCGGGACGTGCCGCTCATGGCGCCCGCGTCCGGGGTGGTCGAAACCCTCAACGTGCGCCAGGGTGGTTACGTCTCGCCGCAGACGAATGTCTATGCAATCGCCAATCTCGACCGGGTATGGGTCAATGTGGCGCTCTACTCCTATCAGTTGCCCTGGGTACGGATCGGCAACCCCGTGCGCTTGCATCTGCCCGCCTATCCCGGCAAGACCTGGGAAGGACGTTTGAGCTTCCTCTATCCGACCCTCGACCCCAAAAGCCGGACGGTGACGGCCCGGCTGAGCTTTCCTAATCCCGGGGGAAACCTGCGCCCCGGCACCTATGCCGACGCCACTATTCTGGCCAGCCCCGAGGAGACCCTGGCGGTCCCCAGCAGCGCCGTACTGCGTACCGCTCAGGGGGATTATGTGATGCTGGGTGAGGATAATGGACATTTTCTGCCGGTCCAGGTTGCTCTGGGGCCGGAGGCCGACGGCTGGGTGGCCATCAACAAGGGACTCAAGACGGGGGACCGGGTAGTGGAAAGTGCCCAGTTCCTGCTCTATTCCGAATCCCAGTTCCAGTCCGTCAAGGCCCGTATGTTAGGGGGCAACACGGCGTCCACCACGAGTGCCGCGCCGGGCGTAGGGGTTTCCCAGCCGCAGAACATGACTCAGGGCCGGAAATCCTCTGCACTGGCCGCTCCCGCCGGGAATGCTGGTGCCCCGCCAACGCCACCGGCCTCATCCGGTCCGGGCGCCATGGCCGGGATGAACATGGGTCAGGGAGGTCAACCCCATGATTAGAGCGATCATGCGTTGGTGTATGGAAAACCGCTTGCTGGTCATGATCGCCGTTTTGGTGTTGATCGTTGGCGGTACGTTGGCAGTGATCAATATTCCCCTGGAAGCACTCCCCGACATCTCGCCCACCCAGGTCATCGTCAAGACCTCCTATCCGGGTCAGGCGCCGCAGATTGTTCAGGATCAGGTGACCTACCCCCTGGAGACCACCCTGCAGGAGGTACCCGGTGCCCAAGCCGTGCGCGGCTACTCCATGTTCGGGGACTCCTATGTCTACGTCCTCTTCAAAGGGGGCACCAGCATCTATCAGGCCCGCAATCTGGTACTCCAATACCTGAGCCAGGTGCAGTCCAAGCTGCCGCCGGGGATCACCCCGGCCCTGGGGCCGAACAGTTCGGGGGTGGACTGGATCTTCGAGTATGCCCTCACCGATCCCGGCGGGACCTTGAATCTGGCCCAGCTCACCACCTTGCAGAACTGGTTTCTCAAGTACGAGCTGCAGGGCATCTCCGGCGTCGCGGAGGTGGCCACGGTAGGGGGCATGGTGCAGGAGTACCAGGTGGTGGTGGACCCCCAGAAACTCCTCGCCTATAACCTGACTCTGCCGGAAGTGGAGGCCGCTATTCGGGCGGCTAACGGGGAGACCAGCGGCTCGGTGGTGGACATGGGAGACGCCAGTTATATCGTCCGCACCTCGGGTTACATTCGTTCCCTGAAAGACCTGGAGGATGCGTCGCTGGAGGTGCGCGACGGCGTGCCCATTACGCTGCAGGAGGTGGCCCGGGTGCAATTGGGCCCGCAGTTGCCCAATGGCATCGCCGAACTCAACGGCCACGGCCAGGTGGTGGGCGGTATCGTGATGATGAACCAGGGCGGCAACGCCTATGCCCTCATCCACCAGATCGAGCGCAAGCTGAAGGACATCCAGCCCTCCCTGCCCAAGGGCGTGCAAGTTGTCACGACCTATAGCCAGGCCCCGCTCATCCAGCGCAGCATTCATACCCTGACCGGCAAGCTGCTGGAAGAATCCCTGGCGGTGGCGCTCATTTCCCTGCTCTTTCTGCTGCGCGCGCGTTCGGCGCTGGTGGCCCTCGTCGCCCTGCCGCTGGGAATACTGGCCGCCATCCTTATCATGTGGGGCATGGGTGTCCCCGCCAACATCATGTCCCTGGGCGGCATCGCCATCGCCATCGGCGTGATGATGGATGCCCCCGTGGTCATGATCGAAAATATGCACAAGCACTTGGAGCAAACCCCCGGTGTCGATCCCTGGGCGGCGGCAAGGGCTGCGGCGGAGGAGGTCGGTCCGGCCCTGTTCTTCTCGCTGATCATCATCGCCGTTTCCTTCCTGCCGGTCTTCGCCCTGGGCGGCGAGGAGGGCAAGCTCTTCGCGCCCCTCGCCTTTACCAAGACCTTTTCCGTGGCCGCCGCCGCCATCCTTTCCATAACCGTGGTGCCCATTCTCATGGCATGGTTCATCCGCGGTCGCATCCGCCCTGAAAACAAAAACCCCCTGAATCGGGTCCTGGCTTTCCTCTACCGTCCGGTCATCCACGGTGTCCTGCGCGCTCCCTGGATCATTTTGGTCCTCGCCCTGCTGCTCACGGCCACCCTCTACTACCCCTGGAACCGTCTGGGGTCGGAATTTATGCCACCCCTGAACGAGGGGACGCTGCTCTACATGCCGGTCACCCAGGATCCGGCAGTCTCCATCGGCCAGGCGGCCACGCTCCTACAGCAGACGGACCGCATCCTGAAGACCTTCCCCGAGGTGGAGACGGTCTTCGGCGAGGCCGGAAGGGCACAAACGGCGACCGATCAATCGCCCCTGTCCATGTTTGATACGGTGGTGAATTTGAAAAATCCCGACCAGTGGCCAGCCGGGATGACCATGCACAAGCTGCAAAGCAAGATGAACAAAGCCTTGCAAGTCCCCGGCCTGTCGAATATCTGGACGCAACCGCTCAAGGGACGGGTGGATATGCTGACCACCGGTCTCCAGACGCCATTAGGCATTAAAATCGGCGGAACGGATCTCGATACCCTGAACCGCCTGGGGCAGGAACTCCAAACGGTTTTGCGCAAGGTCCCTGGGACCCAAAGCGCCTATGCGGCCCGCGTCACCGGTGGCCGCTACATCGTTGTCCACACCGACCGCGCCAAGGCCGCCCGCTACGGCCTTTCGGTGGCGGATGTGAACCGTCTCGTGGAGACGGCCATTGGCGGCGAGGTCCTGACCACCGCGGTACAAGGGCTGGAACGCTTCCCAGTGGATCTCCGTTACCCCCGGGAACTGCGCCAGTCCCTGTCCACCCTGATGGAAAGCCGCATCGCCACGCCCGACGGTGCCCAGATCCCTCTGGCCCAGGTAGCCGATCTCCGGATCGAGGGCGGGCCTGCCATGCTTACCAGCGACAACAGTCGCCTGAACAGTTGGATCTATATCGACCCGAAGCCTGGCACCAACATCGGTGCCTATGTACCCCGCGCCAAAGCGGCCATTGCGAAAGCCGTCAATCTCCCAGGAGGTTATACCGTCTCCTGGGTAGGCCAGTATCAGGTCATGGAGCAGGCCGCCAAGCGCCTGGAGCTGGTCATTCCTGCCGTCATTCTGCTGATCGCCCTGCTCCTCTACTTCAACTTTAAAAACTGGGTGGAGGTAGCCATCATCCTGCTCACCCTGCCCCTGTCCCTGGTGGGAGGCTTCTGGCTCACCTACTGGCTCGGCTACAAACTCTCGGTGGCGGTGGCCGTGGGCTTCATCGCCCTGGCGGGAGTGGCGGCAGAATTCGGGGTAGTGATGCTCCTCTACCTGGATCAGGCCCTCATCCGGCGGCAAGCTCGTGGCGCTTTGCAGACCTGGCACGACCTTCGGCTCGCCGTCATCGAGGGGACCATGCTGCGCCTGCGGCCCCTGGCCATGACCTTGACCCTGGTGGTGGGTGGCCTCTTACCCATCATGTTCAGCCATGGCGCCGGCGCCGATGTGATGAAGCGCATTGCCGCGCCCATGGTGGGCGGCATGTTCAGCGCCGCGTTACTGGCGCTGCTGGTGATCCCCGCCCTCTACGCCCTGTGGCAAAAGCGGCGATTGGGCCTGCGGTGATGATGGCGCGCGAAGTGCAGAAGGAGAAGTTCGTGGCAACACTAACGAAGCGTAGGCGTGGAGGATCGATGATGGAACCGAAATTATTGACATCGGCGAAGGTGGAAGGTGGGGGGCATGCTGGGATCCGCTTCCGTTTGGAAGGGGAATTAACCCCGATATTGACGTTGGACTTGGACCCTTTGAGTTTTGTGCTCTTCGAGCATCACACCCTATTGTGGAAAGACCCGAAAACCGTCATTTCGGCCACGTCGCCAAAAACCGTACGAAGTTTCTGGGGCCGTCCGTCGTGGCTGATGATGGCATCCGGACCCGGGTCACTGAGTCTCAGCCGGGATTGCGTCGGCAAGATATTCGGGGTGAAGCTGCATGACGGAAATACCTTGTTGGCACCCGCCCCGCACTTTCTGGCGGCGAGCGGCGCGGTCCACATTGAGAGCTTCTCCGGCGGAAGCGACGGACCTTGGGTTACCGGGGACACCGCGCCAAGCGTTGATCGCTTTTCCGTGGCGGGCGACGCGGAGGGGTTGGTTTGGTTGCACGGTCACGGTGATATCTGGGAACTCACACTGGCAAAAGGGGAGTCTTTGGACCTGGATCCGGGGGCATGGATCGCTCGTGATCCCTCAATCCAATGGGAACCCATCGGACTGGGATCGCTTTCTACGGATATGGCCGCAGGAGCGAACTGGGGCATATGCCGCGCACAGGGTCCCGGGACCATCTGGATGCAAAGCGGCGGAGTCGGCCCTGCGCGATGGTGAGGGCTGTTCCACGGATATTTGTGGCCTGGTCAATGATACGCAGATCCTGGAGGAAGTATGAAATCGACAACGGATAACCGTTATATCCTGCACCCTGTCTGGGACCCGCTGCTGCGGGCACTGCATTGGTGGATGGCGCTTGCCATGATGGCGCAATTCACCTCAGGCGCTACCCTCCTGGCCTTGGGTAACGACATGTCTGACACCCTGATGGGGAAGATCGACATCATCCATTATGTCGGCGGCTATGCTTTCGCCGCCGGGCTGGCGCTGCGCATCCTCTGGCTCTTTGTCGGCCCGCCGACGGCGCGCTGGCGCGACCTCCTGCCCCTGACGTCAGCCCAGCGCCGCATCTGGCGGGAAACCCTCGCCTGCTATCTGAGCGGCTTCCGCCGTCCGATTTCCCCCTATCGGGGACATAACGCTTTCGCTGGCCCCGCCTATCTCGCCTTTTTCCTGATTGCCGTGGCGCAGATCGCCTTGGGAATCAGCCTCTCACTTATGCCGGATAGTGAAGCGATGAACTCCCCTTTGATGGTGATGCATGAATGGGGTTTCTTTCTGCTGCTTGCCTTCGTCATTGTCCATGTGGCGCTCGTGATGGCGCACGAGATCGCGGGCCGCCACGGTTTGATATCGGCCATGATCCACGGCCACAAGGGATTCACCGAGTCGGAACACCAAGCCCTTCATGCCGATTGGGACGCTGCGCTCAGTGTCCAGGCGGACCCGAGCGGCGGGACGGAAGAGCTGGACGATATTACTTCAAATAACGGAGATGTCACAAAAACCAGGCATGAGTGATGGATAGGCGAGTGGTACGGACGCGCAATTTCGCCGTGGGCGGAAAGGAGGGACACCGGAAATTATTGCCATAACCAAGTGTTTAAACTTTGACAAACGAACAGTTCAACAACAGCAAGGAGACGAACATGAAACGTTTTTATCTCACCCTCATCCTGGCGTGTTCGGCGGCGGCCACGCTTCCGGCATATGCGGCCACAGGCAACATGCCGGGTATGGACAATATGCGCACCGTGTCGGGCCAAGCGACCAAGGCCCAAACCTTCATGGGGCAGGGCAAAATCAACAGCATCAGTCCTGATGCGAACTCGGTCAATGTCGCCATGGGCCCCGTCAAGGCCCTTGGTTGGCCCAGTATGTCAATGAATTTCCTGCTCCAGAACACGGCCATGCTCAACAGCCTCAAGACTGGAGAGATGGTGAATTTCGTCTTCGCAAAGGATACCGCCGGGGGGTACGTCATCACTAGGATCACGCTGGTCAGACAATGAAAACACGAAGTAACTGTAATCCGGCCCATCGGGGAATACCACGGGGATATTATCGAGTTATATCATCCACTGGATCGCTACTAAATTCATCTGAATCAATACAGGAGGATTCGCCATGACATTAGAAACATCCCACCAGGAGACATACAAAGAAATACGGATCATGACAATCAGACTTCGCCATGCTGCCCTGCGGGGTTTTATGATGACGATTCTTATGACCGCACCATTATCTGCCTATGCACGCGAAGATCATGCGCCAACCAATCCGAGGTATGAGACAAAAATACTGACAGATAAAGCAGAATATTTAACGTACACCATGATTGTACAGATCAAGGATGGTCACTGGAAGGAAGTCGTTAAGGACGCCCAAAAGGTTGCCGAGATTGGCAAACGAATACAGGCAATAAACACTTATTGATGTGGCCACCAGCGCCATTAGACCTTCGTGACGAGCAGGAACGCTAGCATCTATCAGCCGGGGATGGCTTGGTGTAACGGGACGATGCCTTTGTGGGCGAGGGACGGTCGGGCGGGAAATTGGTCGTGGCGCTGAAAGGTAAAACTCCCGTCATTTTGGCCGTCGAAAGTTCAGGAAAGAATGCATGCTTAATTCTAAAAACAGCAGTTCCCTTTCGCTGAAATCATGAGATTCACCTGATAGGATGGGTTTTTCGTTGTGAAGATGGTTACCCAACGGCTGACCACTTGGCGGTTTGCTTCTCATGGTCTTTGGGGGTGGAAACACACTTGGACGGGCACGGACTGCTTGCGGTGCTACTGCAGAACCGCAAGCCCACCGTCATCGGGTAAAGGCTGCGCGGGATACAGCCAGCAGTGCGCTGCCGCTTGTTGGCGTAAGGCAAAATCACCATAACGGATTTTAGAGTTATTTTGGTGAGGTATTCGGGTATATATTCGTCGAACAGCCGGTACAGAGGTTACGCTACCGCCAGGTACAGCAAACTCAAGGGATACCACAAATGGCTAATTGCTGTGAAGACAAAAGCTGCGAGATCGCCAATGTCGGTGTCTTACTAGCCGCCAGCAGCATTTACCTGCTTGTGCTTGCCTCGCGCTGGCCGGACATCATCGTCGGTGCCCTTATCTCCGGCGTGTTTCTCAGCTCCGCGCTTAATGTCCTGCGGCAATCCTTGCAAGCGCTACGTGCGCCCGTTTCATCCCGTTAAGGCGTGCAGCGGTTCGGCTTGCTCGGACAAGCCGTGACCGAAAGAAATCAGACAACAGCTTTGGACAAGGGGTTAACCGGGCTTTACGTTCCGGGCTCCCCCAAACCCCAATAGCGATAACTCCAAAAGCCAGCTTGAAAACCAAGGTTTTGTGACGGCATGGGCACCCGTTCCCGATGGCGCCCGGTGTCCGCCACTGGCACCCGCATCGTCACCAACCCTTAACCCACGACCACCCTCACACTCCCAATATGCACCATCTGCATGAATGAAGGCCTTAGTCGGAGTAGGAATGTCAGTCACCCAACACCCCCTCCACAGATCCGTACGTGCGGGATTACCGCATACGGCTCCTGCCTCGGGTCGTGACGATCAGACGCTGGTTCGGGTAGGGGTGGCAGATGGAGGGTGTGGGCAACCAATGCGCAATCAAGCGATGCATTCGACGCCATGGCAGGTGATGGGTCTGGCTGCGGCGGCACAAGGTGCGATGCCACAGCCGCCCGACCTGGATGCGGAATACGCTCAGCCGCTCCCCGTTGTCGGGCACGCCGAAGTAACGGCCATGGCCGGCCACCACCGCGCGCAGGTACTGGCCCTGCTCTTTGATGGGTCGGTGCATGCGCCGCATGAGCTCCAGCTTGACCGCCTGCAGTTTGGCTCGCAGGCGTTTGGCATTGGTCAGCCGCAGTACCATGAACTTTCCCTTCCGGGTTTTCCCGCAGCAATGCGTGAAGCCCAGGAAGTCGAAGGTTTGCGGCTTGCCCTGTCCCCGGCGGCCTCGGTTGTCGCGGGCGAAGCGCCCGAACTCGATCAGCCGCGTCTTGTCGGGGTGCAGCTTCAGCCCGAACTGGCCCAGCCGCTCGGCCACCGCGCGCTCAAAGCGCTCGGCATCCCCCCGGAACTGGAATCCGGCCACCCAATCGTCGGCGTAGCGCACGACGATCACGTCGCCTCGGGCATGGCGCCCCCTCCACTGATTCACCCACAGGTCGAACGCGTAGTGCAGGTAGATGTTGGCCAGCAGCGGGCTGATGCTCCCGCCCTGGACCGTCCCCAGCTCACTCTGCGTGATTCTACCCTCTTCCAGCACGCCCGCGTGCAGCCATTTCTTGATCAGCCGCACCACGCGCGCGTCAGCCACGCGGTGCTCGATGAACTTGACCAGCCAGTCGTGCTCGATCGTGTCGAAGAACTTGGCTATGTCCGCATCGAGTATCCAGTTCACTCGCTTGGCCCCCACCCCTACGCTCACGGCGTCCAGCGCGTTGTGCGCGCTGCGCCCCGGCCGGAAGCCGTAACTGAACCCGAGGAAGTCCTGCTCGTAGATGGCGTTCAAGACTTCGACCGTGGCGCGCTGGACGATCTTGTCCTCCAGCGCGGGCACGCCCAGGGGGCGCTTGCTGCCGTCGGCTTTGTCGATGTACACCCTCTTGACAGGCTGGGGCCGGTAGCCCCCTCGGGCCAGCCGGTCGGACAGCTCCAACAGATTGCTCTGCAAGTCCCGCCCGTACGACTGCCAGGTCTGGCCGTCCACCCCGGCAGCCGCGTCGCGCTTGAGCGCAAGGTAGGCCGCCTCAAGGCGTTCGACCGCGTAGATGTGGTGCAGCAGTCCGGTGAACTTCGCACCACGGCGGCCTCTTGCCGTCTGTCGTATGCCATCGAGCGCGGTTCCCATGTCGTATGTCCGCATCGATCTGCGGGACATGCGCGCCGCGATGGCATTTCCCTTGGCCCGCCGCCTTCCCTCCACCACCTCCGCCACCTCGGGAGTTGCACCCGCAGCTTTGTTCGGCAGCTTCTTCGGTACTACGCAGCAGTCCGACTTCCCACGCCTGTGGCTCATCGTCGTACGCCCTTGGGCTTCACGATGCGCTCTGCATTCGTCGCTTCCCAGCGCGATGCAGAAGGACGCGGGATCTCCCGGTTCCCGAGCAAAGTGTTTCCGCGCGTGCGCGGGGTCTGTGACCGCGCGGGGTCCGGCGCTGCCTCGCCAATGCGGCAGCGCCGGTGTGGCCTTCGGCTTATCTCCACAGCCTCGGCACCCCGGACCTCCCGCACCAGGCGGTGCGGGGCATGTATTACGCGGCTCAATACCCGGCCTGCGCGTCCCCCTGTCAACGCTTCGCCCACACCCTTGCGGTTGTTGACGCATGACTCGGGGCCGCCGTGGCTGGCTAAGCCTTCAACGTATGACTCTTTCATTCACAACACTTTGCCGGTTTTGACCGGCGCACGGAGATTTCTATGACCTCCGGGCTGTTCGGGGCCGAACCGCCGTGGCACACACACCCTTCCCCTTGGGCAGCGGTCACCAACTCATGCAGGATACCGCATTCGGCGGTGGTATGCCGCCCGTGGCAGCATCCGCGCAGTTGCTCAAGCTGCCTCGCCAGCGCTTGTAGCGATTGGAGCCGTCCCTGTACATGAGCCAGATGCGTATTGATCAACCGATCCACGTCCAGGCAATCGTCCAGCGGATGATCCAGCAGATGCAAGAGTCGCTGCACGTCCGCGAGTGGCATGTCCAGCGCCCGACAGTGGCGAATAAAGGCAAGCCGTTCCAGATGCGCGGGGCCATAAGCTCGATAGCCGTTCGCCCGCCGAACTGGCGCGGGCAAGAGGCCTATCCGTTCATAATAACGGATGGTCTCTGGATCCACGCCCGTGGCCTGCCTAAGTTCGCCAATTCGCATATCATCCCCCCAAAAAGAGCAGTATAAATCCTTGACCATGTAGTGACTACAAGGTTTTTAATGGCAATTCATTCGGATTTTTGCAGAGAAGGATGATGTATGGCACACGATTCTCATGACCATGCCGGCCATACCGCTGGTCACCATCATACCCACGCGCATAGCCATGCCCACGGTCCGGCAAACTACGGCCGCGCTTTTGCCATCGGGGTGGCGCTCAACCTGAGCTTCGTGCTGGCTGAGGTCGTGTTTGGGATGATTGGACATTCCCTGGCTTTGCTGGCGGATGCCGGACATAACATGAGTGACATCCTGGGCTTACTCATGGCTTGGGGCGCCACGGCACTGTCTCGCCGCCAGCCCTCGGCGCGCTTTACCTACGGGCTGCGCAGCTCGTCTATTCTGGTGGCTCTGGCCAATGCCGTATTCCTTTTGGTGGTGACTGGCGGGATCGCCTGGGAAGCGATTCAGCGCCTGCTGCATCCCACGCCCGTGGCAAGCGACATAGTCATTGGCGTCGCAGCCTTCGGAGTGGCGATCAATACTGGGACCGCCCTGCTGTTCATGGCGGGGCGCAAGGGCGATCTGAATATCCGGGCGGCATTTCTGCACATGGCGGGCGATGCCGCTGTATCGCTCGGGGTGGTCCTGGCGGGGATCGGGATGCTGTTTACTGGCTGGTTTTGGCTGGATCCCACGGTCAGCCTGCTCATCAGCGCGGTGATCGTGATCGCCACCTGGGGCTTGCTGAGGGACTCCCTCAACCTGACCCTGCACGGCGTGCCCGAAGGAATCGAAACCCAGGCGGTACGCGCCTATCTCGCCGCCCTGCCGGATGTGGCGGCGGTACATGACCTGCACATTTGGGCCATGAGCACCACCGAAACGGCGCTGACCGTGCATCTGGTCATGCCCAACGGCTACCCCGGAGACGCGCTCCTGAACCGGATCGGCAATGAATTGCAGAGGCGCTTTCGCATCGACCACCCCACCTTGCAGGTGGAGGCTGGCGATCCGGCCCACCCGTGCGCACTGGCGCCGGATCATCGGGTTTGAGATTTTCCGGAAGGTTTATGCAAGGATCCAAGAATATGGCTTCGAGAAGATTTCTTTTCCACAATTATAGATACTCTGAAGACCAATGTCCTCATGGGATTAGGAAAGAGACAGGATATGCCATCAACACCTTTGAGGATCGGCTTGTCATAAACTCCGGTACTTGGTATTCAAGCGATATCGCCGACCGGCTGATCATATCGCCAATGCAAGCCGATGTTCGGCCCTTCAAATCCTCATCACCTGTACCTAATCAGTACAGATCGTTGAACAGGTATTTCTTCGGTATGGGGGGCTATGGCCTGAATCAAAACTATTGAGGAAAAGGTCATGAACCCGACTGGAGCCCGAGGACCCACCCCCGAAGAAGCCCAAGACCGCCTCGCCCGCTTCGGCTCCCACCAGAAACATCGAGGAAGCAGAATATTTAACGTACGCTACCGCTAGGTACAGCAAACTCAAGGGATCCCACAAATGGCTAATTGCTGTGAAGACAAAAGCTGCGAGATAGACGCCATGCGCGACAGTCACAGGCGTGTACTGTGGATCGTGCTCGCCATCAACGCTGTCATGTATTTCGTGGAAGGCTCGGCGGGCCTAATCGCCCATTCAATTTCGCTGCTGGCGGACGCGCTGGACATGCTGGGCGATGCCTTGGTGTATGGGTTCAGCCTCTTCGCGGCGGCACGGTCGGCGCGCTGGCAGACAGTTGCTGCCTTGGTAAAGGGCGGCTTCATGCTCGCCTTTGGGCTTGGTGTGCTGGGGACTGTGGCCTACAAGGCGTTTCACCCCGTCATGCCGGGTATAGAAACGATGGGAATCGTCGGCATGCTGGCACTCATCGCTAATCTTGCGTGTTTTTTTCTTCTGTACCGATCCCGTGGCCACAACCTAAACATGAGTTCCAGTTGGCTGTGCTCTCGAAATGACTTGATCGCCAATGTCGGTGTCTTACTAGCCGCCAGCAGCATTTACCTGCTTGCCTCGCGCTGGCCGGACATCATCGTCGGTGCCCTTATCTCCAGCGTGTTTCTCAGCTCCGCGCTTAATGTCCTGCGGCAATCCTTGCAAGCGCTACGTGCGCCCGTTTCATCCCGTTAAACCGTGCAGCGGTTCGGCTTGCACGGACAAGCCGTGACCGAAAGAAATCAGACAACAGCTTTGGACAAGGGGTTAACCCGGTTTTACGTTCCGTTGCTCCCTAAACCCCAATAGCAAAAACCCATGGTTGACATCTCCGTTTTCTACCGGTACAAAGGCCCCTGAATTCTTCACACAGGAGGGCCAGCGACTTGGACAGTGACCCTAGTTGCTTTCACAAAGCACCGTTGCAGTTCGTAGATCGGGTCATCCTGGCATAGTTGCTGTTGCCATCACCCGATCCTCGGGTGATGGAATATTTCCATTCGTTATCGTTGTTTTGTGCGCGCCGCCGTGAGTGCGTCCCAGTCGCATGCCCGCAAAGGAGCATACGATGGCGACAGAGGTACAAACCAAAAATATCACTAACCTGTTGGCATCCCTTCCCGATGATCAGCGCCACCGGGTGGCTGACCGCTGGCGGGTCCACCAGCAACGGGAAGCATTGATTCAGCGCCCTTCCTTTTGGAAACGGTTCTGGCTTTTTCTCACCCTCATCGGGCCAGGAATTCTCGTTATGATCGCGGATAATGATGCTGGTGGGGTGATTACCTATGCCCAAACCGGCGCCGCCTACGGTATCGGATTTTTCATTCCGTTTCTCATCCTCATGGTCCCCGTGGCCTATGTGGTGCAGGAGATGACCGTCCGTCTTGGCGCAGTGACACACCGCGGGCATGCCGAAATGATCTGGGGTCGTTATGGCCCTTTTTGGGGCGCCTTTTCCCTCTTCGATCTGGTCGTCGCCAACATCCTCACCCTCGTTACAGAATTCATCGGTATCACCATAGGGATGAAGATGTTTGGCGTGCCCGCTGTTTGGAGCGCATTGGGCGGATTTCTCATCGTTGCAGGAGTGCTTTTATTTTTGCGTTATCACACCTGGGAACGGGTGGCGCTTTGGGTTGCTGTTGGAAACTTGATTTTTGTCCCGCTGGCCATTGCTTCCCATCCACACTGGGGACAGGTGGTAAAGGCCTTGGGGAGCTGGCACATCCCTGCGGGTATCGCGGTAAGCGGCTTTGTTTATGTGATTCTCGCAAACCTGGGCACGACGATTGCGCCATGGATGCTCTTTTTCCAGCAATCGAGCGTGGTAGACAAAGGCCTGACAGAAAAGGATATCCCCATTGGCCAGGCCGACACCGCCATTGGCACCATTCTGATGGGGCTGGTCGCCATAGCCTTGGTTGCCCTGACAGGATCTTGGGTGTATGGGTTGTCCGGCGCGGGAAATTTCGGAATACACCGTATCATGGCAGCTCTTGCACATAGCCCAATCGGGTCTGTCGGTACCGCGCTCTTTGGGCTGGGACTGGTCGAGGCCGGTCTGATTGCCGCCATCGCGATTACCGCAAGCACTTCCTGGGCCGTGGGCGAGGCGCTTAAACTGCCGCGAAGCATCAATTTACGGCCTCAACATGCACTCCCGTTCTATTTGTCTGGGCTTCTAGGTACGGCTTTGGCGGCCTTGATCGTCCTGCTCCCACATGCTCCTTTGGGATTTTTGAACCTCACCGTTCAAGTGGTCGCCTCCATCTTCATGCCAGCGGCAATGATGTTCCTGCTGCTATTGCTGAACGACCCTGAAATCATGGGTCAGCATGTGAATCGTCCTTGGCAGAATATGGCGGCATTCAGCATTGTGGGTTTACTGATGGTCGCCGACGGTCTCTATGGATTTACGGTGGTTTTCCCTCACGCACTTTAGGAGATGGCACATGCAAAATAAAGACTATTATCCTGACCCCAAGGAAACATTGGATGTCTCTGATGACTTTGCAAGCTTTCTTCAGGCAGAAGGGGGCGGAGAGTTGGCGCCATTATCCCGTGCACCCGTTCAAGGTGCGGTGAAAACCGCGTTTTGGGGGCTGCGGCTCTACATCGTCGCCATGCTGATACTGGTGGCGATTGGTTTTACCCGCGGGATGCATTGATTAGGGTGCGGGCTTATTAAGGAGGTGCCACAAATTGGGCAGTAAACGTTATATTTTATATTCATATACGAAAATTGTCTGTTTCTAAGCATAACCGCTGATTCGTGGGAGTGCCCTGGCAGGCATTTTGAAAAGGAACCAACATGAATAAAATAAATTTTTTCCCTATTACCGCCTTGCTGGCAACGCTTATCATGAGCATCCAAGCCGTACGTGCAGATGATGCCGTCCAAAATCCCTGCACCGGACCATCCGCATTACTCGCTCTGCTAGATCGGCCCACGGTGTCTGACAGCGCGTGCGTGGTGCAATACGGCCAAGCCGTACTGGAAGCTGGTTACCAACACGCCAACCTTACGGGAACCGGAGGCGGCACTGCCGATAATTTCCCCGAGGCGGAATTGCGCTTTGGCCTGCCGGGCCACAACGAATTCGTCCTGCTGCCGCCCAACGACAATCTCCAGCAGGTCCCAGGCAGCCCACATCTCCAGGGGTTCTCGGCCACCACGGTCGGCATCAAGCACGAATTGGGCTATACCAAACACTGGCTGGGGGCCGTGGAAAGCTTGTTTACCCTACCCTCCGGGAGCCCGGCGTTTGGCAGCCGGGGGACAGGAGTAGCCTTTAACGGCATCGTTACCTATGCCCCAAGCGACGACACCGGGATATCCTTGCAATTGGGCGTCACATCTCAGACCAATCCCGCACTCGCAGGAGGTGGTCGCTTCACCAGCGTTAATCCGGACATCACCTTTACCTGGTTGCCCTTGTGGAATCTGCAGTTCTATGGCGAGGTCTACGGACAAAGCCGCACGGGGCCGGGCCTGTGGTCCGGTTTTGATGCGGACGGCGGTGTGCAGTACCTGCTGACCCCCTCCTGTGAGATAGACCTCGAAGAAGGTGTGCGCCTGAGCGGAAACCTAGGTGGATTTACCCATTACTTCGGGGCAGGGATGGGTTTCCTGTTCTGATCCGTTAGGGTCCTTAAACAAAAGGGTATCAGATGTCCTGACAATGCAGCCGCCCCTCGCTCGCCGTAACAAGGCATTGCAAAGCGATGGGGGTGCGACAATTTGCCGCATGTAACCGTATCCGTATTAACTGTAAGATAATTTACCTGGGACGAGGAATCTGGTGTCTGTCAGCGATAAACAGCGCGGCCTAACTTTAACACTGTCTTTGGTATCGTGCTGAGGTGAAGGTTAAATTCCAGATCCAACCTGGGAGGTGGACGGTCCTGCTACTGTGGCCAAATATGCTGAACTCCTTCAATAACCCAGGTGTGCAAAGCGAATTTTCGATCAACTGATGGGCATCATACCGATGGTCGCTGGTCTTTTACGGTCAAGTAACATCTTCCGATGCTGGATCTGTGGAGCGGGCGGGAAGGGACCCACATCCATGCTCCAAGTTGCCAGGATTCTGGATGTACAGTGTTCACAGTGTAGACAATACTGGAACCCTCCCCGTGGGGCGCTGTGCGCACGCAGTGAATATCCAAAGTGCGTTGGGGGTGGCGGTGTTCGTCGCGTCGGTTATCCTCCATCACGCCATGCCGCCATCTGACATGCGCCAGCTTGCGTCATCGCAGTCCATCTCGATAGTTAGCCCCATCGAGGTAGTTAAACTAACCATCACTGCACATGATAGCGCTTGAGCCAAGAGTGAGAGCGACTGATCGCATGATAATTGGAAAGGACGCCGTCATGAATAAGCTCCTCGTCGCGCTGTTCGTAATAACCGCCCTTGCAGGGTGTTCGCGTTCCAATAATCTGGATGATAGCCATACCGTGAAATGGTACTTGGCGCACGATGCCGCCGCCTACCCCTCTTTTCTTGTTGGTTTTTTGGGGTCGGCGAAGTCAAATAATAACCACCCGCCCTCTGCGCCCAGGAAACCTGAAGCGTAAAAGACCTCGTAAGGTGTCTAGTATCACAATGCCAACCCCATCCCCGGCGACGCAATGCATAGTGGAGCCCAGCACCTGCCTCCAACGTGTCGAGACATACCCCTCGTGCAACCCAGGTAGTGGCTCTCGACAACCCAATACGTACAGGAACGCGCCGAGCGGTCCCGTAGCAATACAAAGCCCCACTTGAGAACCTTGGACTCTGGTGTGGCGCGAATATCAACCGCAACAAACAGTACTGATAACGCGGTAAGGATAAACCACAAAAGCATCACGCCATTAAACATTTCCCCTCCTCCTGCGCCCATCCCCTTGAGCCACGCCCAAGTGATCGTTGCCGACAGATAGCACTTACATCTGGATCTGGAGCATCTCCAACCACCTTGCCCGAGTCAGAAGGCGCAATATTAAACGAGGAGAAGCATCCAGCTTGCTCTACGGTCCATCCTATGACCGTTTGTAGTCATTCATGTGCTTTTATCCCCATGTTCAGTAAAGTTTTAGGTCCCGGCCAGCAATTCATCAAGCCGTGGCTTCTGATGAGCAAATGTTCCCCATAACGCCTCGCCAGCGATCACCGTGATTGGCGCGACCCGCACTCCGTAGCGTGATTTGGCTTCCTCAGCCACGCCGGGAGCAGTCACGTCACGTTCCTCGTATGCGACATCGTGTTCCTTGAGGTAACGGCGCACGGCGGCGCAGTCGGGGCAGCCGGGACTGGTGTAGAGCAGTACCGGATCAGACATGACGGTCGGTGTGCGGGGCTTCAGCCCCGCACCTCCGCCTCATAGCCTTCTTCCTTGACCGCAGCGATCAATGCGGCGGTGCTTGCCTGACCATGCACTACAGCTTCTCCTGGCGTGAGAGTGACGTCCGCTTTTTCAACGCCGGGCACGCCTTCCAGCGCCTTCGTCACGGCCCGCACGCAATGCCCGCAAGTCATGCCGGTGATCTTCAGATTGATATCGCTCATGGGTTTTCTCCTGTTGAAAATGAAGTGAAAGGGATTACTCGATACGCTCCTATAAGTATTATTCAACCGCGCACGGCATCAGCTACACGCTGGAGTTTGTCGCGCACCTCGATGCCGAGCGTGGTAATTTGCGGCTTGTCCACCATGCCGAGTACAGCGGCAGGATCCATGAACACCACGCTCACCTTGCCATCGTCGTCCTCACGCACCACTACGTTGCAAGGCAGCAGGGCGCCGATGTCGGGCTCGGCCACCAACGCCTGATGGGCGTAGTGCGGGTTGCAAGCGCCAAGAATGACATAGGGCCGTCCCTCAATGCCCAGTTTGGCCTTGAGCGTGGCGGCCACGTCGATCGTGGTGAGCACGCCGAAGCCTTCAACCTTGAGGGCTTCGGTGACCTGCGCCACGGTGGTATCAAAATCGCCCTTGGCGGGTACGCTGAAAACGAACTGACTCATATGGATTCTCCTCGTTTGAACGATTGCTCAGGAATGAGCGGGTTCGAGTGCGGTATTCGGTACCGCGCCCGGCGTTACCGTTGGCACATAAGCCTTGAGCCGTTTAAGGCGCAGGCTGTTGCTGAGCACGAAGACGGAGGACAGCCCCATGGCTACACCAGCCACCATCGGATTCAGATGGATGCCGATAGGCACGGCCACGCCAGCCGCAACCGGGATCAGCAGAATATTGTAGAAAAATGCCCAGAACAGATTGCCACGGATATTGCTCAGTGTGCGCCGTGCCGCCGTCAGTGCCGTGACCACCTCGCCGAGCTGCCCGCGCGTGAGGGTCACGTCTGCTGCTTCGATGGCGATGTCCGTGCCTGAGGCGAGTGCAATGCCGACATTAGCCTGTGCGAGCGCTGGAGCGTCATTGATACCATCGCCGACGAAGGCGACCTGTCGGCCCTGTTCCTGCAACTGGGTGACGACTTTCGCCTTATCCTGGGGTAGCACCTCGGCGTGCACCTGCTCGATCTGTAATTGCCTGGCAACAGACTGAGCGGTAGCTCGCGTATCACCAGTGACCATGGCTACCTGCAGCCCACGCGCGCGTAATGCCTGTACCACCATATACGCTTCCGGTTTGATGCGATCGGCAATGGCGAGCCACCCGATCAGCGTTGCGTCGACCGCGACGAATACCACCGTGCGCCCGTCGTTCTCTATTTGTGCCGCAGTCTCGGCGTTATCCCCCAGCAGTACATTTTCGCGCTCCATAAATCGTCGGGCGCCGACACGCACCATACGGCCTTCCACTTCACCTTCGATCCCATAGCCGGCAATAGAGCGGAAATTGTTGACTGTAGGCAAGTGAATGCCGCCCTCGCCGGCCGCAGTGACAATAGCCCGCCCGAGCGGATGTTCGGAAGCCGATTCCAACGCTGCAGCCAGACCCAGTGCTGTCGCGGGATCGGGGCCACCCTGATCAACGAGGGCGGGACGGCCTTCGGTCAACGTGCCAGTCTTGTCGAATAGTAGGGTGTCGACATGTGATAGCGTCTCCAGTGCCTCGCCTTTGCGAAACAGCACGCCGAGTTCCGCCGCACGTCCGGTGCCCACCATGATCGCCGCTGGCGTTGCCAATCCCATGGCACAGGGGCACGCCACCACCAGCACGGCGACTGCCGCGACCAGTGCGATGCTGACATTGCCCGTCAAGGCTATCCAGACGCCGAAGGTTGTCAACGCGATGACCAGCACGACTGGGGTAAACACCCGTACCGCACGGTCGGTCAGCCCCTGAATCGGAAGTTTGCCGGTCTGTGCGCTCTCTACCAGATGGATGATATGTGCCAGTACGGTGTCGCGCCCGACGGAGGTGGCCTCTACGACCAATCGCCCATCCTGGCAGATGGTGCCACCCACTACGGTGTCATCCATGGTCTTGGCCGAAGGCAGGGGTTCGCCGGTCAGCATAGCCTCGTCTACATGTGCGCGCCCCTCGACTACGCGTCCGTCCACTGGAATGCGTTCACCGGGACGCACCACGATGCGCTCGCCAGTGCGCAGCCGCGATACCGGCACCTCTTGCTCGATACCATTCGCATCGAGCCTATGCGCGGTTTTTGCCTGCAAGCCGGCCAACTTGCGAATGGCCGATGAGGTGCGGCCCTTGGCCAACCCCTCCAAGTACTTGCCAGCGAGTACGGCTGCGATAACGACCGCGGCTGAGTCGAAATACACATGTCGTGCATCGAGTGGAAACCATGCGGGCGCCACCAACACCAACACACTGTAAGCCCAGGCCGCGCCGGTGCCGGTGGCCACCAGGGAGTTCATGTCTGGCGACAGGTGGCGGTACGCGATCAGGCCTGGCCGGAAAAACCGCCGACCGGGTCCGAACAAAACGATACTGGCAAGCACAAACTGCACCCACTCCCAGAAATGCGCAAAGGGACTCGCGACCATCAGCGCATGATCAAAGGCTGGGACGAATGTGGCACCCATGGACAGCACCAAAATCGCCAGGGCCAGCACCGCAGCTACGATGACATCACGACCCATGGCGCGCAAACTCACACGGCGCTGGTCTGCCTCGTTGACATCCTGCTCCCCGTCTTCCTGAACAGGATGCGCGGCGTAACCCGCCTCGCTTACGGTGCTGGCCAATTCGTCCGTACTGATCATCGCCGGGATGTAGCGCACATGCGCACGCTCAGTAGCCAGGTTAACCACAGCCTCCAGTACTCCGGATTGCTGCCTGAGTGCACGTTCTACGCGGCCCACACAGGAAGCGCAGGTCATGCCCTCTACCACAAGATCTATCTCATCGGTCACCGGTACGTAGCCGGTCTCGCGGATCGTCTCGGCGATACGTGCGGCATCGAGTTGCTGTGGGTCGAAAAGTACCTCGGCGCGCTCAGTCGCCAGGTTCACATTGGCCGAGGTTACGCCGGGCAGTTTGCCCAGCGCCCGTTCCACCCGCGCGCTACAAGAGGCGCAGGTCATCCCGTCTATGCCAATCTCAAGGTGTCCACGGGTTTTGTCATCCATGAATATATCTCCTCGGGTGATGCCCGCTGTGTACAGTGTATCACGTCTTAAAGAAGGATTCCGAGAAACTATATGCAACCCACTATCCGTCCATCATAAACCTTGAAGCTTGCTACAATGTCAAGAGTATTTGATTGCGTTTAGCTCTCGCAAACGAAACTCCGACAGTCTGCTAGGGCAGGAGAGCGATGAGAGAGCAGCGATTGAAGGTGCGTCGCAGGCTGCAAAACTGATCCACGGGACCACAGGTCCGGCGGCACGACCCATGATTGTGCTGATTCCTCTGATCCGTCCGTGAATGATCGCGCGCGCCAATTCAGCCAGGAATCTGGGCTCATTTCGGGATTGTTTGAGGCTATGCCGAAGGAGTGGTTGAGTGACCAAGCCAAGATCGATCTGCAGATGACCATACTCTGTTCGCATCTGGAGAAGGGCCACGTTGTCCAGAATTTTGTGGATGTGGTGAGTAAACATACCCAGGATGGGGCATCTGGTTGCGCTGCTCATGTGTCATGGGTATAGCGCAAGCACAAGGGATTCCTGCCGACAGACGTCAGGATGAAACTTTATTGTTCTAGGAATGCGCTATTCTCTCAGAGACACATCGACTCAGGATGGAACATTGTTTTTCCCGTTAAATCCGGAGAGCAATAAATCAATAAGTTACATATTTTCTGGGATGATACTTTTTTGTCCGTTAATATCATCCCCTGCCAATATGACGGCGGTGGATGACCCGGAAGGACTGGGGGAATACCAGCTGGCCATCGATCGTTTGCTTCGGGAGGAATCCCCTTCCCTGATTTACCTGCGATCTGACGATCCAGAGGATTTGTCGGTCGTACGTAAAGCGCTGGAGTATCTGGCATGGACGGGTGGGGAGATTGCGGTCGCAGAGCAGATCCCGGAGGAAGAAATTGCCGAAATGTTTGGGGTCTCTGTTGCGCATTACCGTGCGGCGGTCAAGGATCCAGACGGGCCGGTTGTTTCTTTTGGGTGATCTGCTTCTGTGGCGTGGCTCGCCGTACCCTTTCATCCCTGCTTTCACGGGGCAGACTTTAGTGTTAGGCCAGAAGCAGTGGGATAATTATTAGCGGCATTTTGCCGCCGGTCAACTCTGTCCAGATATACCAGTAACCTGTCGCTATACCCATGGGTCAGACTTTGGGTTGAGGCAGCGGGCAATGTTTATCGAGTCCCCGGATGGTGGTGTAGATTTTGGTTATCTACCCAAAGAGGTGTCGAGGATCATTCGACGCCAGGCAGGACCAATTCGCTTGCTGGAGAGTGACCTTCGGCATATTGAAGAGCGGCATTCTAAGGAAATCATGCAGGCCGGGTATGAAAATGCCATTGAATTTGTTCATCAATCAGCGAACAGTTATAACGCTATATATCGCGGGAAAAAAGGAACGCTGTTCCTCGTTACCGATTTTGATGGAGAAATTCCGAAAAATGTAATAATTCGGTTGACGCCAATGCCTGATATGAGCATTGATTATTGGGCAGTAAAAACTGCGTCAATCATGAGAAGGGAATATTTTAACAAGAGAGAGCTGCTCTTGTTGCGCGACTCGCCATATCACACGCAAACCTTGGATACCAAGGTCCCCTTTAGCGCTAGGCCAAGAGCAGATATTGAGATCGTAGAACATCCCGAGGCGGACGTCAACGGGGTTTATAGAAAACTTCTGGAGCAGGCCGGGCCCAGCCTGCCTCTCGCGAGAGATCCCTTCGACCCTGGGACAGAAAACCCACTTCCGCTACGCGACGCACAAATTGCGAGATCTCTCCTGGAAGAAACGCCATTTGACGCTGGGCCAGAAGCGGATGGTTCGATTCTTGACCGCAGCCATCGGGATGTCAAGCGCCCGAGAGTGGGCGAATTGGTTGCCGATGCAGAGCGATTCCATCCCCCTCCAAGCGGCATACCGCACTCAACCCATGAACAAAGTTTTCTTTCCTTTGCAACACAGGAGCACCAAACCATGGCAACACAACCAGAACCCCTCTTTTCCCATGGCCCCCTGTCCATCGTCGCCAGTGACGATGAACAGAAGTCGGGCATTACGGTCCTGCATGACGAGTGGGACAATGGCGAGTTCATTTCCCAGGAAGACCCTCTCCACAAGGAATTCCTGAATCTCATCCAGAAGAACAAAAACAGTCTGGGCTTCGTTGCCAACCAGATCCAGGCGCGCCTGGAGCAGGTAGGGCGATGGGCAGGACTATCTCTTGAAGATGAGGGAGTCATTTTCGGACCGGCGCGTGGTGTCCAGGAGATTGAAGCAGAGGTGAAATCTTCGGAAGAAGTTGTGGCACCCGCAGAGGGTCAGGTCAAAAGGCCTGTTCCTGGCGAACAGGAACCATCTGTGTCCACGGAATCTAGCGAGAGCCTGGCAAAGCCAGAAAAAGCCGAAGAAGAAAAGCAGACCGAGATCCAGCCTGCTGGGCCGGAAACATCTGCGTCATCTGATCTCTCTGAAAAAACGGCAAAGTCTCAAGAACAAGAGTCAGAAAAAACCAATGCAGACATCCTGCAAAACTGGCCTGAAGGTGCAGCCGAAAAAGGTCAGAAAGCTGAAGAGAAGCAAAAGACTTTTGTGCACCTGGAAACTCCTAATATATTGCTATCTCACAACAAGAGGCCCTTGGTCCTCGACTATGGTTACCAGATTACGGTCACTAACCGTGCCCTGTTCGGTATTGGTCGAGAATCGCAAAAAAAGCGCGAAAATGCCGTGGGAACGGCTTTGAGTGCCGCGGTCGAGCGCTTTGGGGAACCCGTCCATGTTGTCGGTAACAAGGCATTCTTGAAGCAGACTGCAGAGATGGCAGTGAAAATGGGCATCAAGCTGGAGCCTGGCGACGAACAGGCGCGGAAGATTTATCAAGAGGCTCTGGATCGGGCTGCCAAGGAAAAAGGGAACGTGCTCTCCCCTGCCCGTTCCGCACCGAGCAAAAGCAAAGAGCAGGACTTGGGCATAGAGCGGTAATGGTATACCCGCTATCCGGGTCTATACCCAATTGCAAGGGGATGGGCCCGGCGTAATTCAGATGCAGGAGAACAGTCATGCCAGTACGAATGATGCAGCGTAACAACCTGGTCAACGGGTTCATCCCCGTTGGAGATGAAAAGACCAACGAGGCCCTGGCGCAGGCCAAGGCGGAATTGGGCGATGCAGTGTGGAAACAGGGGTACTCCAAGGAGTCCGAAAAGGTCGTTCGCGATGCTTTGAAGGCCAATGGGGTCCGCTATGAGACCGAGTTGTCCGGCAAGCTCACGGGTATCGACCTGGCCGAGACGCAGGCTAATGGCTCCACCTTCAAGAAATTGCGGGTGACGCTGGAAAACGGTGCCGACAAGACCATCTTGTCTGCGGATCTGGACAGTGAGTTTGCCCAGCGCCTGATCGCCAAGCTCGACAATGCCATCGAGAAGAATGCCGGTCAGCAGGTGACCATCGGCGGCTTTGCGGAGACCGTGGAGCGTGACGGCAATACCTTCGTCAATCACATTGCCACGATGAAGGACGCGCAAAAGCAGGAGATCACTGCTGCCAAGGGGCACTTTGAGCAGGCGCAGGAGCGCGTTGCCAAGGCGCAGGAGCCTATGCGCCAGGCGGGTATGGGCGAGAACAAGGAGGTCATGAGCAAGATCGCGAGCGCGACCCGCGAGACCTACTTCGCCGAGGTCGTGCAGGGTCTTGCCGAGCGCATGCAGGAGAAGGGTATTGCCCCCACGCAGCAGTTGCCCCGTCTGGAAAGCCACCAGAAGGATGAGCAGGGCACCTGGCGCACCGTCGGTTTCTATGTGGACCAGGAAGGCAAGGCCCATGGCAGCTTGCGCATCAATAACCAGGAACAGGGACTCGACGAGCGTCACAAGCTGGAGTTCCGTGAGCGCACTTCCCAGTCAGGGATTCCGATGCTGGCCGCATCGGTCACCCGGGAAGATGGCAGCAAGCTCTATGTGAACGTTCTGCCCGGTGAGAACGGCACGACCGGAGAGAAGTTCCTCTCCGCGGCTTTGGGTCATAAGGGGCCGGAGCAGGATGCCGAGTTCCAGCGCATCGAGGGCAGGGGTGGTGGCTTCAAGCCCAATGAGGCGATGATTGCCCGCGGTGACCAGGATCGCACGGCGCAGTTCGTGAAGGAAAAGCTGGGTGTTGATGTTCTCGAAAACACCCGTGCGAAGACCCAGGAAAAGGCTGTGGCTGGAGTTGAGCGGTGAAAAACGAGCAATCCCTGGATCAGTGGGTACACCAGGAACTGGATCGTACCCGTTATGAAGGGCGCCGCAAGCGGCTGGAGAAGCTGCTTGCGGATCTGCACAAACACCAGAGCAGCATGAGCCTGCCGGTTGGCTCGCCTCAGCGCCTCGTGGCCGAGCAAAACGAGCGCAAGGTGCTGCAGCAGGCCATGTCCATGGGATACCAACCACCCGAGCAACAGATCAAGGATCTGGGCTTGCATATTGGCTTGGAATTGGGATTGGGGCTTTAACGAGTAACGGCACTTGGCGGGCTTCGTGCCCGCTTTTTTTGTTGGTGACTCTCCTTTTCCCCTGCGCTGCTCTTGATATAATCAACCAAATATGGTTTATTTTGACTGATATTTTGCCATATTTTGGTGATTCCGTGGATATCCCCTCCTCAGCAGAGCAGTCGCTGATCCGTCTGGCAGGGCGCCTGGAAAACGCCCGCAAGAGGCGGCGGTGGACGCAGCAGAAAATGGCCGATCTTCTGGGGATTGGCCTCAACACCTACCGGCGGATGGAATCCGGCTCACCAAGCGTGTCCATTGGCAGTTGGCTACATGCCCTCTACCTGATGGGCACCCTAGAAGAAGTGGATGGACTTCTGCTTTGGGACAACGACCGGCTTGGTGCAGCATTGGCCCGACAGAAAAAAGCGGTAAGAAAGGGAAAGGCAGAGAGCATCCACGATATTGCTGATCGACTCTAGCCGGGGAACTATGTATCGGGACATATTCGTTTTTGCACATCTGGATACCGAGAAGCCGGTCATTGCAGGGGTTCTGCGCTACGATGAATCTGGTGGGCTGGGGAGTTTCCGCTATGCGAACAGCTATGTTTCCAGAGCGGATGCCCTGCCGATTTCCATACAGCCAGGCCTCATCGAGCTTGGTTCAACCGTGATTACCGAAACCAACAACCAGGGACTTCCCGGGCCTATACGGGATTCTCTCCCGGATTACTGGGGCAGACTGGTGTTCGCCAGCAGGATGAAGATCCCAGCGGAGAAAGTGAGCAACGTCGACCTGTTGCTCTCCCCTATTCCTGAGCGATTTGGGTTTCTGGACTTTTCGGATAGGGCAGATCGCTGCCCAACACCATCCGCACCTGTCGTGATCCCCGTTCTGGAACACCTGGACGCCTTGATCGAGGTGGCAGAAGCCCTACAGGAAAACCGGAAGCTGAACCAGCAGGAAGAGTGGGCGATCGCACTGCTTGCGCAAGGCACCAGCCTCGGTGGCGCAAGGCCAAAAAGTGTCATCCGCGACAATGGAGAGCTATGGCTGGCAAAGTTCCCGACAAAAGACGACAGGTATGATGTCTGTGGGGTGGAGTTTGCGACGCATGCCATGGCAAACGAGCTTGGGATTCGTGTGCCAGAGGCAAAACTTTCTGCATTCCCTGATGGTCGGAGAATTTTTCTGACCAAACGTTTCGATCGCGACAGCCAAGGCAGGCGGCTACCAGCATTAAGCGCCTTATCTGCTTTGGGTCTGGACGAATCAGAAAATGCTCTTGGTTCCTATCCAGCAATCGCCAGAATTCTGCAGAAGCTTGGTGATACGCACGGCAGACAAGAGTTGTTCAAAAGAATGGTTTTCAATGCAGGCATTCGCAATACGGATGATCACTTGCGAAACCATTGCATTCTCTATTCCCGTGCACACTCTGCCTGGAATCTGTCCCCTGGCTTTGATATCAATCCGGGCATCAAGAGAACCGGTATTGGTGAGCAGTTCAACCTGTCCATTGGAATAGGCAAGCATGGTAGATCTGTCACAGCAGAAAACCTCTTGTCTTCTGTTACAGACTTTGGGCTCACAGAAAAAGAGGGCAAGCAGATCATAGGTGACGTGGCAAATGTCCTCTCCAGGTGGAGGGAGCATTTTGCCTCTGCCAAAATTGATAATGGCACGATGGAACTGTTCTCCGAGACCTTTCTTTCCGGGCAAAAAATGCTTAGGGAATGTCTTTCGACGTCGGTGATGCTGAACCGCAAGCATCCCGGGGTGAAACCATCCGGCATCGAATAGCGCCAGGCAGCCGCTGCGCCATGGGCGTATCAGTGCTGCCATTGCTCACCAAAAGCAAAGGCCCCGTCACTGATGGCGGAGCCCCGTTAGACACCACGCTGGATTGCAATCTCCGTGTGCGTAGCGGCCTCACAAGGAGGACTTGTGCCCGATGCCGAAGCAGAGCGGGAACCCTGGCACTGTATATGCTCAGAGGTAACCTGTCAAGCTGGTCAGCCCAAGGTGTTAGCCCCAAGCAGTAATGTCCCCTTTGTCCAATTCTAGAATGTCCCCTTTTGCGTTGTGGGGGCGGCATGGGCGAGGAGTACAACACGATGAGCTATCGAGAGATGGATCGACTGGAGTTGCTGCAGGCTCTGATGGGTAAGCAGCTCCGGCAACGGGAGGTCGCCGAGCGGCTGAGTCTGAGCGTGCGCCAGGTCAAACGCCTTGTCGCACGGTATCGGGCCGAAGGGGCCGCCGGGCTGGTGTCCCGGCAGCGCGGCAAGCGGCCCAACAACCGGATTTTGGACTCGGTCCGTGAATCCGCCATCCAGTTGGTGCAGACGCACTACGCAGACTTTGGGCCAACGCTGGCTCGGGAGAAATTGGAAGAACGACATGGCTATCAGCTCTCTACGGAGACGTTGCGCCAGTGGATGATGGCCGAAGGTCTGTGGGTGGCGAAGCGGCGCAAGGCGGCCCGTATCCACCAACGACGGCCCCGACGCCCTTATCTCGGTGAACTGGTACAGATCGACGGCTCGCCCCACGACTGGTTCGAGGAGCGTGGCCCCCGCTGTACCCTCATCGTCTTCATAGACGATGCTACTAGCCGCCTGATGGCTTTGCATTTCGTACCAGCCGAGACTACCCAAGCGTATATGGAGACGCTGCGAGCGTACCTGAAAGCGCATGGTCGCCCGGTAGCCCTGTACTCCGACAAGCACAGCATCTTTCGCGTCAATCACCCCGATCAGGAGGGAGTACCCACCCAGTTCACTCGCGCCCTGCAGACCTTGGATATCCAAGCCATCCACGCCAACAGCCCGCAAGCAAAGGGGCGGGTCGAACGGGCCAATCAGACTCTACAAGATCGCCTGGTCAAGGAGCTACGCCTGCAGGGCATCTCCGATCTGGAGGCTGCCAACGCCTTCCTGCCGGAGTTCCTGGCCGATTACAACCGGCGCTTTGCTGTCTCCCCGCAACATCCCCAGGATGCGCATCGTCCCGTACTGCACAACCCAGAAGAATTGTCCCTGATCTTCTGCCTGCAGCACACCCGCAAGCTCTCCAAAAACCTGAGTTTTCGCTTCCAGAACCGCGAATACCAACTCACGAATTACAGCAGTGGCTACCGCCTACGCGGTGCCAGTGTAACCGTCTGCCAAGCCTTCGACAGCAGCATTACCTTGCTGTATCAGGGACAGCCCCTAACCTACCGGATCCTCGCCGAGGGTGAGCCCCCCATCCCCTTGGACGATGAGAAAAGCCTGCACTTACGTATTGAGCAAGCTGTGAAGGAGCAGGCCCAACGGAGCCACTGGAAACCCGCGCCCGACCATCCCTGGCGACGATACCCTCAGTCTAAGCCCGCTCACACATCCACCCCCTGAACTCCCTCCAAGGGGACATTCCTGTCTTGCTCAAAAGGGGACATTCCTGCTTTGGGTTGACAGCTGGTCAGCCCAAGGGCGTGAAGCATACATTCTTGAATTTTAAGCAAATCAGATTCATCGATCACTCTAACATCGTACTTTCTTTCCCCTGATGCGTCTTTCCTGTCGAAGGGCAGGTGGAGTCTATCGAACGATACGGTGTACAGCATGTCTGCCTTCACCCAATGAAACGAGGCGTCATACGGTTTTGGGAGAACGGGATCTACATGCAGCTTGAAATGGTAGGGAGCTACTGGGTTCGGGGCCGTGGTGCTCAATGGAACAATTGTGCACAGACGGTCGCGCCGGCGAAGGCGCGGAGAAACGACAACGGCGGGGCGACGTTTGACCATCTCGGGTTGGACGAACCCGCTGAAGTCGCAGATGACAATGGTGCCTTGCTCAGGATGAAAATGGATAGCCATGCGCCATTTTTCCGTCATTCGCAAGAAATGGCAAGTATCGACTCCTTTAGGGCACTGCGGCGACACCACGATCCACGCTGCGCCATGGGCGCTGGCTATACCACCATGGATTGGTTTTCTCGGAGTTCATGGTGGAAAGACGTGTACTCAAGACCCTGCTTTTGGCGAGCGTTATGGCGCTTGGTGGATGCCTTGCGCAGTCGCCAGAACATACGGCTGCCCGAGTTGTTCATGGGCGAACGGTAGCCGCAACGCCTGCGGCTTCGCCGTCTGTCCCTATCCAGCGACCCTCTCCATCCTTTTCCCCATCCCCTGCCCCACACGACTTCTCCGATGTTGTGACGAGGCTGCAGGACCTGGGATACCTGCCGTTGGTACACGCACACATTCACGGCAAAGACAGAAACATCCGGCACGATGCCTGGCTTTGGCCGGTGTCGACGGCTCTCCAGAATGCAGCGGATGAGTACCCATGGAATGCCGGGAATCCGTTTATTCGTGGAGCGGTTATCCAGTTCGAGCGTGCCAACGGGATTCTGGGACCAAAGGGGGTTTCCGAAGGGAAATTGCACAAAACGGTCATGCAGGCGCTGTCCGAGAAGCATGCCAATCCGGATCCTTGGCCGTACGAGTGGGTGTATGTGACCAAGGCGAACGGTACCCGACAGCCAGAGCAGTTGCATGTCTGGGAGCACGGAAAGGGCTGGATCTGGCATACCGTAGTGAACACTGGTGTGTTGGGTTCCACCCAGGATGGCACGTGGCCCATCTATCAGCGGCTCCCCAAGACCACCATGCGCGGAGTGTTTCCGCAGCCGATCTCCTGGGCTTCTTACCACGGGCTGGCCGGACAACGGGTCCCCCAATGGGCAGGAAGCTCATTGATGCAGCCAGCCCGTGGCACCGTTGGCGGCAGCCCTGTGCGTTGGGTACCCTACAACGATCCCGGCATCCTCTGGGTGAACTACTTCGACGATGGCCGCGGCATCCACTACTACCCCAGGGCTGCCTATGGATTCCCGCAGAGCGCCGGTTGTGTCGAGGAGCCGTACCATGCGGCGCCGGTTACCTATCGCCTGCTGCATTACGGGGTTCCGGTGACCGTAAGCGGAGCGCTTTTTGGGCTTGCTATACCTACTCATGGTACTCAAGCCAAAAAAAATTGAACCTGGTTGGGCGCGCCGATGGACGCTGCAGTCGATCGATCTGTTCCGCAGGTCGCCGGCGCTTGCCCTGAGTGTCGGGCTAGCCTTTGTGCTGATCAATGTATTTGTCCCGCAACCGTTGGTGCTGAATGTGCCGGCCATGGTCTTCATGGAGGGACTGCTTTTTTGCTCCCTGCGGGCGGCAGATCAGGATAGCGGCAATGCATGGTCAGCCACATGGCACTATTTTCGCCTGGTTGTGCGGGATTTGGCACAGCTTGCGCGGGACGCATTCCTTTGGATGCTGTTGATATCGATCGCTGTCGGGGTCTTTTTTGCTCTCTATAAATCAGCAACGCATGGGCTTACGGCAAACCATGCCGACCATGCGTTGTACAAAGCACTCCCCTGGTGGATGCGGCAAGGGTTGTCGCAAGAGAATGGCATGGATCTTTTGGGGATATTCCTTCCAGGAGTTCTTCAACTTGTGTTCCTGACGATGAGCGTAGGAAATCAGCCTGTAGCACATTATAACGTTGGTGTTCAGTCTGCAGTATTAAATTTCGGGGTTTGCAGTGTATTTTGCCTCTCCGGGATGGTTTTGTGTGAGTTTTTGCTTGTGGCATTCCCTGATGTGGCATCTCCTGTTGCTGGATACCTGTTATTGATCCTTTACACGGCTTTATTCTGGTGGTTCGGAACGTGGGGTTATCTATGGTGCAGGGAAATGTTTGATGGGCACACCGAGAACTCCAAGGAAACGGTGCGAAAGAAAGCGTTTGTCTTTTCTGAGAATTCAGCTTGATATCAGGAGTTTTTATTGATAAGATTGCAACCAATAAGTAACAAAGCTTCTTTGCTGGCAGCCATTTCTCTTATTTTTTCAAGCAATCAACTGCCACAGGATCATCTTTTGGGATCAAGTAGCGCATTTTTTTCCTGCTACAGTCCTGGTTTTTTTCTTCGCGAGAACCCAGACCGCGTAGATGGAGGCTTGCGCAGGCTCGCCGGTCCATACGCGGTGGCAGTGAAGAAAGCTGCAGAGAAAGCACACGTCCCGCCGAAGCTCGTGGCTGCGGTTGCGTATGTTGAGAATGGCGGCGATTTCCATGGTTCGGCGACCAGGGTGTCGCCAGCCGGAGCGATTGGCGTCATGCAGTTGATGCCTGGCACGGCCTGGGGTTTTCTGCATGTCAATCCCTGGAGTGTCCGGCAAAATATCGAGGGGGCGGCCAAGTACCTTGCGTATCTCCTGCACCAGTTCCATGGTGACCAGCGGCTTGCGGTGATGGCCTACAACGCTGGCCCTACTGCCATTGCACATGGCTATCGCCCCTTGGCAGCGGTTACGTATGCGCAGGAGGTCCTGCAGAAGGAAAGGCTTGTTTAGGTTCAATACTGTTTAGATAGATTACTTTCTGTCAGAATGCTCTCCTGTTCTGTTACTTGGGGGCATGACGATGGCACGAACCAAAGCACAACTCTCTTCGGGCGCTCGACTAGCGGACTATCTGACGGTGGGATATCTGGCAATGCGCTGTCCTATCAGCAAGGTGCGTGAGACCCTGGCGCAATATGAGGTGGAAAGCCAGCGGCGACGTGGATTGCCACACGAAGTATTGGTCTATTTTGTGCTGGCGATGGTGCTGTATGCCAACGTAGCTTATGAGGAAGTTTTGCGCCTGGTAATCGAGGGATTACGATCCGTTCTTGGGGATGATGGGCTGGCCCAGGCCGTCGTCAGCAAAGGGGCCATATCCCAGGCGCGGACCCGCGTAGGGGCAGGACCGTTGAAAACGCTCTATCAACAGCAAGTCGGTCCACATGGTCCCGAGGGCATGACTGGGGTGTGGTACCGAGGCCTACGGATCATGGCCATAGACGGCTCCACGCTGGACATGCCTGATGAAGCCCCCAATGCAGAGCGATATGGATATCCACCCTCTGCGCGAGGTGCATCCGCCTTTCCCAAGCTCCGCTTTGTCGCCATGGCGGAATGCGGTACCCACACTTTGTGTTACGCCGAGTCGGGTCCCTATGCACAAAGTGAGAGAGAACTTGCCCGCGCTGTCATGGCTCATGCCGACGCCTCTATGCTGGTGACAGCTGACCGCGGCTTTTACAGCTACGACTTCTGGAAGCTAGCCCATGCCACCGGTGCCAACCTGCTGTTTCGCCTGAGCAGCACCCTCACCTTGCCCCGTGAACAGGAATTGCCAGATGGATCCTACCTCAGCACGATCTATCCCAGTGGAGCGAACCGAAAGCAGGATCGCCAGGGTATCCGTGTGCGGGTCATTGAGTATACCTTACAAGGTATCCCAGACGCCGAGCCGAGCTATCGACTGATCACCAACTGGATGGATCCGGTACAAGCCCCGGCACAAGAATTGGCAGCACTATACCATCAGCGCTGGAACATCGAGTCCAGTTTTGATGAACTCAAGACCCACCTGGCGGATCGTCGTGTCGCGTTGCGGAGCAAGCGTCCGGAATTGGTCGAGCAGGAGTTCTACGCTCTTCTGCTGGTCCATGCTGCCATCCGCCACCTGATGACCGAGGCCGCAGCACAAACAGATCAAGCGGCTCAGGATCTATCCTTCATCCATGCGGTGCACGTCCTTCATCGCCGTCTACCTGCGGTCGGCGCTATTCCCCCCTCAGGGTAGGGCAGACTGGCTTCTGGGCATCCTGAAGGAAATCGCCACGGTTCGCGCCGTCACGAGCCGGGGTAAGCGCAATCCACGGGGGGTCCGCAGAAAAATGAGCAGCTATCCGATCAGGGATCGCGGCGATCCTCTCAATGTCGACTGTAAACCAGACCCAATGGTGATCGCTAAATAAACAGTATTGTGTTTAGGTTTTTCTGCATCGCAACGGAACGTCGCTATACCAACGCGAGCAATGTAGCTCGTTTTTGGAGTTTGTTCGATGGAAAAAGAAAAAGAGGTTGTCACCCAGGCAGAGCTTGTCGAATTTCTGGCAGAGCACCACGATCTGCCAAAAGCCAAAGCGCTGCGGGTGCTCCACAGTCTGGTCGATTATTGCACGGTGTCTCTGGCCCAAGGCAAGCGCGTTCGCCTGGTTGGTCTGGGGACACTGGAAACGCACGTTTCGCCGGCACGTACGGCACGCAACGTCCTCACCGGAGAGCCAGTCCAGGTGCCAGAAAAGCGCCGCGTCCGTTTGCGCGTATCCAGTGAGATGAAGCGCGCCATTAACAGCGGCAAGTGAACAAGCCATCTTCCTGGCCGCATGGCCGGTTACCAGACGCTTGCTCAATCCAGGATGCCTGGGTGGTGAGCTATGCCGGCTGGTACCGGCATTTTCTGGCAATGCAAAAAGTTCATGATCATCACGCCTTGCGTTGGGCGGAAAACATGGCCGACGCAATAGTGGAGGGGGATTGGTTTTTTCCCTATTCGTCGTCTCCAGATCGTTACCAACGCCTCAAAGAGGGCTTTTCCAGGATGAAAGAACGGTTTCGTGCGGACCAGGAAAAGTGGTTGCGAATAGCACGCGAACATACGGAACTGCCAGAAGCGGAGGCTGCTTTGGATGCAACCGCACCTTCACCGATACCAGACCGTCAATCCCCGCCGGCAACGCCAAAAATTAGACAGATGGATTTGTTTGGCTAGGACTGCCACGGATAGCTGCTATACCCAAAGGTCAGGCAGGAGAAGGTTATGTTGCTACGATTCATTGCGCAAAATTTACGGATTCCGGATCCGGCATCGTCAACCGAAGGCCGATTCACTCAGTGGTACATGGAAGGGCTGACTCGGGAAGAGTCTGCCCGTCTACCCATGGATCAAGCCGATCAAGGGAATGGGTCCAGAGAGCAGGACTTCCCTCCCCTATCCATTCCGCGAAAGGCCTCTGTTGAGGAACCGATGCCGGCAGTTGAGAGTGGCGACGTGGCCCGCAAGCGTTTGGGGGCTTCCCGGAGGTATTCAGATGGTCGGGCAGCAAAGAAAAAGCGTCTGCCAGCTTTCCTTATGGTTTCCGCTATCCCTGTGGCTTTTGGCGCTGCAGGTGTGGCAGCGTATTTCTATGATCCCGCGTTGATTCCGATGGTTCAGGAGAAAATCCAGGCATTGGTCGGCGGGTCGGGTGGTCAAGTGCCGCCGGCGCATGTCCTGGCTCCCAAAGTGGCGCCGGATATTGCCTACAAAAAGCCTGATACGCCACACTTGCCGATGGAGAAGGCCCCTGTTGGGGTCAAGCCTGTCTCTCCGACATCCTCTGTGGTGTCGGCCATGCTGCCAAAAGCAAAAATGCTTTTGCCGCCGCTAAATGTTCCTACACCAGATCTTGGCAATCCAGCGATGGAAACGACGTTACCGCCAGGTGCCAAGATACTGGCCACCACGCGCTCTGTAGCGAATCCGCCTGCAGTAGCGCCCCAGAAGCCGGTAACAGGTTCTTCACTGCCAGAACGCGCCGCAGTGCCTGCTGCTGATGCTCAAAAACCCATTGCAAAATCGTCTGGTGGATCTGGTCAAGCCATCTATAAAACGGCTCCAGTACCGGTACAGGCCCCGGTATATCACCCCGTCTATCACCCGGTTTGGCATCCGGCGCCATCTCCAGTGGTAGCGCCACCTCATGTAGTCCGTCATGCGTCAAGCAGGGCAAGAGAAGCCATAGATTCGGTATTTTAATTAGGGGACTCCATGTTGTCAGAGAAAAAAACGGCTCAGCGAAAGCCGAGCAAACGGGATCGTGCTGGCCGTGTGTTACCGATTTCCCAATTGACCATAAGCATTCTGGAAGCCCGCCTTTTTCTGGAGCAAGGAGTTCCTCCGGTACCCCCTGGGGCCTTGCACCGCGGCCCAATGGTTGGTTTGCTCATGGACGCAGTTATCCGTCCTTCTGTGCGAAACATGGAGTTTTTGGGGGTGGATGTCGACCGGCATGCGGTCGTCATCCGCAATGCTCCGTGGATGGTGGCCCAGAGTGAAAAACCCAGCGTCCCCGACGACTATGTCGATATGTTTTCTGCGCCTGCTGGCTGGATCGTTGGATGCCTGCTGTTCCGCTATCTGGTGGCGCTGACGGATGACAGTACCTTTGCGCATCGCAGTTATCGGAATGCCGCCAAAGGCCAGTCTCTGATAGTGGATGTGGATGCCGGGCAATCGACGATCCAGATCCATCTACCGCGGGAAGTGGCGCTGGCGATCGGCCATGCAGTAGCGTCGCATTATATCCTCGGCAAGAGCGTACCTTAGCAACCATTTCCATTGCCGCCCTGTATCACCCTGGCCTGTCGCTATACACAAGGGAGTATAGGCAGACCGAGGGTGTCTCCGATGTTGCAGACCGACTTTGACGCATTATCCGCTGCTGCCGCGGCGCGCATGTTTTCTTCCCTGTTGTGGTTCTCGCAGTGCACGAATCCGGTTGATGGGCTTTCCGACTTTGAAAGCCGGTCAAGTGAGTTGCTGGCTGACATCGAGGCTGGACTGTCCAAAGGCAATCTCGATGGGGAAGCAGGCGGATTTGCCTGGCAGTTCGAGCATGCGGCGAGGGGTGCTTACGACCACGATGTCGTTGGTGTCGCGGCTGAGCAGATTCTTCGTGATTTGCAGCGGGCTTTTGATGGTCTGCCGCAGGATGCGGCAACGGCCATTTTGGGATGGTTACGGGAATACGGATCTACGGCGCATGGCCAGGCCTGGCTTTTGGAGCAGGCGGCTTCGTTATTGGTGGCGGATGGCATCGCTTCTTCGGATGCAGTGCACTAAGGGGGATTGGCCATGCTGCAAGATACGGTTGGCGTTGTAGGGGACCAGAAGTCTCTCCCAGGGGCCATTCGCCAGGGCGGGCAATCTGGGATGATAGGTCGCATTCTGGAAAGAGCCGAGAGCGCTGGGTACCCAGCTGCTGCGTTGGAGGATCTGCGGTCTCGGGCCGATATGTTGCAACGGGTTGCGAGGATTGCTGAAATCGATGTGGATGCGGAGGCAAAGCTCGTATGGGAGCGCACTGCCGAGATTCGCAGGCAACGTGCAGAGCTGGAAAAAAAGGCCGCAGAAAAGTCCAAGGACCCCGTCGATCGCCTTTCTGGCCTGCAGCGCGCGCAGCAACTGGAGTTGCAGGCGAAGAAATTGGAGAACCCTGGTGTGGATGAGGGCTTCAAGGCTCGTGCTGTTGCTACCGAGTTATCGATCCGGCTGAACGCCAGGATGCGCGGAATCCGTTTCTCTGTGTCAGATGTGGAGCCCTCCAGTTTACGGATTTTCGAAAAGTCTTTTCAGGATCATGCCAAGGGCGTCCAGTCTTTGGGATCGTCGCGCGCAGAGGCGGAGCATACGGCGCGGATGGCGTTTTTGCAGGCTATGGCTGAGGTGGATGCGATGCCTGATGATCCGACTGGGTTGCGGTCTGCGATTGTGCAATATCGCCGCAACACCACCAGGGACTTTGGTCCGGAGTCCGGGCACATGAAGGATCAGCCTTTGGAAGCGACCCCAGAGATCCAGGACATGGCGGCGCCAGTATTGGATGGTGATGAGGACGTGCGCAAGGGATCGCGGGAAGTGTCGCGCTTGCGCAGTGCGTTGGATCTTGCTGCTGCGGTGGAGTTGTCGGACCGGCATTATGCGGTGTATCGAGTTTTGGCGGCGAACACGCACTTGTTCGACTGGAAGATGAAGCAGAACGATTACGGGATCGATCAACTGGTTTTTGTGAAAAGGCAGGGTGCGGATCGCGGGGAGAATATTGCGCAGAAGGTCATGGAAGATGTTGGTGGCTATTCTGGCCGCGGTGCTGCCTATCGGGCTGTACATGAGACCATCGATCGTGTTTCCGAGGCTTTGGAGAAGCTAGGACGGAATGTATCGATCGATGGCTTGACGCAGGATCAGCGTGCGCAGGCTGCGGTTCGTCTGACGGCGAGTCGCGAGCAGATCAACGCTGCGGCAAAAAGCGTTGTCCGTTCCGGTGGTAATCGCAAGGTACGCCAGCGCGAAGAGATCGAGTAATTCGAGTAATCAGGCGTCTCCCACCTGTGATGTTTCCCGCCCTTGTGGCGGGCTTTTTTTAGCTGTTGTTGTCCGCTTCCTGTACCAGAAAGAGTGTGGTTCTTCCTTTTCTGGCGAATCCTGGCTTGAGGATTCCGGTTTCTGCGATCTTCCGTACACAGATTTTGGCGTATGGCCTTGTGCATCCGGCCATGAAAGCCAGGGTCGATATGGGTCCATCGAAGACCCAGTATCCTTTTTCCATCCTTGTTTGGGCGAGTATTTCCATCAGCACCTGCACTGACTTTGTGGTGAAGGTGCCGGTGTTGATGTAGGACAGCATGATGAGTCCCTGTAGCTCTTTGGGCATCAGGATGTGATGGGCCAGTGCCCGACGCCGCTCACGGACTTTTTGTTCTACCGTCATTTGATACCGGTGCATGGGTAAGTGTTCGCCTCCTGGAGGTGTGGTCCCCAAAGTGGGTATAAAAATATACCCGGTTTCTGAAACCGGGTATATAAATATACCCAGTTTGTAAGACATTGTATTCACATCTTAGGTAAAACGTAACGCAAGATAAAGGGAGTACAGAATGGTATAGCTCGCATGGAAAGCGGGCCGGTGGTGCCCACGCGCTTGGCCCGGGCCACGGGGTGGTGCTGTAATTTGTCGCCTATCCCGCCCACGGATCTGCCCCGTGCCATAATCTGGGCAGGGACAGGACCAAACATTCACGCCTGTCCAATTGGGCAACCGCCCTCCCCTTACAGCGCATGTCGAATCGCCGCCCACAACAAATTCTTGTTGCATGTAACGACTTTGCCGAGTAACATGTAACACGCAACTCGTTAGGAGGCTTTGGAATGGCAACGCACGTTAATCAGCGGGTTCAAAAGCACCGCGATGCACGGCGAAAGGCGGGGCTTCGTCCGGTTCAAATCTGGGTGCCGGATACGCGCCGCCCAGACTTCGCGGAGGAGTGCCGTCGCCAATGCCTGCTAGTAGCTCAGGCTGACAGTGCCGACACCGCCATGCAGCAGTTCATGGATGAAGCCTTGGCAGATGTGGACGGCTGGACGGAATGATGCGTGGTGACTTTGTGACCATCGCCATGCAGGGCGACTTTGGCAAGCCACGCCCAGCGCTTGTCGTACAGGCCAACCAGTTCAGCGAGCACAGCAGTGTTACCGTGCTGCTGGTTACCAGCACGCTCGTGGCCGCGCCGTTGCTGCGCGTCACGGTTCAGCCGAACGCAGAGAACGGCTTGCAGAGGCCATCACAGGTGATGGTGGACAAGGCGATGACCGTGAAGCGGGACAAGGTTGGGCCAGCCTTTGGGCACATCGATGGGAATACTCTGGTGGATGTCGATCGGTGCCTGGCCGTGTTTTTGGGGATTGCGAAATGATCCTGTGAGCCGATTTGGTGACGGCTCTGCTTTAAGCTTTTGATACATATTGGCTTGCCCACTGCGATGCAATTTTCCGTATTTTAGTAGGTAAACCCAATTATAACAATAAGTTATCCAGAAACCGGGACAATCAGAACAGCAACCCAGCGCCTGCCCCTTGGCAGGTGAGGGAGTTGTTGCCATGAACTACTTCGATTAGTCGACACCCTGCTCCCTCCCCCGCTTCGTAACCCAGCGTCTTGGCGCCATGAACCCTTGCTATACCCAGTCGTGTGCATTTTTGGGTTGAGTTGGCAATGCAGAAAATCCGACTGGGTCACGTTATCGACCGGCTGCGCGAGATGCCGGACGGCTCCGTGCAGTGCGTGGTGACGAGCCCGCCGTACTTTGGGTTGAGGGATTATGGTTTGGAACCCGTAATCTGGGAGCCCGTCCAGTATTCCCCCATGCCTGGGATGCCAGTAATGGCCGTTCCTGGGCACGCCAACCCCCAAGCGTATGCGACCTGCGAACACGATTGGGGGGAATGGTCCGAGTCGCACGATGTACGGGAGAAGCCGATCAGTGGCAAGACCCGTACCACGGATCGCAGCTACGGCGATGCCTCTCGCCGTTTCGATGGAAACCACCAGAAACACTCCCATGGGCGGTTCTGCCGCATCTGTGGCGCGTGGCGTGGCTGTTTGGGTCTGGAGCCATCGCCGGAACTCTATATCGGGCATCTGGTGCAAGTCTTTCGGGAACTGCGCCGCGTGCTGCGGGAGGACGGCACGCTCTGGCTGAACCTGGGAGACAGTTATGCCTCCGGGAATATGGCTACCCGAGACACCGACAAGAAATTGTCCGCCAGGGGTATGGATCTCCGCCCCTCTGATCCCCCCGGCATCAAGCCAAAAGATCTCATGGGTATTCCTTGGCGGGCAGCCTTTGCGTTGCAGGCGGATGGGTGGTTTTTGCGAAGTGACGTTGTATGGCATAAATGTCTTTCTGGTGGCGTGACAGTTTATGCCAAAGACAACGAAAGAGTATTTTCAACAACAATAAAAGATCTAGTCCGCCACGATCTCGGTAATGTTAGTTTGTGGGATGGGGGAAAATGGAACCCAATCATTTCTGTAACGGAGACTGCTACCAACCCGGAAAGAAAAAACAGGAAGCACATGGAATATCTGGAAATCGTATTACGATCTGGTGAGAGGATTGGATGTACCGAAAATCATAGATGGCCGACGCATCGCGGAGTGCTAGAAACAAAAGAATTACAGGTTGGTGATATTCTGGAATCGTGCGAGCTTCCTGATTCATCATACGACGTTCCAGGATTTTTGATTGACGACGCATTCTGGCTTGCTGGTCTTTTTCTTGCTGAGGGAAGCTATAGTGCGCAAACCTTACAAATTTCATTAAACGCAGACGAATCCTGCTGGTTTGAAAGAATATCCAATGTTGCAAGACATTACGGGAGCTCTTGCAATAAATACCGGTATGGGAACGGTCTACATATTAGTATAAATGGAGGAATAACAAAAAACGTATTGGAGTCAATCGTGGTGTATCAAGGCTCCTATGGATCGCATTTGCATCACAATGTATGGATGTTCCCCAATCGCTTACTACGGTTGATTGCCAGCGGTTATCTTGATGGTGATGGTGGTTATGATGAACAGAATAATCGTTATCGTCTTGGTTTTGCTAGAAATTATTCATTAGAAAGGGATTTACGAACTCTTGCCGCAAGGCTTGGCGCAGTTCTTACATTGAAGCCCACGTTAAGCATATCCACAAATAATGGCAAATCTTTCCCATGTTTCAGAGGTGAATGGCGATGGACGAAGCCGTCTGGCATGAGTTACAAGCCAAGAACAGAGGTTGTCGCTATTGCCAGATCCAGAGCAAGGAAGTTTTACGATATAGTCCTCAAAAACGATCCGCATCTTTTTTCGTTATCTTCTGGTGTGCTTACCCATAATAGCAACCCTATGCCAGAAAGCGTCACGGATCGCCCTACAAGATCGCACGAGATGCTGTTCCTGCTGACGAAAAACCAACGGTATTTCTATGACCATGTAGCGATTCGAGAGCCGCATAAGTCGGATTCCATTGCCAGAATACACCGTGGCCGTGCTGAAAATCACAAGTGGAAGAACGGCCCCGGAGATCAGAGTATCGCCAACAATCTGTCTAAAGCATTACATCCAGATGGTCGCAACAAACGCGACGTCTGGCCGATCTCCACCAAGCCCTACAAGGGCGCTCATTTCGCCGTCATGCCGCCAGATCTGGTGGAGCCCTGCATCCTGGCCGGCACACCGAAAGCGGGGCGTTGTCCGCATTGTGGCGCGCCATGGCGGCGGAGGATTGAGAGAGTCGCCTGCCAGCCTGACGAGGTTCCACCATCATATTGTGGGTCCAGTTTCCACAAAGGGAAGTCCAGAGACGCACGGGTCCACATGGCCGAAGTAAGCGATAAGCCCAGAACCGCCGGAACGCGAACCATAGGTTGGGAGCCCACTTGCCAATGTCCAGAGCACCAACCAACTCCCTCTGTTGTCCTGGACCCGTTTGGAGGGTCCGGCACGGTTGGAATGGTCGCACAGCGATTTGGCAGGGATTGGTTGCTGATAGAAGCGAATCCAGAGTATGCGGATTTGGCAAAGGACAGACTGAGCCAGCCTTCCAAAACCGCAGGCAGGTCAACCGTCAGGTGCGCAAAAACAACAGTAACGAAACATCAACAGGTTTTGTCTTTGGAGATCTTTTCATCGTGAGCGAAAAACCATCTGACCCGCAAACCATCCGCGAGATCACCAAGCATTGGCTGGACGCCATTCCGATGGAGTGGCTGGAAGCCGGTCATGCGCAGGTCTGCCAGGACAAGGCGGCACTGGCCGAGATCCGTGTGCTGGCCGCTCAGGGGTATCGGAGAGCGAGGCTGTTCCTGGCTAATTATTGTGAGGTGTCCTGATGTTCTTTGACTTGAGTTGTAGTGCCAGACAAATCGTTATCGCCCAGCAAAGGAGTTTACCGTGAAAAAGAATCTTGTGTTGACCTCTGTCGTTGTGATTGCCGCAGCATCCCTGTCTGGTTGCAATTTCGGTGAGAGCAATCATCTCCTTGGAAACTGGAAGCTGGAATCCATTTCCGTGTCCAGCAATGCACCCGCCGAATACGCCAAGGTTGCCGCTTTGCTTTCCGCGCAATCGAAGGGAGAACGGCTCACCTTCACTCCGGAGAAGATCGTGTACCACATGCACGGCAACGTCATGAGCTTGAAAGTCTTGAAGTATGAGATCAAGGACGGCGGGCACAAGGTGGTGGTCGTGCAAAAGCAGCACAAGCTAGGCGCGGATGTGGTCGAATACCAGCCGGCGATGTTCCATGATGATTACCACAAGGTGGATCTTACGTCTGGCCTGCTGGTGATGCATCTGAAGCGGGAGCATGATTGAATGAACTGGCAAGAAATTCAGAAAAAATTATTGGAAAGCGGATGGCTCCCGATGGAGTCAGCGCCCAAGAATGTCCCCATCTTAGGATTCTGTATTCATGAGAGTGACCCGGATGTAGATGGAGCGGGAGAAGGTAAAATCTCTACGTATGCTGCACATGCCGAAAGTTTATCGCACGTTCCTGATGGTCCGCACGTTTTGGTATGGGGTGGTGAATATGAAGAAGTTGATTGGGATTCTGGCGCAGGATTTATTATCCCAGCCTGGTGGTTCCGATTTGGCAGCGACTTCGAGGAGCCAGCCGCTCCAATAGCTTGGAGGCCGGTTTTTGATCCATCGAATATCTGCATTTTGCCCCATGGTGTGGCAAGGTAAGCATTGCGTCTCTCTGATATCTGCAACCAGACCAGAACTTGCAAAGGTGGTATGATCGATCGGCGCAAGGACAAAGGACCGATGCACCCGTGGAAGAACAGAAAGATTTTCCAACCCTGTTTCGTGTAGTTGGCCGCCGGCAGCCGCCGGAGGACCATATCTACCCGCTGGACACCCCGGAGCAACGGGAGGCCTACTACGCGCATTGGGCGAAGCTCACGAGGCGCAACGCGGCCTTGCGGCCGGCGCGGATCCTGCAACCCGGGGAACCCAGGGTAAAGCGGTTCCGCACGCTGGAAGAAGCCAATGCTGACCAGGAAGAAGCCATGATGCGGGTCATGGAATGGATGCAACGCAGAGGGTCTAAGGAATTTCCCGGATGAACGATATTCTTTCCAGTTCTATAGATGAATTAGAGCTTACAGTCCGCACTACAAAAAACCTCAAATTTTCTGGCATTTACCGCGTTGATGAATTGGTTCAAAAAACAAGGGTGGAATTATCCAGACTGCCAAATATCGGGGCAAAATCGCTTTCTGATATTGAACAGGTTCTGGAGAAATACAATCTTTCACTTGGGATGAAAATCACGGAGTGCCAAGGGAAATAGCCGTCCTTTTGGACGGCGACGCTCTCATCCCATCCCCTGAAGAGGATCGGTATTCCCGCGCCGTTCTATAAAAGACGACCAGAACAACTCTTGACGCAGGTATGGCTTATGCTATCCGTGTGCTTCGGAAGTTGTTGGATTTTGTCCGTGGGTCTTCCCGAACCTGGCGCATTCTCCTTCTCGCCCAGGACTCCACAGGAGTTTCCCGGATCGCGCGGTCTGCTGCGATACCGCCCAGGAGATCTCCTTGTGGTGGGGCGATGAAGGCCATCGTTGTCTCGGGATATCTTCCCCAGGCACGATGGACCAGATCTCCGAAAACCTTTCCTTTGCGATTGCGCAGGTCTTCTTTCGAGTACGCGCCGCCAGCGATGATCAAGGAGTTCCTCTGGAGGATGATCAACGCCACGCCAGATACCCGAGCTTCTGTTCCCGCCGTGGAAAACAGGACGAAATAGTCCGGACGGGCGATTTGCCCGATCCTCTCCGCTTTCTGCCCAAACAGGACGGGTTGGCTATCCAGAAAATCCGACAGGACGCGCTGCCCGGTTTTCGGTTGTACCGGCAACCAGGAAAAATTGCGTTGTTCCATGACGCCTCCCTCTGGTGAACTGCTCACCACTGCAACAGGTTGGACCATCATACAAAAGTAAAGGTTGCAAAACAAATCGCAACATTATGTTTTTGCGGAATTCACGCAAACAGGAGATTTGCTGCTCTGGCACTTGGAGGTCGATCAAAAAAGCTCGATCTGAGGGTTCGTCTTTTGGGGTAGCTCGTTTTTACCGAAAAGCGACGTCTGCTCAGGCTTGGCGGACAGGCCCTTGCCTGTCAGACCGGGCTCGCGTGCGAGAAGATCGCGCAGCGGCTTCATGTCAGGCAGGCCGAGCGTTGCACTGAGTGCGGCATCGATTTCCGCGCGCACGGGATCGACGTTGAGCTTGGCCAATGCTTGCAATTCCAGGTGGCCCAGACGGTCGTAGTCCTCAGCCAGCCTGGATAGCGCATCGGCTGGCAGGTTGCGCACATCGAGGACGGGCATGGCTTCCCACTGCGGCTGTTTGATCTGCATCCAGGCACCTTGGGTAACAACCCGTCGGGAGAGCATCAACAGCAGGGATGGTGTTGAATTGAGCCACAGCAGAAGGGCTTTTCCCTGTTGCTCATCCAGGCTCGTGCTCAATGCCCACCATGTATTACCAAGAACCGCCTGCCCGAAACCGACCGCCAGAACACGATGGGTGTTCGTCCGCACTCGTTCCACCAGCAAGATGCGTCCGGCTCGCGGCCAAAGGCGAGTCGGCCCGTAATCTGATCCGCGGGGGGAGTCAATCCATGGGGACAGCCACGAATTCGGTTTCTGCTCGATCGTTGTGACGGTTTTGGCGTCGTGGTTCCAGAAACATGGGTATGGAGACCATTCGTTTTCCGAAACCTTGAAACCCTCGTGGATTCTTTTCCGATCGGGTCCAAGCGCCCCCAAATCTTCGATTTGGCAAAGTGGAAGAGGGGTGGGATTGTTGCCCGGAACGGCGAGTGCACCATGCTTGGACAGTTGAACCGCAACGCGCAGCGTCCAGGTCTGTGCGAACTGCACGCCAATCCATTGTTCTGCACACTGAGACGGGGGCATGGAGACGAGTTCGGCGAGTTTGCGCCCGTCGCTTCCTATGATTGAGGTCACCGATCCGGTCTCCACTTCCGCCGCGGGCGTTGCCGTGATGCGTGAGGCCACGTCCATGGCTTCGTAAATCGTGGTTGGGTTATACCAAAGATTCACGTAAAGCGTATGCCCTGGACATTCGTCACGCTTGAGTTTGCGCGCCACGAACATGATCTCCGACAGATCGGTGTTCTCGGAAAAGTTCGGACGTTGCGCGTCATGACTCACGATCACGATTTCGAGGTGGTATCCATCTGCGATGAGTTTGCGGCTCTCACCCCAGGCTTCGCCTGTGGCCAGCGCGGCAGGCAGGATGAAGGCCATTCGCCCGCCCACGCGCAGATGCTTGTCGGCAATGGCCATGAAAACGCTCCCAAGACCCGCTGTGACAGATGCTTTGAGGTTTTTGGCTCGCCGTTTGAGTTCACTTTGCAGTTTGTCGCGCTCATCGTCCGGCAGGCTGCCGAAAAGCAGATTACCCCCCACGGAGCGCACGAACGGCGGGTTCATTACACACAGATCGATGGTGGGTACTTCGGCATTCGTGTAGTGCTCGGAAGCGACGCCCGTCTGCTTGACCTCCATCTGGCTATTGTCGAGTGTGAACTGTGTCTGCACCTTGCGATGTCCGATAAAATCCAGACTCCCCAGGCGCAGGGTTCGGCCCTCTACGCCCATCGGCATAGTGAACAAGTTCATTTTGCGATACGTTACCTCTGGCGCGAGCATTCCCAGAGTCGATGCGGTGAGATGTACTGCAGAGGGAAGCACGTCGTAACCGTAGATGACGTTTTCCATCAGTGTTTCATGCAGGTGTTTGAGGTCTGTTGGCTGGATACTCCGATTGGATGCTACGCGCTCGATCACGAACTTGTCGGTGATAGCCTGGGCGGTTGCCATCAGCAGCGTTCCAGTACCGCAAGCCAAGTCCGCAGCGGCAAAATCGGCCAGCTTTTTCGGTGATCCAAAATCAATATCCCATTTCTGCGCAAAGGTCAGTTTGAGCAGCATCGTCGCCGACGACGTGGCCGTGTAGTAGGTTCCAAGGTATTTGGCGTGATGCAGCAGCCAGTGATAGATGCGCCCCATCAAGTCGTGCCGGAGGGCGGACTGGTTGGCGCAGATTGATTTGGCTTCGTCCTTGAGCCATCGAACCGCCGCAATGGCCCCTTGCGTGATCGGGACTTCTTCGAGAATAGCTTCGCCGATCTGAAAAATCGGGACGTAATTGATGCGCGTCCAGATCCAGTGCCAGTGTTTCTTGATCTCGTTGATGGGATCTGCCGCGTTGTCGTAGACCCGCAGGGAGTCGATGCGTCCATCCGCGTTCGATGCTGCTAACTGTTCCTGGAAGATCATGGCATTGGCCAGCACAAGCGCAGATACTTTGGCCGCCGTTTCGCGGCGCGCATTGCGCTCATCCGCAGTCTCTCCGCGCTTCGGTGGCATGCCCAGAGCGTCGGAGAGCTTGTCACATACACCTCCCGCACCGGCCCACAGATCGGCTATGGATTGGATGCGTTGTGAGAGCCTCTCCGCAGAAGATGCAACGATGTCGTCTTTCGTCATCGCCTCGTGCGCGCGACGCAGAGAGGCAAGCACTTCATCGGGGCTGCCTTCGGCCCAGTCTGTCTCTCCGGTCTCGGAAATGACCAAGTGCTTCAACCTGCTTTTCGACAGCGAGGCCTCAAGCTCCGTGACGCGAACCGTCCGAAGTTGCTTTGGGTAGATCAGCGCTACGGCGATGTGACATACCCCTCTGCGAACGCGCTGTCTGGCGTCGTTGAGCACGACATTTTCTGCGTCGGGGACGTCTGCATACTTACCTTCGATTACAACGCGCACGCCTCCGAGAAGAAACATTACATCTGGTCGATGTTGACCGCCCCGATGAATCGTTTCGGCATCAGCGTTTACGCCATGCTTACTCAAAAGGATTGCAAGCTGTGTATTGATGGTTTCTTCGCGGTGTCGGATTGCCTGAACCATTGATCGTTTTATTCCAATATTTCCAAAAAAGAAGAGAAAAAACACGCCAAATCTAAAAGCTATACCATAAGTGAAACAGCTATACCCCTGCAACTTCGCCAGCAGGGGTTTTTCATGTCCACCGTCATCATTGCCGAGAAGCCCAGCATGGCGCGCGCCATCCGCGAAGGGCTTGGGAGCGCAGCCAGCCGGTACGAAATCACCAATGCCTTTGGGCACATTCTGGAACAGGCGGGGCCAGACGAGTATTTGCCCGGAGACGTGCCAAAAACCGCCAAGGGCAAAAAAATGTGGCGGATGCAGGATCTGCCCATTATCCCTGACCGTTGGGTGAAGTACCCAAAGAAAGACGCCAAAGAACAGCTGGGAAAGATTGGTGCGTTACTCAAAAGTGCAGACACGGTTATCAACGCCGGCGACCCGGACCGTGAAGGGCAATTGCTCATCGATGAGATCCTGGAGCACTTCCACTATCGCGGCAAGGTCCAGCGCGTGTGGCTGAAAGCCCTGGATGCCGAGAACGTGCGCAAGGCCTTTGCCGGTCTGGAGTCCAACGAGAAGTATCGGCCACTGAAAAACGCTGCCGAGGCCCGCAGCCAGTCGGACTGGGTGGTGGGCATGAACCTGACGCGGGCGGTTACCGTGAAGTCCGGTTCCCTGTTCACCATTGGCCGTGTGCAGACCCCTACCCTGGCGCTGGTCGTGCGCCGCGACCTCGTGATCGAGAACTTCGTGCCCCGGGACTACTTCGAGGTCTTTGCCCAATGCCAGCATCCCAAGGGCGCGTTTTTGGCGAAGTGGGAGCCCAAGAGCACCGACGGTCAGGGCTTTGATGAGGAAGGTCGCCTCATCGACAAAACCCTCGCGGAGCAGATGGCGGCCAAGGCCAAGGGTGCTGGGTCCGTCAAGAAATTCGAGGCCAAGGAACAAAAGCAGTCGGCTCCCCTCCCCTTCAGCCTTTCTGCACTGCAGAAGGTGGCTTCCAGTCGGTTTGGCATGAGCGCCCAACAAGTGCTGGATACCTGCCAGTCTTTGTATGAGAAGAAAATCACGACCTATCCGCGTACCGACTGCCGCTATCTGCCCGAAGAGCAACTGGCGGATGCGCCAAAAATCCTGCGCTCCCTGCCGATCCCGGAGGGCGTTGCATCCCTGGTCAACCCCCGGCAAAAGCACGTGGCCTGGAACAACAGCAAGATCACTGCGCACAACGCCATCATCCCGACGGGCCAGGCAGCCTCCGGGCTGAGTGCTGCGGAAGAAAAGCTCTTCGAACTCATCTGGAAGTCCTATGTTGCATTGTTTCTGCCGGAATACCGATACCGTTCTCTGTCGGCCACGGTCGATCTGGGAGGCGAATCCTGGAAAGCGACGGGACGGCAGGATATGGATCTTGGCTGGAAGAAACTCTATGCCGGGGCTTCTCTGGAAGACGAGGACGATGGCGAGGATGGCAAGGCGCCACTGCCTGCGATGCAGACGGGCGATGCCATCCAGGGCAAGGGCGGCCAGGTGCAGGCCAAGCAGACCAAGCCACCGGCACGGTTCACGGACGGCAGCCTCATTGAGGCCATGTCCAACATTCACAAATTCGTCGAGGATCCACAAGCCAAGGCAAAACTCAAAGAGACCTCCGGCCTGGGGACGGAAGCGACCAGAGCGGCCACCATCGAGAAATTGCTGGACACGGACTATCTCAAGAAACAGGGCAAACAACTGATCTCCACGCACAAGGCGCGGACGTTGATTGCCTATCTGGAAAAGCACGGTCTCGCGTCATTCGCTGATCCGGTGACCACGGCCCGATGGGAAGATGCACTGACCAATGTGGCCGAGGGGAAAACCGCGGCGGACCGCTTCACGAACGCGGTCGCCGACAACGTCAAAAAGGCCATAGATATCCTGAAGAACACCACGGCGGTATTGGAAGGTGGCAAGTCGGTCCCTACCCTGCCCTGCCCCATTTGCGGTAGTGACGCGACGATCCGGCGGTTCCAGTCGAAGAAAAACAAGTCGGTGTTCTTTTGGGCCTGTTCCAACAAGGAGGCACATCCTCTCCTGAAAGACGATAACGGCAAGCCTGGGGAACCCTTTGCGCCTCGCGGTTCGGAGCCTGCGGCAGATTCCGGTCCGGAAGGACCAGAGTGCCCACACTGCAAGGGAACCCCTACCCGCGGGCGGCAAACCAGCAGTGGCAAGGACTATTTCCGTTGTCCCTCCTGCGGTGCCGCATTCTGGCCGGACCGTGAGGATCCCCAGAAGCTGGGGGGTGAATGGCCGAAGCAGGAGAAGTCTTCTGGCCCCAGATCCTGGGGAGGATCATCCAGAAAGGGAGCGGCCAAGCCGGGTGGCAAGCCCAAGGCTTCGGCGGGGGGTAAAAAGCCGGCTTCCAGCGGGACCCGCGGGAGGAAATCCTGATGCGCCGCGTATCCAACCTCGCCTTTAACCGCAAATTCACGGAAAGAACGGGAGTCGTAGGCTTTGGTGCGGGATCCGGTGTGCAGATCCGCCGTGATCGGGATAACCCCTACGATGCCGATGCCGTTGGTATTTTCCTGGCGGATTGCCCCGCGGTGCCTTTGGGCTGGCTGTATCGAAAGGATAGCAACCGCGATGCGGTGCTACGCCGGCTCGACGCCGACGGCACGCTCGATGGTCGCCTGGAAGTCCAGAGAAGGGGTGGCAAGGAACAGAAGGTGGTGGTTTTCTGGTTGTGATCGTGGTGCCATGGCCTCTGGCTATACCCCTGTTGAATAGGTCCAAAAACAGGAGTCCAGCATGTCTCAATCGATTGTGCCGTTTGATTTTCAGGGGAACCGGGTTCGTGTCATCGTTGATGAACAGGGTGAGCCGTGGTTTGTAGCAGTGGATGTATGTCGGTGTCTGGGTCTGGATAACTCAACTAGAGCAATTGAAAGGCTTGATGAAGACGAGAAATCGCAAGTCATTGATCCTTCTGTACTGAATAATAATCAGGGTACTGGAATCAATATTTTACTGAATACCATAAGTGAGTCTGGCCTGTACTCTTTGATCCTCACCAGTCGCAAGCCCGAAGCCAAAGCCTTCAAGCGCTGGGTCACCCACGAAGTCCTGCCCTCGATCCGCAAAACAGGCAGCTACTGCATCCCGCAGTCCCGCCCCTTGCCCGAAGTGCTGCGGCAGGAAGCGGACTGGAACCGTGCCGTGGCGGAACTCGCGAAATCCTATTCGCAGATGTACCTCTCCCTTGGGGTGCGTGGGCCTCGCCGCGTGCTGGCCATCGAGAACGCCATGCGGGAACGCCATGGCATCGAGATGGGCAAGGTGGCTCCCCTGCCCGGCCCGCAGACGGCGGACAATCGTTACGCGGTGATCGTCGAGGACCGCATCATCACGCCGACCCAGATTGGCGCCGCCCTGGGGCTCTCGGCCATTGCTGCCAACCTGCTGCTGGAAAAGCACGGATTCCAGGTGCGCCAAGGCAAGGATTGGGTACCGACGGCAAAAGGCAAGCCGCTCTCGGAATGGGTAGATACCGGCAAGCGCTATCATAACGGCGCCCCGGTGACGCAGCTACGCTGGAAAGAGTCGGCCATCCTTGATGCGCTGCAGGCAGAGCAACAGCAGGAAAGCCTTTTCTGATTCTCTCCCGGAGGGTGCATAGGTGAGCATGCACACTCTTCCGCAGGAAACCATGCCCTGCCATGTGCCCGAGTCTTTTTATCGCCGAACCGCACAGGCGCATCGCCATCCCCCGCTGCTATACCAGAAAGAACCCCTTTTGAGGAGCAAGCGCGTGGAAGCAAAGGAATTGGTTAATGTGCGGTTTATGAATGACCATGCCGCCGAGATTGCTCGCCTGGCCAAAGAGTACGGTTTCCCCAAGGCCATGGTTGCCCGTTTGGCAGTGGAGCATGGGATGAATCCTGGACTCGGGTCGCTCGAAGAGCATCTGGCGGCTTTGCGGATCGAGCAGTACCAGGCAAAGGCTGAAGAAAAGTCTGCAGGACAGAATGCCGAAGTGCCGCCCGCTTCTGGTGGTGTGGATAGCCTGTTGTCTACCGTTCTTTCTGATTTGCAGAACCGCATGACGGAACTGTCCATGCAGTGGGCGGCATTTCTGGAGAAGCAGGCGGAAGCTACCAACATGACCATTGGCGGGCATGCCAATGGCGGGCCTGCCGCTGGCAGTCCTGCCGATGGCAGTGCTGAAAACCTGGAAGAAAAGGCGACGGATTCCTTGCCTTTGCCACTCGAAAGCATCCCCTCTGTTGAGGTTCCGGTGCTGAGTGACGAGGATTTCATGGATGAGGATGCTCCGGCAACGAAGGAAGACATCGATGCTCTCCGGGAGATGATTTCCGGTCTGCGGGAGTACCTGAATGATCTGGATTCGCTGGTCCCACACGCGGAGCCGGCCATCGATCCGGTGATGATGGCAGACATGCGTGACCGGCTCTTGCAGATCTGGGAGCGGGTCAACAATCCTGGTTCAGCCTCTGTCGATGCCCCGGACAGCGAGAACGTTGTGACACTCGTGTCTGCGTCCATGGAAGACCTTCGTAACGCTTTGAACAGCCTCGTGGACGCCATGGCGACACAGTTGCCGGAAATGATCTCGGAAGCGGTGGCGCAAAAGATGTCGTCGACTGCCGCCACTGGTGGCGACCTCCCCTCTTCTCTGGAAGGCCGGCTGGAACGGATCGAATCGCTTTTGGGTGATTTGGCAGATAGCCACTTGGCCGGTGGCCATTCGCCCGCACCGGCATCCGTGGTCGACCTGCAACCGCTGGAATCCCGTCTGGACCGCCTGCGTGACAACATGCAAACCCTGTTTGCCGAAGTGCAGCGCATGGCGCCACACGCCAACGACGATTCTGCTGAGCGGATCGCCGCTGTGGAGGAAAAGGTGGATCGGGCCATGGAGTTGCTGCATACCTTGATCGAAGAGTCCGGAAAGCCTTTTTCTCTGGAGCCCAGCAAGGGATTTGGCAAGAAATTCGTCGGCAGCCTGCGGGTCGTCAAGGAAGATTGATGCCTGCGGAGCGATTTCCGATGCGAGAGACAGGGCGCGGATTGTTGATTCTCGCCCGTCCCCATGTATCGCTCTGGGATGGGCCCCGCGTTGCCTGGTGGTTGTCCAAAGCATACGGGGTCCGCAACGCCGTGTTCCCGGTTGACCCTGATTATGCCCGGCATCCCCTATGGGCACGGCTGCTGCGCCGGTACGGGGATTGGGTTGGCGGGCATCGGATGGTGCCCATGGATACCCATAGCCCCTTTGGCTTGCGCCATCTGGCGAAAGCCCTGCATTGCGGGCAGACGGTGGTACTGTTCCCGCAAGGGACCGGGATCAAGAACCCTGGCCGACCAGATTTACCCGGGCATTCCTGGCTCATAGAGCGGGAGCGCCCGCGGGTGGTTCCGATAACCATTTCCCGATTCATTGCTGTTGACCGGCATGCGGAGGATTTCTTTCATGCCAGATAAGGAATTATCTCCAGAGGAAGCAAAAAGGGCATTGCGGTTACTGGAAAATCCACAGTCCTTCTTCCCGTTGTACTATGCTGCCTTGTCGATCCAGTCTGCCGAACAGGCAGCGGACTGGCTGGGCACCAGTGCCGGCAACGAGCCGGAATTGTTTGTGAAGTCGCAATTGCTTGCGGGAATCCGGGATACGTCCTGTACGGACCTGCGGGGATTTGTGCTGTTCCAGCTTCGCCGGCTTCTTCCCCATGCAGAAACCGTCCACTAATCCCTCCGGCTCACGGGGGAGTACGAATGAGCGCCTGCTCCCGATGCCCTTGCGCCAGTTGCGTGGGGAAGATGCGGCTGGCGTATCGGTATCAACCAGGGTGCAGTCGAACAGCCGGCGGGGGCGGATCATTGGTCCCGATGGCGAACCCATCCCGCTCAAAATTTCCCCGGAAGAAACGGTTTGGCAACCGCGCTGGAAATGGGTGGGCAAGCTTCTGGGCCGTTCCGTGCCGGCGGGCCAGGACCCTTCTGTGCAAGCCCTCTTGCGAAGGGTCTACTGGACCGTGGAAGTCCAGGAGACCACAGAAGCATTGCAAGGCAATGCGGCTGCGCCAACCACGACTGCAGAGTCCCCCCAGACGAAATCCACGAGGGCCGCGCCTGCTTCAGGCGGGCCTGCTCAGGCCGCGCCTGTTCCGGCAGAACCCGCCAAGGCAGAACCCGCCAAGGCAGATTCTGCCAAGGATGCCGAGGCTTCGGAAGAAAAATCTGTCTCCAAGGGGTCCATCAAGGAATGGGCGATGCCGTTGCTGGTGGTGTTTCTTGGAGCGATCCTCATCTTCGCCATGGGCACCCTGCTGGGGTATGCCCTGGCGACGGGGCATGCTGCCCCGAATTTCCTGGCGGCGATCGTCTATGCGCCGACAGGATCGTTGTTGCTCCTCCTGGGCGGTCTGGCCTGTCTGGTGCAGGGGCACGAAGAATCCAAAGTCCGGTATTTGTGGCTGGGTAGCGGCTGGATCCTGTTGCTGGTCTTTGCCTGGAGTCTTCTGGGGGGGTACTTTTGAGCGAAAAACGCTCTGAGACTTCGGTTTCCGGGAAGTCTTTCGTCCGCGGCAAGACCATCGACGACGATGAACACCGTGGCCGACCCCAGGCCGCGCGTGTCATTCGCCGGATTACCGCCGAAAGGCGCGCCATGTCGGCGAAAGTCTCCGGGCGCGTGTCCAAGGGTGGTGGCGGACGCCTGTTGCGCAGGCTACCAAAAGGCCCTGCCGACCAGCAGGCCGCCCGGCGGGTCATGATCAAGCTCAGTTATGCGCCGAATCGGAAGGCTGGCCAGTGGGCGGCGCATGGCAGTTACCTGGAACGCGAAAATGCGCAGGTCGAGGGAGAAAAGGGCAAGGGATTCGACGCTTCCGAAGATGAGGTGTCCATCCGTTCGCGCCTGCATGCCTGGCAGATGGCTGGGGACCCCAGACTGTTCAAGGTGGTCCTTTCGCCAGAAGACGGTCAGCGCCTGAATCTTCCGGAATTCACCCGCGAGACCATGACGAGGCTCGCGCCACACCTTTCCGAAAACCCCGAATCCATCGAATGGGTAGCCATAGACCACCACAATACCGGCCATCCGCACGTGCATTTGTTGATCCGCGGCAAGGATGGACTACGGATCCAGAGAGACCTGATCAAGACCGGGATGCGCAATCTGGCCTCGGAAGTAGCGACGGAGCGCCTGGGCTACAAGTCGCCTGCTGAGCAACTGCAGTCCCGGGAAAGACAGGTCGAAGCCAGAAGCCTGACCAGCATGGATCGGGATATCGAGCGTCTTTCCAAGCCCTTGCCGGACGGCAGGGCGGTGTGGATGGAGCAAGTCAAGAAACCCAATGATCGCGGGTATGCCGAACAGAAGCAGCTTCTACGCAGGCTGGAAGCGCTCGAAAAACTTGGGCTTGCGGAAAAGGTCGGTTCTTCTACCTGGACGCTGGATGCCGGATGGACGAAAGCCTTGCGCGATCTGGAAGTGGTGCGCACGCGCACCAAGATGATCGCTGAGTCCCGTGCCCTCATGACTGAGCCACGCTGCCCGCCGCAGGTGACCAAGCTCAAGCCTGGTGAGCGGCTGGTAGGACGGGTGTTGGGAACGGGGCTCGATGAACAGTTTGACCGGTCCTACGTCATTATCGAGGGTACGGACTATCGTGCGCACATTGTCTATCAGAATGCGGCCATCGAGCAGGCCCGTGCCGCGCAGGATCTGCAGTTGCGGCATTTGGTGGCGATCGAGGGGAAATCCTTTGTAAACCGTGAGGGCAAGCCCATCCAGACCCTTTCGGTAGAGGATTATGGCCTGGTGATACCGGACAAGGCAGAGCCTTTTCGTGCCCCCGCAGAAGCCCTGGATGCAGCGCTCGACGCGGGCCAGCAGCCGGCGGGTGCGGAACAGGCAGCAACGGGATTCCAGCGGTATTGGCACGAACAGCTACTGGAACGTTCCAGGGAGCGACAGAGGCAAGCGGAAAAGGCCCGTCTGGAGCAAGTGCGGCTGGAGCAGGCACGCCTGGAGCAGGATCGCCTGGAACAAGAGCGCATCGAACGGGATCGACAGGAAAAGGAGGCGCAGGCTCGCCTGGAGCAGGCTCGCATGAATCAGGTTCCCGCATCGCCAAAGCCTTCTGCGCCAGAGACCCAAAAACCTGGTGTGGGCAGAAACGGTGGCCGTGGCAGCGGTGGCCGCGGGGACGATGAACTCGAATGATGTTTCTTGAGGATCCTTCCCCTACCCGCCAATCGCTATACCCAGACAAGGTTTTGCTTCCGGGTATTTTGGGATATGGCTTTTTTCCGCAAGTTGCCGACGGTTTTCATCTTCGTCCTGTTACTGGTCATTGGATCCCTGGCGGGGCTTTTGGCCTACGCCAGAGTGGAGCACTGGTCGTTGAACAGCACGACCTGCATGCCTCTGGGGTTCTACCAGCGAGGTCCGATCCCCAGGGAACTGAAAGATGGTGACCGGGTGTATTTTTGCCCGGAGATCGGGAATCCCCTGCATTTGTCCTTTGTGGGGTTCCCTGCCTTCCAGAAGTCGGTCAAGGCTGGCGAGAATCCGGCCATGGCGCAGGCCATCGATGGCATGTGGCTGGAGCGCACACCCCAAGGGCACTGGCATTGCCCTCGGGATCTCGTACCCTTTGCCAAGGAGGTCGTTGCAACTGCCGGGCAGACCGTACAGATCACCAAGTCCGGGGTGGTGGCCAATGGGCATTTGTTGCCCAACAGCCAGATCGTTACCAAGGTCGACGGGATGCCCGTGGTGCATCTTCCCATCGGCTTCCGGATGGTGATCCCCAAAGGGTACTTTTGGGACTATGCCCCCGGGACGTTCGCCTACACCAGTGCCTATTACGGGCCAGAGCCGGTCAAAAACATCCTGGGGGGCTTGCGCCCTGCCCTCGTCATTCCGGGGAGCCAATACTGGTACCCAGACCATATCCAGAATTCCGGCGAGCACTAAAGCATGGGAATGCCATGGTCGCCATGCACCACTGGCGCCATGCGTCCCTGCTATACCACTACAGGAACGATGTAGAACGGAGGACGTTATTTTGCACACGCCAAAATCCATCCGGGGGATCCCGGCAATATTGCTTTTGTCCATGCTGGCCGGCTGTGCGGTGAACCCGCCAGCCCAGAACCCAGTAGAAACCCATCCAGCCGCATCGGTGCTGCCTGCCGGGCAGTCGCCTGCCGGGCAGGCCTCGCCCGCCATCCCTGCCGTTCATCCGGCGCAGAAGTCTGCCGCGGATTTCTGCACGGCTTTGCAGGGCCAGACGCAATCCTGGTTGCGAAACCTGGTCGATACGGACAAGAAGCTTGCGGCAGATTGCCTGCAGGGAAAGGGTCTCTGTTGGCGGTTTCTCGCCCATACGATCGGGCGGCAGATCATGGGGATGCAGGCGGCGCCCGCAAGCTGTCCGGAAACCGTGCATCTGCAACAACTGGGCACGGCGTATCTGAACAGCGTCCAGGCGGTGGCGGTGAACTGCGGGGCCCGTGGTGGGGACCTAGCCTGCCTGCAGGGTAGGCAAGTGGAAAAGGCCATGGCTGCCAGGAAAAGGCTGGAAGCGGCCATTGGGGGACAGCCATGAGGGGTACCGTGGTTGCCCTGGATCTCGACGGGGTCCTGCTCAATTTTGAAAAGTCCTGGCGGCAATGCGCCGAGTGGGTATTGCGCCGTACTTTGCCGGATCCCTACGAAGACTACGATCTTGCTGACCGGTACGGACTTTCCCGGCGGGAAGTGGAGAAAGTCTGGGGCGCATTCCACCGGGATAACTGGTGGGAGCGCATCCCGATGTACGAGGAATCGTGGGATGTCATCGAAGAGCTGGAGGCCATGGGCTGCAGCCTGTGGGCGGTAACCAATGTCGATGCGCGGCATCTCGATGCCCGATCGGTCTCATTACAGGGTGCGATCCCCTACGGCAGGATCATCACCCTGGGTGCCGAGGCCACACCGGAGGACCGTGTAGGGGTGTTGCGGGATCTGCGGGCAGTCGCCTTTGTCGACGATCAGAGCAAAAACGTCAATGCGGCACAGCCGCATGTGGCCTGCACGGTGCTTCTGGACCGCGGTTACCGGTGCATGCCGGAACCAGCGCTTGGGATTACGGTCATCGACGATCTGCGGGATTTCCCGGAGACGATTTTTGGGATCGTTTCCTGATTATATAGAGGTGGTAAAATGGGGAAATACACCAGGCAAGACTATATTCGAGCAGTAATTTGTTCCCTGGAGATGCCGGCAATCGTTCTCGCGGTTGCCGTTCTGGCCGAGTTCATCGGATGGCTTTTGGTAACGACATTCCCAAGATTTTTCTTGGGCACAACGTCATTGCCGGAAAGTTCCCTGGGAATGTTCCTTTTGGTCGTGACGTGCGGCATTGTTGGATTTCTGGTTTTGGTTCTGTTGGTAAAGGCTTATGATTTTCTGTCTGGTTACTGGCAAGACTGCCTGCAGGAAGCCAATGAAGCCAATGAAGCCAAAAAATGAAAAGCCTCACTCCGTGAGCGATCTGACCAGATGGCTGTTTATTGTACGAACAATCCTCATTCCCGCTTTGTTCTTCAAGGCCTGGATATATGGATTTGGCTACAGCTTTGTTTATAGCTACAGCATCGTTCTGTCAAGGCTGTCTCCATGCCTGTCCGATTTTTCAGAATGGGGATACACGCACCATCCCCTGGCACTAACTGCCATGGCTGGGGTGCTGGCTGCTTTGGCAAGGCTGCTTTTGCTTGTGCTCCCATGGGTTTTGGCCACGTTGTTTGCTTACGTGGTAGTCCTCGGGCTGTACTGGATCAGCGTGTGGACAGGAATCGTGCCGCCATGGTCTGCACGCTTCACACTTTTCCGCGAAGAAGGCGAACTCTGATGCAGAAAAAGGCACTGCTTTTGGCCACTGCCCTTCTGACCATTGCCACACAAGCCTTTGGCGCAGACATCACTGGCGCCACGAGCAACCGGGTGGCGATGCATCGCATCGTGCAGGATCGGGCAGTGGCGCCCCAGGCGGACTATGCCTGGGACCGGCCCTATTGCCTGCGCTATCGCAGCCAGCATCCGGATCTGTTGATCCTGGGAGACTCCATTTTAGATGGCTGGTCCGGGTATCTGTTGCACGTGTTCCCGCGTGCGTTGATCGATGCACGGGTTGGCCGGCAGTTTTCGTCTGCCATCCCGATTTATCGGGCGTTGTTGGGCTATCCGGGAGTGCGGGCCATCCGCACGGTGGTGGTGGAGTTGGGCACCAATGGTCCCGTAACACCGCAACAGGTAGCCGGATTCCTGCAGCTTGCAGGCCCCGGGAGAACGGTGGTGTTCATCGTGCCGCAAGTGCCGCGTCCGTGGGCGCGTGAAGTGCAGAGCCTGTATGCCTCACTGCCGCAACAGTATCCCAACGTGCGCCTGGAATACTGGAACCGGCTGAGTTCCCTGCCGGACGGTCAGGAGAACATGGCGTATTTCTGGGGGGATGGCGTACACCCCAACTGGGCAGGGATACAGGTGCTGGTGAATGGTTTGCAGGGGGTGCTGGGTGGATGAGTATCTGAACTGTCAAGGATTCCTTGACGGTTGCCATCTGCCATATATAGGCAAGGAATGTAGCGATCAACAGTGGTTTTGGAGAACCTGACAATCGGTTTGCAAAACATGGTGTTGCTCGAAGAGTCTGCCTTGCGCGTGCAGGGATGGAAGGAAGGAGACACGCAGATTCATGACGTACGTGACCGTCGGCCCTGTGCGTGCAGGGATGAAAGGGATGAAGAAGTAGCGACAATTTTTGGCGTTGCCGTTTGCCCTGCGCATGCAGGGATGAAAGAGGCGGGGATTGGCCCAAAGGCGGGGTGACACCTTACGCCCTGTGTATGCAGGGATGGAAGGATCTCTCGCGTTTTCCCGACGCCCGTGGTCGGGTCTGCCCTGTGTGTGCAGGGATGGAAGGTTGCAGTTTGTCAGGGGCGGACTTTTGGAGTTGCCTGCCCTGTGCGTGCAGGGATGGAAGGTCAATCTTGACATGTTCTAAGCTGCCGGATTCCGTCTGCCCTGTGCGTGCAGGGATGAAAGGCAAGGTGAAATGGGCATGAGTGGCGCTCTCATCGTCTGCCCTGTGTACGCAGGGATGAAAGGTTTGTGCGGATAAAAGCCCAGCCAGAAGGGTGGTCTGCCCTACACACGTAGGGATGGAAGATTGGGTGCTAGGCACGCCGGCCGGCTGCTTCTGTCTGCCCTGTATGTGCAGGGATGGAAGGATATGGGGGAATGATTGTGCAATTAATGGTGGCTGCCCTACGCGCGTAGGGATGGAGGTGAGGCTATCGGAGAATCCGTGGCAAAGGGCGTAATGTGCCCTGTGTATGCAGGGATGAAAGTGAGCCGCCATCGCTTCGCCTGCCTCGCCCTTAGTCTGCCCTGTGTACGCAGGGATGGAAGAATCAGGCCGGTTTCACCCTCATCGAGTTGATGAGTGCGCCCTGTGTACGCAGGGATGGAAGGTGCCAGTTTCCGTTGTGCTTCTTGCCCGTTTCGTGCGCCCTGTGTAAGCAGGGATGGGAGAAACAGGCATCGGCTTGACAAAAATGCCGGTTCGTATAAACATACATCCTGAGTTTACTGCCTAACGGCTTTGAATCTATCGAGGTTTTGGCCGCTGGACCAGCGTAGCGAATCAGCGGCCATTGTTTTTTGGGTTGGTCACGTTGGCGGGTCGTCTTGTCCCAGCCTTGCAGCATACGGGCGTCCCAAAAAACGGCAAATGACCCAATTTGCCGTTTGCCGTTTCTCCAGACCAATCCAGGTCCCCGCCCCTCGCCATGCCCTGATGCTATACCCATGCAGTTCCGGTTTGCATGGGAAGGTGTGGCATGGCGTCGGTCAAGATTGCGGAGTTGCTGGAGAAGTACAAGGCGCTGGAAGAGCGCAGCAATGCCTTGCGGGTGCAGGTGGCGCGGGATGAAGCCCGGCGCGAGAGCGACCAGCGACAGTACGACGAGATCCTGCAGCAGTTGCAGGAGCGGTTTCAGACCCGCGATCTGGGCGCCATCCGCGAGAAAATCGAGCAGGAAAAGCAGGCCATCCATGCGGAACTCCTGGCTTTCGAGGAGTCCCTCTCCCGCGCCGAAGTCCAGCGGGAAACCTGCCAGAAGGCACTGGCCGAGATCGACGCGGCGGCATCCTGATGATGCCGGTGTTCCGTCCAGACGAACGTCTGGGGAAATTGCTGGAGGACGTGCATCGCCTGCGTGGCCGGATCGATGCCGCACGGGAAGAAAAGTCGCGCATCCTGCACGCCGTGGGTGTAGCCCGTGCACGGGTCGCCAAAAAAGACGAGGTGGAAGCGGTCCTGGAAGCCCTGGAGCGCCGTTTCCACGAAAAGAGCATGGGGGTTCTGGAATCCCTGCTGACGGCATTTCTGTCCGATGTGCTGCCGCGGGAAGGCGGGAAACAGCGCGTCGAGATGCAGATGAGCACCCAGCGCGGACTTCCAGCCCTGCAGGTGCAGATCAACAATGGCGGCGAGTCCGAAGATGCCTTGCGCGGACGCGGCGGTTCGGTGGCGAACGTCCTGTCCGCGGGGCTGCGGTTCATCGCCGTGGCGCGTTCTTCCGGCATGGCCGGCACCAGGATGGGCATGCGTCCCTTTCTGGTGCTGGATGAAGCCGATTGCTGGCTGTCGCCGGAACGGGTGGCCGACTTTGCCCGGGTGATCGACCAGCTTTCCCGAGACTTGCACTTGCAGGTGCTGGTCATCAGTCACCACGACTCCCGCCTCTTTCACGGATTCCCCGTGCACCTGGAGCGCGTGGAATCCACCGATCCAGAATCTGGGGACCCCTACCCTTCCGTCCGGGTCCGTTATGTGCCGGATCGCATGGAAAGGCATGCTTCCGGATGGGAGCATGATGGAAACGGCAAGGAATACCCGCCACTGAAAAGCATTACCCTGAAAAACTTCCTGTCCCACAAGGACACGGTCATTCCGCTTTCGCCGGGAGTGACGGTACTGACCGGCGACAACGATGTCGGGAAAAGCGCTGTGGCAGAGGCCTTTCGTGCCGTGGCCTACGACGTTTCCTCGGACGCCTTGATCCGCCACGGCGCCGATCGCGCGGAAGTCACCATCGACCTGCTGGACGGCACGGCGGTGCAATGGGTCCGGGTGCGCAAAGGCAACCCCAAAGTATTGTACCGATGGCTGCGCAATGGTGAGGTGGAACAGGAAACCCCAGCCGGACGGGACATGCCGGAATGGGTTTCCCTGCGGCTCGGGATCGGTCTGCGTGACGATCTCGACGTACAGATCGGTGACCAGAAGTCGCCGGTGTTCCTGCTGAACGAAACGCCGGCAAAACGTGCGGCGATCCTCGACATTGGGCAGGAATCCCAATACCTGCGGACCTTGCGGGATCGCTGGAAAAAGCAGCTGGACGAGGACCGCAAAACCATCCGCGATGGCGAGAACCGCCTGCGGATCGTGGAAAGGATCCTGGAGCAGGAGGGAGCCATGAATTCCCTGCTGACCACGACCGAAAGTCTGCAGTCGGCAGCGACACCTCTTGCGCGTCGCCTGGCCGACGTGGAATCGGATGCAGGCCGCCTGGACCGTGCGCAAGCCACATCTCAGCGCATGCAGGTCTGGAGAGCGCATCCGGTCGGGGTTCCGGAATGCCCGGACCGCACGGCAGCACTCGGGCGCATCGCGGATGCCGACCGGTTGTTGCCGAAAATCGCCACACTGCAAGCCCGCCTGCATGCCCAGAGGAGCCTGCCGGACAGTGCGGCGATACCGGATTTGCGGCCCATGCAAGTCCGTATCGAGGCCCTTGCCGAATCCGTACGTATCGGGCGGAATCTGCACGGCTTCCGCTTGCGGGTACAAGCCTGGGCGGCTGGCGTGCCGGTCGACACCCTCCAGGAAATCGAAGAGCGCCAGCGGCGGATCGTGGCCAGCTTCGAGGGGGTCAACGCCGCCATCGACCGATGGGGGGAGATGGCCAAGGCGGCACAACGGTTGAAAGCCGACAGGGAGGCCATAGAGGCCACCAGCAAGGAACTGTCTCTGGCTGTTCAGGAGCAGGAAGCGCTCTTGTCCGGCATGGAGATCTGCCCATTATGTGGGTCCCCCATGGATGCCACTGCTGCGCATGGCATGCACCAAAACGGGCACCACCAGGATTCCGGAGCGCAGCATGTCGAATAAGGGATTGTTGTTCATTGGGGACCCGCACTTGTCTTCCCGCAGGCCTGGGCGGCGAACCGATGCGGATTTTGCCGGCACGGTGCTGGGCAAACTGGACCAAGCATTGATCCTCGCGCGGGAACAGGAATGGGTGCCCGTGGTCCTGGGCGACCTGTTCGACCGCGGGGACGATAACAGCCTGTCCATGCTCACCCGTCTCTTGCGCCTGTTGCGCACGCACAGGGAACAGGGGGGAGAGATTCCTTTGTGCCTGGTCGGTAACCACGATTTGCGGGATACCGATCTCGCGGACGACACGGCCATGGGCCTGTTGCGGGAAACGTCGTGGATCCGCATCCTGGAGACGAAGCACGATCCAGAGCCCGTCACGATCGAGGGAGTCGTTCACCTGTTGCCGGTTTCGTATGGCAAGAGCCGCGATGCGCTTTCCAGCATCGCAAAATCCCTGAAGGCAAAGGACCGCCTGCCGGTCATTGCCCTGACCCACGAGGACTTCGATTTCCAGGGCGCCTATCCTGGGGCGTCGATCATGGAAGAAATCCCTGGCGTGGACATGGTGGTCAACGGGCACATGCACAAGCCAGCGCCCTGGGTGAAGCGTGGCAAAACGCTCTGGTGCAATCCCGGCAACATCACCCGGATGAGCATCGATTGCGAAGGCTATCCGCCTTCGGTGTGGTCGTGGACCCCGGATATGGGAACCACCAAGGGACTGAACCAGCACGTGCTGGTCCACCAGTCCGTGGTGTTCGATCGCACGGGCTTGCGCGTGGCGGCCAATGAGGGCGCCTTGCGCGAGGCCATTGGTGAAGCTCTCGATGCTGGCGCGGAGCAGGCCTTGCAGCAATCGGAGCGGGAAGCGGGCAGCGATTTTGCGGCACTGCTGAAAAACCAGCAGTTCGGCACGGTGACCGAGGATGCCGGCATCCTGCGCGAGGAACTGGATGCCGTTCTGCGCGAACAGCGAACGGATGACGTCACGGCGGGGATACTGCTTTCCCTGTTACAGGGAATCGCGGGTGGATGAACCGCTAACGCCACGGACCCATGCTATACCCTCCAGAAAACATTTTTCTGGGGGTGTCTTTTGGGTATCCGATTTGTGCCGTCTGGCAAAAAAATCCTCGCTGGTGCGACGATTGCCGCGTCCCTGTCCGCAATCGGAATCGTTGCGTTTGCCGATGGTTCGGCGGGTTCACAGGCACGCCCAACGTCTGTCGATCATGTCGTTTATTCCCGCATGGTCCAGAAGCTTTCCCATGGCTCCCTGCGCCTGGTCGATACCTTCAATGGGCCGGATGGACTGACCGGACTGGTGGCCGAGACTGCTTCGGGCAAGGGGCAAAAGACTCTGGCCTGGGGACTGGATGGGAAACTGCTCATTGCCGGTCCCGTGCTGGACGCCCAAGGGCAGAACCTGAGCCTGCAGGCGGCAAAGACACACGGGCTGTTGCCGAAGCCCATCGCTGGCGGAAAGCTTTCCCGGGCCATGCTGGACGCCCCGGGCTTTACCGTTGGGAGCAAGGGTCCACTCACTGCCGTCTTTCTGGATCCCAACTGCATCTTCTGCCACAAGTTCTGGAATGAGGCCTATCCGCTGGCAAAAGCCGGGAGAATCCGCGTCAAGGTGGTCCCGGTGGGCTTTCTGAAGCCGACCAGTCTGTCCAAGGCGGCAACGATCCTGATGCAAAAGGATCCTGCCACCGCCTGGGCACAAAACGAGGCGAAGTTCGATGTGGCTACCGAAGAAGGTGGCACGGTGCCGGCAAAAACGCTGGACCCGAAGATCGTCAGGGAAATCCAGGCCAATACGCAATTGCTTGCCCAGACCGGTGAGGTGGCGACGCCAACCATCGCGGCCTGTGCCAATCCCGGGGAAAAGACTCCACAAATCTTCCACGGCCTGGCGCCGGACATGCTCGGCAGCCTGGCCAAAGGTGGATCGCTCTTGCCTTCCGGTAACTGTTCCTGATGGGGAGAATCACTCTCCAGCATCTTCCCCCTGCCCTGCGTGCCCAGGTTCGCGCGGAACACGGTTTGGTAAGGGAACGGAAGACGGCAGGAGAAAAAAGTGTTTCCCCTTTTGCGGAACGGTTGGGACGCGCTCTCGAAGACCGCTTCCCTGGACTCGTCCAAAGGGAGTACCGGCCACTGGAAGACCGCAGGTATCGCATCGACTTCGCTTTTCCGCAGTCGATGTTGGCCATCGAGTTTGACGGCTACCGCCACCACGGCTTTTCCCGTGAGGGCTTCAGGCAGGGGCTTGCGCGGCAGAACGCCCTGGTACTGGCTGGCTGGAGGGTGCTGCGGTACACCCTTACCGATGTCCGCGACCGCATGGACGGGATCCTTGCAGATATCGAAAAGGTGCTGCGCACGGCAGGGCTGGTTCCTTGATTCCTTTCGATACGCTCGTTGCACAATGTGCCCCGCAAGTGGCGCCCAGAACCATGGCCGCCATCGTGCGGGTCGAGTCCGGCGGCAATCCGCTGGCGATGTGGAACAACAGCACCGGCCAGCGGATCTTGCCCACCACTCTGCAACAGGCGCAAGCCTGTCTGGCGCAGGCGATGGCGGCAGGGCAAAAGGTGGATGTGGGCATCGCCCAGGTGGATACGGAGAACTTCGCGGCCTATGGTTTGAATCTCGACAATGCCTTTGACGCCTGCACCAATCTGCGTGTGGGCGCGGAAATCCTGGCGTCCAACTACCGTCATGCGGTGGCACGTTTCGGCCCCGGTCAGGTAGCCCTCTACCATGCCTTTGAGGGCTACAACTCGGGGCATCTCTGGGGAGACAGCCACTATGCCAACCTGGTATTGCGATCCGCCGGCATCCCCGTCCATGTGCAGTCCTCTGGACGCATGGTATTCCGCAAACTCGCCTACGTTCTCACTTGGGCGGCCCCCATAAGCTACGCAAAACCTTCCGGATCAGTAGCCAAAACCGTTGCTGCTGCCCCGGACACATCCAGCGCCATGGTGCTCCGCCAGGGCGCGGCGTATGTGATGCGGTGGTAATTTCCCTTTTGGAGAATCCGATTTGGCAAACAAAAACCACGGACTGGAGTCCGCACTTCTGCAATTTCTGAAAAACCCGCGAAAAGACAGCGAAATCCGGGCACAGTTCGGCCTCAAGGGCTTCGATGCCCTCAACAACCTGCTGCGCACAGGGCAGATCCGGTATCTGCAGGAAGGCAAATACCAGGTGTCCGCAGCAAACCTATCCTGAGCCGCTCCGAAGCGGCGCCATGAGTCCCCGCTATACACAACTGGGCAGACAGCACGTCTTGGCAGACAGCATGTCTTGGCAGACGGCACATCGCCCGCGCCGGAGTCGTCCTCGTGCATTGACGAGACAATCCGCGCTTTGGTCAGGATGGTTCATTGTGGGGTTCGATCTATGTCTTTTGCACGCGATTACCGCTATCAGGCTGCGCGGGATACCAGAAGAAGGTTCGGAAAGGCCGGGCTTGCCCTGATGGGAAGTTCACTGCGGGATTTCCGCCGCAAAAAGCTGGAATCTCTCCATCTGCAGGTAAACGACCAGGTCTGCTACGACTTCGGCGGGAAGATTCTGGATCTGCGTGTTACCGCCATCGACGGATTCCGCATTGTCACCCAGGACGCCGAGGGGCGCGTGTTCCGCTTCGGCGGGGTCGATGCCTTCGCACCCGGGGTCTGGGAAGGTAACCACAGCACGGTAAGTGCAGAACTTTTCAAGCGGTAATTCCGAGAGAATTTTTTAGGAGATTTTTGGTGGAACGACAATTTTCCGTACAAACGCTGAAAACCTGGGCGCAGGCGTCGAGCCTGCTGGTAAAAACCTCATCGATCCCCATTCTGGAGCATATCCTGATCGACCGGGGATCTGTGGTCCTGGGCAGTCAGGATTCTACCCTCGAATGGCGGATGGAAGATGCCGATACGGTTTCGGAATGGAACCCGGTTGCCATTCCTGCCCGCGATCTGGAGCGCATCGTAAAAGTTTTCCCAGAGGAAGGGGTGGTATCGATACGGGAAGATGGGACCGTCCGTTTTGGGAAGTCCAGATTCCACCTGCCGATCCTTCCGGGCAAGCAGTACCCAGTACAGGGCTGGCAACTGCCGGAATCCTGGATGACTTGCCAGAAAGCGGACTTTGACCGCTTCGCGCCATCCCTGCGCCGCTTTGCCGGCGTAAAGGATGCAAGAATCTTCCTGAACGGGATTCACTGGGCGCTGTCTGGCGGGAAACTGCGTATGGAAAGCACCAACGGACATTGTGCGGTGCGTGTCGAGATCCCCTTGCACGGGAATCTCGATTTGGGCCAGGAATCCGCGCCTCTGGATGCCATTCTGCCAACCGATGCGTTGGCTTCCTGGGGCAAGCTCTTGCAGACGCAGAACGTAGACCAGTTTTCTTTCGGGATGAAAAACGGTTTGTTCTGGTTGCAGGCGGGGAGTTTGCGCTTGCGCTTGTCTCCTATCGATAGCCGGTACCCAGATTTGGGGCATGCCTTACCCAAAGCGGATGGAAGGCCGCTGGTTTTACGTTGCGGGATCGATGAATTGCAGACGGCGCTGTCTGTGGCGGAAATCGCCCTCGAATCGGACAGGACCTTGCTGCTCGATCTCCAACCGGAAGAATTGTGTATCACCGGGCGCAGCCAGGAAAAGATGGCGGAAAGCCGTTTGGGTGCATCCTGGTCTGGCCCTGCGCTTCGCAAGGCCTACGACAACAAGTATTTGCGCTCGATGGTCGATTCATTCCGGGAATGGGAACCGGAAGAAACGGAAATCGAATTGCGGATGGGGCAGGATGACATGGATTCCTGCGTCGTGATTACCCCGTACGGGGAAATGGTGGTCATGCCGATACGGGTTTAACTTCGGCAATCAATGTGGTTGTAAATGCTCTTTGCCATGCTGCCAACTCCGTGACACTCTCAACCCGCTAAAGCGGGTAAGCTTCTTGCTGAATGACGCGGTTCAAGTGCATGCAATGAACTACTCCCGCCAACCTTACGGTATGGCGTGAGTTTCGTGCTTCATCGCAGGAGCCGGGATGACTCCCGGTCTTACCCCGCTCCACACATCGGACAGTTCCTGCCCGGCCCCTTGCGGGGAGCAAAGGCCAGTATCACCGGCCAATCTCTGTTGCAGCCAACGCAGCAACACCAGAGCCGCGTTCTCGTCTCGGCTGCAGGTAACGCCACAATGCGGACACTGATGCTGCCGGTCTGAGAGCGTTTTCCTCTCTTCCGGCAACTCCCAGCACGCATGACAGCGTTGGGTTGGCTTGATCTCCCGCGTCGGCGCTTCCTCATACCACGACCCAGCCTCTTCCGCTTTGGTCTTGGTCATCTGGAGGAATGCCGACGGGGAAGATGACAAAATCTCTCGATTCAGCCCCTTTTTCCGGGAGCCCTTGCCGGATTTCGTCATGGACTGCACGTTCAGAGCCTCCGTCGCCAAGGCTCCAAAGCGTTCCACCAGCCACGCGCTGGTTTGGTGCAAGAAGTCCTTACGGCTTCTGACTATCTTGGCATGGAGACAGGCCAGCGCATGTATGGCCTTGCGCAGACTATGAGAGACTGGAAATCCTTTCTTCCGCCCGCTCATTTTCTGGGCAGCGACGACCTTGCGGGAAACTTCCTTGCTCAGGCGTTTCAGTTCCGCCAACTGGTTGCGCAGATGGCGCGGATTCTTCACCGTTTCGATGCCATGCGGGGCGGCGATGGTCAAGAAGTCTGCCACACCCCAATCGAAAGCGCCCATCTCTGTCCCGCATTCGCGGGGAATGGCCTCGACTTCCAGTGTAACCGACGCAAACCATTTTCCCGCTTTGTGCAGTATCTCGCAGGTTACCGGTGTGCCTGGCGTTCTCGCTTTGCCACGGATCGGTACCAGGCCAAACCCTTGCAGATACATCTTGCCGTGCTTGCCATTTTCGCCCGGATGCAGATTCCAGCCATCCCCGTGAGTCTTGTATCCCCAACCGGGATACCGACGGAGACTCTTGAATCGCGGAAATCCGGGTGTCTCGCCATTCTTCACTCGGCGAAAAAAATGTTGGAAAGCCAGATGCAGGCGCTTGAGTGTCACCTGTTCGGATTGAGCATTGAGACTGGCCAAGGCAGGTACGGTTTTGCGCCATTGGGTGAGCACTTTGCATTGGTCCGCAAAAGACAATCCTTTGCCCGTTTCCCGGTACACATGAATGCGCTCCTCCAGCGCCGCGTTATACAGGCGTTGGTGCAGGCCCAGCGTTTCCTGCAGACGAGCCTCCTGCTCGACATTGGGGTACAGGCGATAGGTGACCTTGCGATTCAGCATGACTCCATTATACTCGGTTACCATGACGACGCAAACACTAAGTACCCTGCATCATTGTGTTTACAACCTGAACTATCACTTGGTTCTGGTCACGAAATACCGCCGCCGGTGCATGACCGGCCCCATGCTGGACCGATTGGAAGTCATCTGCCGGAACACCGCCGTCAAGTGGGAATGCGCGGTGCTGGAGTTCAACGGCGAGGCGGATCATGTGCATTTGCTTCTGGCGCTGACGCCGAAGGTGCTTCCCTCGGCTTTCGTCAACAATCTCAAGACGGTTACCAGTCGGCTGCTCCGCAAGGAATTCAGCGAGCACCTGAAAAAGGTTTACTGGAGCAAGCCAGTGTTCTGGAGCCGGAGCTACTGCATCCTGACCGTGGGCGGCGCACCCCTGTCCGTGCTCAAGCAGTACATTGAGCAACAGGAAAGGCCGGAATGATCGCCCGTTGGGCGATAGCGCCGCTTCACCACCACCTAAATCGCTGCGCGATTATAGGCGGAGCACTGCGGCGCGTTTTGGTAGATCAGCAACCAATCCGGCTCGATATGCGCATCCCGAAAACCGCGCCAACCGCCCTTCAGTGGGTGATCGAGGTAGGTTGTAGGCAACGGCTTGCCCTCGATGAGCAAGCCCAGCAAGGTCTTGAGCTTGTCCATGTCCTTGCCGCGCTTCTGCGCCTGCTTCACGTCGCGCTTGAACTGGCCGGAATAGTCGGGCTGTCGCATCAGATGCCCAACTGGTTGAACAGGTCGTCAGCATCCTTGGCGTGGTGGACATCTTCGCCGCGCTCGCTCTTTTCCAGCGTGGCCGCTGTCAGTGCGTTGGGTACGCGCATTTCAAACGGCAATGCCTTCTCTTTAGCGATCTTGGTCAGTGCGATGCGCACCACATCGGAAACAGTCAGACCCATGCCAGCCAGCACGGCGGCAGCTTCGTTTTTCAGCGTTTCATCAATCCGCGCCCGGACAAATGCAGTTGCAGCCATGATTTAGCCTCCTATCAACATTGAACCTACACTGTAGCTCAATAGAGCAACGAACGCTAGAGACTCATGCCGGGCGAGTTCTGAATCTCCCCACGGCTAAAGCCGGGGGAGATTCAGCGGGAGCGGCTTATCAAGGACGGCTACCAGCCCGCCGCCGTGGATGATGCCGCCGTGCTATCCGCCCATCATTGCCCCCAGGCCCTGCTTGTCCATGGACCGGTCGATGCGGGTCTGGTCCTGCCTCCAGGCGTCCTCTCCCCCGCTGCGCGCCAGCAGTTCCGGCGGTAGCCTGGAGAGCATGGCGGCGATATTGCGGACATTCTGCGCCGACTCGGCAACTTCTACCTCTCCGCTCACCAGACCGTCTTCTGGATCCGGATCGTCGCTGCTTTCCGACGTTTCCCGTGCGGCAACGCCACCACCAGAAGATCGCGCAGACGCTGTTTGCGTTGACGCCGCATAAGATGCTGCAGTCTCTCCCGAAGTCCCGGATGATGCTTCGGACAGGGAATCCAATGGATCCCCGTTTTGTTCTCCATTGGTGCCACCGGACTGCTGGTCTACAGAAACAGAAGAGGCAGAGGCTGCATTCCCTGCATCATTTTCCTCTCCCATGAAATCGGAATCGTTCAACTGCGGGGCAGTTTCTGGTGGTACGACTTCCGCCTTTTCACGTCCCAGCAATTGTGCGTAATAGGCACTGCCTCTCTGGCTGATGGCATCGGACCTTTTGGGCGGTTTGATTTTTGCACGTTTTATGAAGGCCTCATTCTTGAAATAGAGGATCTGCCGCCCATACACGGGCGCAAAGCCCGCCACCATGACGATCATGTCGCCAGCCTTGACGATGTTGGGACCATTCTTGATCGGTCCCTGCAAGCGGAGCACTTCGTCTGGCGTGAGCAGATCGCGCCCCTGGTAACTGATCGAGCGGCTTTGCCCTTTGGGAGAGGGAAGAAAGCCGCCCTCAAAACTCAGGTTCGAGTTTTCCATGGCAACCGTTTTCTTTCCTAGAGTCTTGGAAAGCCACTCCGCGGTCGTCACATCGTTGGGCGCATAAAAAATGCGGAGGTGGCAGTTTTCGATGATGACCGAACCGCCGGCCTTGCCATAGCCATGACCCTCGTCCTCCAACTGCGACTTGCTCTGTGTGATGAGAAAGAGCTTGACGTTGTAGCCGGCAAAAAAGGCGATGGCATCCTGGAAGATGTCCATCTTCCCCAGGGAGGGGAACTCATCCAGCAACAAGAGCAAAGGATGCTTCCCAACGCACATCATGCGGCCACTTTCTTCCTTGAGCCGGTCTTCGCTGGTGAACTTGGAGGCAACCAGATTCAATACCAGCCGGATCAATGGTTTCAGGCGGTTTTTGTCTTCCGGACTGGTCACCAGATAGAGGGAGACCGGATCATCGGCATCCTGCAGATCCAGGATGTGAAAGTCGGAGTATTCCGTCCACTCGGCGACAATGGGGTCACGGTAGAGTGACAGGAAGCTCATCATGGTCGATATGACGCCCGACTTTTCGTTTGCAGCCTTGTTTTTCATTTCCTTTGCGGCCTGTGCGATGGCCGGGTGCACCTCGCTGTTTCCATAGAGGCTGTTCCAGGATTCCAGGAGATTCTTGTTGGCGGGCCGGTGTTTGGTTTGCATCATCTTGTCAAAAGCCTGATCGACGTCTTCCAGTTCGGGGTCGTTCAGAAACGCCGCGACCCCGCGCATGGTCTTATCCGATTCGGCATAGAGGACGTGCAGAATGACGCTGGTGAGCAAGGCAAAGCCCGTCTTCTGCCAGTGGTCATTCAAGCCCTTGCCGTCCGGGTCGACGATCATGGTGGCAATGTTCATGACGTCCTTGACCTCGAATGCTGTCCCAATGCGCACTTCTTCCAACGGATTGAAGTGGCAGCATTGCTCTTTGGTCCCCCGGTCGCCGTTGTTGGTTTCCACCCCGGTCAATGGGTCTGCGACCATACCGAATCCGGGGTTGAATTTGAGGATCCTTTGGCCGATGGATTTGCGCCATCCGGCGGTCAGCAGATAGTTTTCGCCCTTGATGTCGTGGACGACCACCGACTCCTGCCATCCGCCCAGGTGTATAGATAAAAAATAGTTGTATACTTGCAATCTTTTTATAGTCAACAAGTTGGAATTTTTCACCCTCCAGAAAAAAATAATAATGTTGTATACTCAGAAATTTCACGCGCACGCCGGTTGAAGAATAATGTTGTATACTGACTGGGAGATGGGCGGTCGCCATGAAAAGCATCCATCCCCTTCGCCACCGCACGCCTAACCAATGTGACCAAGTCTGCTGCGTATTGCCTGGAACGTCCAGACCTGCACTATAGCTTTCCTGCGGCAGGTGCAGGTGAATCCTGAGCAAACCCGGGACAATGCACAGGGATCCCAAGCTCGGTCTAAATGTGTGGGATTCAGGGGCTGCTACTATTATTGTATGCGCTCTCGCCACTCTAGTCGGGCAGGAACTACAGCGGTAGTCGTACGCCCTCTACAAGGAAATGATGCTCTCCACACCCAGAGGATCACCAACCCCCAAAGGAAATGCTTAACTCGTCCAGCTGCTTCATAATACCAGGCAGCTTTCTGACCAACCGCAAGCCATATTCATAGCCATCTGTCTGCGTATGTTTAGCCAACGCATATCGGATTCGCCCTGCTTGATCCTTTAAAAGCTCCCTGCTGAGAAATCCATTGGCGGCAATACAGTCCTCCACCAATTTTCTGACGACCTTGTCCACCACCACATCGGGCTTAATCAGCTCAAAAACCACCGTAGAAATGCCCTGCCCAGAGGACTGATCCACATCCAGTATATAGCCGGTAGCATCCGCATATTTTAGCGTAATCAACAAATACTCTATAGGCTCTTCGTCGCCCTCGCCAATCCTGGATCTTGCCAAACCAATTTGATATTCAAACTGCAAACGTAAGTGGGCTTCCTGAACACATTCCATTGCGGTGATCAGCTTTTTAAAATTAGGGGGTATATCACCTGACTTATCGCCCCCTGTAAATTCTCCGGCATCCACGTCGCCGCGGCTTCCTTCGTCCTGTAAACTCACAGGCCGTATTGCTTTCGTTCCCATGTCACCCGTCGATGAGGTCCGGTCAGAGCCTCCTGTCAGTTTATTTATGACTACGACCTTTTCTCGTACTGACTGGGGAGTGACGACGGTCAAGCAGCAATGCTCCGCTCGTTCTGTGTAAAGAACGATGGGCCGACCCAAGTGACTGGGTGATGAAACCACATTCTCCACGAGGGTTTCGTCCTCGGCATCCTCCGATACAGGTTTCGATCCCGACACAGAGCGCTCATCCCCGAGAATCCCTTTTTTTAACCTAGGGTGTGAGTATTCAATTTCATGAAAAGGTAAGTTGCCACGATATTTCGTTCCCAATATCTCCAGGACGAGTAACCGATTATTCCAAGTGACTCCACGCACCTTCCAACTGCTGTTCTGTCCTACAGGAGGCCAGCATTCTAACTTTGGATAATTTTTATCCTCTATTTTTAATGCCTTCGCTGCACGTCGGCTCCACACAGCGCGCCATTGATCCGACCATTCCCGATCAAAAAGTATCTTTGCTACTGAAATAATAAAATCTGGTTTTATCATATTTTTAGGAATAAAACTGGAAAATTCTAGAGTCACTTTTCCATCAGAGTGCCAGGCCCGCACAAAGTCGGAGAAACTGTCCGGCTGCAACAATGCATAAGACAAAAATCTAGATTGCGCAAAAAATGACCTTGCTATTTCTATGCATGGGACTAGCATTATTTGATCTTCGTTCTCAATCTTAATACATAACTCATCAAGATTTGATTGTGTATTAAGGGGATAGAAATTTTTTAAAACAACCCCCCCGACACGCCGCAAACCAAATCTCGCGTCATTGAAAAGGCGAACAATAGATATTTGTCCTGCATCTGTAGATCGTGTTTTTGGTCTGCCATTTTCGAATAACATACCCAGCCTGAGGTATGGCAGCATGCCCCACGGCAGAGAGATATCATGACTTTTCCCACTTTCCACGCCACGAAATACAGCGTCGACGCACCAGCCACGATCATCACCAGCCCTATAAGGTGAGCGTAACCAGTGCAATGTCGCTAGTTCGCCCTGCCCAAACGGCCAGTCAGCAATAAGGAGCTTCCTTGCCATACTATATTTGAATGCTAGCCATAGATTAACCAACCAAATCCTGAATGCGTGCTGCCACAGCCGGAGAGTAGCCGGGGCGCAAACCTGCCACCCTCACCAAACGCCAGGACTTAAGTTCCACCGCCTCGGATTGGAGTCTGCAAGCGACGATACCCAGTCGGCGCATCTGAAACTGTTCTGTGGATTCTACCCATTGTCGGAGTTCATCTGCCGTCACGGGCATCTTATCCAGATGACGTTGTATCAGTGTTCGACAACCGATGTGGGTCCCTATAGCCGTCACCGTCACCTGCTTAGGCCGGGCTTCGCTTAGAATTTCCTGCGCTGACCGCCGTACTTCGTTGGCGAAATGTTGATCTCTCTGGTTCCAGTCAACACGCAGGTCCTGAGCCTTAGAACGCGGTAGCGGTGCAGGAAGATGGTCATACAGCCAATCGCGATCATTCCGATATAGCCAGCCAAAAGCCGCCTGGTTGGCCGATCGCAGCTGCTTTCTGCAAACGCCTGAGGAACGTCGTACGATGGCAAGCCACTCACGTCGGCGTTTTCCCAATGGGCTGTTCTGAACCAAAGCTGATCCTTTTGATATTTCAGAACCCACTCTGTCCACGGCCATGGATACCGGTTGGTGGTGCTGCGCGTGTATACCCGACAGGTTGAGCGGATTCGGCACGACTATCTCCGGCTGTATTTGAAGGCATGCACGGTAAAAAACCTCTGGAGTGCTGCAGAGCCATTGAATTAGAAGCAAATGATGTAAAGGGTGCGCAGAATTACGTCGCTTCCGCACCATGGCCGCGAGCCATCCTTGGTGGCCTCCGTTGACAAGGGGGCATCCGACTTCCTGGAGAAAATCTTCACCATAGTAGTTTAAAAATGCCTGACGAAATGCTTCTTGTCGAACATGCCCTTCACCAGTTATCAGACCCCGTAATTTTAGGAAACGATGATATGCATGAACAATTCTACCAAATCCTAATGTGGGTAAATTATTTTGAAGAATCCAGGAGACCGCATTAGCGACGGTAATGTGCCTTTCGAGGTTGTCATGTGACGGATTTCCTGTGCGGACAACGGAATTATAATCTAAGGCTATGAACGCATGTTTATTAACTGGCGCACTTATCACAGCGTCAGAGTCGCTAAGTAGTGAACCGTGTTTATGACAGACCCGCAAGTTAGCTATCTGGTGCGCACGATGCCAGTAAGGTTCTCCGAATTCAGTGATGTCAGACTCTTTGCAAACCGGACAATAGCGTAGGAAACGGGGCGATTTAATAGAGCTGGCCATTACTCCAATTGAGCAGTGAATGGTTCCGCCTTGATCACTGGCTGCCATGTCTTTAGCAATCTTTCCGGCAGAATAGTCCGTTAGAAATGGCTGATAAAGTGGAAATAGTGTGTGATTGCGTATCAGACTCGCCGGTGTATGTGAGCTGCCCCTCGGTAACCGGCCACATAAGGCAGCAAGTCGAGAAGGGAAATCGTATACAGCGCAAGCCTGGCGACAACCAAAAAGGTCCTCTACCGTGTGTCGGAAGTCATTATTCCTACTCATAATATGATAGCGTGCACATATGCTGTAGAGCAACTCGTCAGGGTATGGCTCAGGGAAGAAGGCTATCATTTGTTAGTCCAAAATTCTTCTATTGGCTTAATGACCCCAGCGTTATTTAGCGCCTGATGGGGCGTGATTTTCCCCTTTCGCGCGTTAATCATTTCAGTCAACACTTTTTCCACTGCCGGTTTTTGCGTTTCTTGGTGTTGGTCCTTGCGTGACGGATTTCTCTTTGTACCTCTTGACGGAGGCCGAACGCCGACGGCTCGCAACAGGGCATCCTTTATTACCGGTGCCAGTTCTGTTTCGTCGGCATGCTGCTTCAATGCCTCTTCAGCACATTGGTGGGCCATGTCGACAGGGAACCCCGCTTCCAGCAAAACCTCGGCGACGCGCATCAAAATTTCGTCCGGTTCCTTATGAGCATTTTGTTGCTGTGCGACACGCTGAGCCTTCATCGTGTCAAGCGTTCCTTCGAGTGCTACCCGTTCGCGTGCTCCACGTAAATATTGTTCGAGGTCACTGATGGGCGGCATGATATCCTTGATCCTACCGAGTGCGGCAAGATCTCGCTTCTTGAGCGCCTCAAGAATTGGCCGAGCGAGTTGCAGGCTGTCTCTGGCAACATCACCAATCAGTTCCGGTGAGATTGTTTCATCTTCCTGTCCTATCACTGCCCATTGGGCCAGCATATAGAGTTTCACCGCAATATCTACAATGCCTTGTGATTCCTGGTATAAGGCATTGCGGATCGTCGGCGTTAGCGGGGTCTCCGATTTGGTCCACTGGTAATGCCAAACGCCTTCAATAAAGAAATCCCAAACATCATCCTGAGGCAAGTTGGACCAGACGAGATCTCCTTGTCCCGCACTACGGCGCGCCTGTGCAAATTCACCACTCAGCAGCGGAAGCGCTTTAAATGTCCCTACCAGCACAACAGGAACACTAAACTGATTGACCATTTGGCCAAAGAAATTCAACATCTTGGCTGCACCGCCGCTACTGGCTTCATTCAGTCTTTGGATCTCATCAATGACCAAAACCCCTAGCCCCAGTACTGCAGCCACGTTAGCCATTTCTGGAAGCAATTCGTCGACGGATCGCCGTCGGTTATTACCGAACTTAGGGTAGTAGCGGGTCCCGACAATCTCATCAACGGCTTGAAAGAAATTTAGGCAGAGCCCCCTCAATGATCCATCCTGGGGACACTCAAGTTTCAGCCAAACCAGTTGGACACGATCAAGCGCGTGACCTCCATATTTGCCGGAGTGCTGGATTTGCTGAGCGTAAAGGGAGAGTACGCTTTCAACGGCGGTCGTCTTACCCACTCCACTGGTACCAATTATGGCAAAGCCCGCTGCGGTAGAGCGGACGAGGGGTTGATAATCGGGTTTTCCACGATCCCAATCGAGATCAGGGAAGCCAGAACGAAGCTGTTTGATCCACTCGGCAGAGATCGGGTTGCGGGGTGAATAGCCGTTGCGAAGCATCCGCGAAAACCGTTGCTCAAGCTCCAGGAAAATGGGCAGCGGTTCTACATAGTTCGCAATCCGTTGCACTGCCTCCAGACGTTTACTCGCTGCTAATTCGCGCTCACTTTGGTGATATACCGGGTGCCGCCGCAGAAGACTTGCCACCTTTTCCATAGGCAAGACGGGCGGCAAAGCTTCAATGAAGGGATTATGTCGATACATGGGGTCTTCGCTAGGCGTGTAAACTGCCTGCTCCTTACTGCCGGTCAGCATGCAAAGCGCTCCCAGTTGTCAGCTGCTTTGGCTAGCAGCCAGCGTCTAAAATCGAGCGATCTCCAATGCGATGCAACGCATGTCATCAAGCCTTGAATCTCCGGCGAGGTGCCCATCTTTACCCAGTAAAGCCTATATCATACTTGCCGCTGAGTCATTAATATCCTTTTTGAATGCCTACAGCACGGTGCGATCTCATTCTAAATCGCATTAGAAATAGATTTAATTATGCATTTCCCCACCCAGCGATGGATTAACCCGTTCATGGTCCCTCCCAAGGGCACGGAGAACCGCAACCAACTGCTCCCCAGGCGCCCCCCAGGCTGTCAAAGCCGCAACTGTGAACTCTACTCAACTGCGTGCGCCTTGGTCCTGTAATGTGGCGATATCCCTGTACAATGTGCGCAAACTGATCCCGAGCTCCGTAGCGAGACACGCTCCAGTAACCGCGAATCGATGCCGGCGCAAAATTTGGATTAGGGCGAGGAGGCGCTGGGCTCGTGACATGAAGATTCCAGGCAGTTACTCACACTTGTATGCCAAAGGCTTTCCAGAACCCTTGTTGACCAACGCTCGTGACCGAAATTTTTCGCTGTCCTGCGGGCTTTCGTAGCCACCCGTCTTCTTGGAATCGCATCATCAACGCGGCTCCCAAGGCACCACCGATATGCGGACGACGCTCGCTCCAATCGATACACCGGCGTGCGAAAAGCCGGTGTTGACGTCGCAAGTTCGGAAGATCCAAGCCCAAGGCGGCAAACCCACGCTCACCAACCTCTGAAACCGCTAAGGGTTGTCCGACGCCTGCCCGATAAGTCCCGCAGCACCAGTCGCGCGTGGGCAGGCATCAGACAACCCTTAGCGGAAGCAGACCTTCCCACCGAGATCTGGGACGAATAGTATTAGTCACACGGATGTTCGAGGATAGATGATGACGTTACGAGCGACATGAGCTAGCGCGTTGCGGACGGCTCTCGACTACGAGGGAGATCAAGAGATGAGAAATGAGGCCTGCATGCGGTATTTGTTAATCCCTTCTCAGCCCTTAAAAAATGGCGCATCATTGATCTGTTTATACAAGAAATCAAAAGTGGCCTGATCTATATTCGGAGTATGCATGGAAACAAGCACAGCCAGCAATGATCAGACTGGCGGGCAGTCCGAACAATCCATTGATGGTTACGATGCTCCCATCCCTGGCGGATGGGAGGGCTATCCCCTAGATGAACTGGCGATTCGGGATGAACGTCGCTCAACGTCAGATGTAATCCGGCGTATCAAGAATGAGCGCTTTGTCCTTGATCCGGATTTTCAGCGGGGGTTCGTTTGGGATAAAAATAAGCAAAGCCGGCTGATCGAATCTATCCTTCTACGCATTCCTTTGCCTGTCTTCTATGTTGCTGAAGACGACGGCGGACGCCTTATCGTGGTGGATGGAAGGCAACGCCTCTCCACGCTATTACATTTTCTCGACGACAAACTGGCCCTCCAACTCAAGGACCGACCGGAACTAGACGGCTGCCGATTTAGCGAACTAGATGTGCGTTTACAGAATCGGGTGGAGGATTGTCAATTACTTTTCTATATAATCGATCGCTCGGTGCCTGAGCGGGCACGATTGGATATCTTCGAGAGGGTCAACGGGGGAGAGGTTTTGACCCGTCAGCAAATGCGTAATGCAATATACAACGGCCCAGCAACTGCGTTTCTGCGCAGGGAGGCTGAGACAGGACTTTTCTTGGAAGCGACCGGCGGTAGTCTCAACTCTGGAAAAATGCAGGATCGAGAGATGATCAACCGGTTTTGCTCTTTCCGGTTGCTGCCATTGGACACATACCGGGGTGATATGGACGAGTGGCTTGCTAAGGGTTTGCAGTTCATGAACAATGCCAGGCAAGACGAAATGGAGAAGCTAAGCAGTCGATTCCGACGAGCTATGAAAAACAATCTTTTGGTATTTGGCCGCCAAGCATTTAGAAAACACCATTCCCAAGATCAGCGGCGTAGCACACTCAATGCGTCTTTGTTCGATATTATGAGCACGCACCTTGCCAAGTATTCCGAATCAAGAGTAGAGGAGAATGCCGAAATACTTCGTAGAAGGTTTTTTGAGCTTATGGACGATGAAAGATTCCTCAAAGCTATTAGCTTTAGCACTAACTCAACTTTGGCGGTAAACACACGCTTTAATATCGCTCAATCAATATTTAAGGAAGTGTTTGATGTTGCGTGAAATTCACCTTTCTGGATTCAAGTGTTTTGATACACTAAATCTGCCGTTAGGGCGACTGACTCTGCTAACGGGGCAAAATGGAGGCGGTAAGTCCTCGGTCATACAGGCGTTGGTTCTACTATCTCAGACTTTTACTTATCAGGAATGGGGGCGTTCTTTATTGCTTGACGGCCCAGAACTAGCTTTGGGCAACGTGACTGATGTGCTCAATCAGGAAACGGCTCGCGATAGTTTAGCCGTTGGCATATCCTCTGATGAGCAGAAGGTAAAGTGGTCATTTAAGACCAATGATAGGCATGCACTTTCCATTGAACTGGAGCAATTGGAAGTGGACAACTTACTGATTTCAACAGAGCCAAACACCGCCATACGTTGGTTGATGCCGTTACCCTACGCCGAAAACTCGCCCGTCGTAAAGGAGTCTCTGATTTAGCCATCTGATACAATGGGCTGACCGAGTAGCGAGGAGATGCTATCCATGTCCGGACAGATAACCTTTGCCGAGGAGCCCAGCCTGTCGCGACGCCGCAAGCAGACCAAGCGAGAACGCTTTCTGGCCGAGATGGATGCCGTGGTTCCCTGGGCCAGGCTTGTGGCCTTGATCGAGCCGCACTACCCCAAGGGGGGCAGCGGCCGCAAACCTATGCCTTTGGAGCGGATGCTGCGGATCCACTTTCTCCAGCAATGGTTCGGCTACTCCGATCCGGGGATGGAAGAGGCCCTGTACGAGGTTCCTCTGCTCCGTCAATTCGTCGGTATCGACTTGGGTCGGGACTTCGTTCCCGATGAGACCACGATCCTGAAGTTCCGCCGCTTACTGGAGCGCCATGCGCTTGCCCAGGCCATCTTTGCCGAGGTGCAGTCCGTGTTGCAGGAGAAAGGGCTCTTGCTGCAGGAAGGCAAGACCGTGGATGCCACCTTGATTCACGCCCCGAGCTCCACCAAGAACCGAGACCGCAAGCGGGATCCAGAGATGAGTTCCACCAAGAAAGGGAATCAGTGGTATTTCGGGATGAAGGCGCATGTGGCAACGGATCTCCAAGGTATCGTACAGGCGGTGGACTTCACGGCGGCCAAGGTACCGGATCATCAGCGGCTGGAGGGGCTCCTTACCGGAGAGGAGTCGGTGGTCCTCGCTGACCGGGGCTATGACTATCCCCAGGTGCATGACACGCTGGTGGCCCGAGGCATACGGAACGCGGTAGCGCGGCGACGCTATCCTGGGCAGAAAACCGGCTTGGCGGCCCTCAAGCGCTACAACCGCGCCATTGCCCGGATCCGTGCCCGGGGAGAACACGCCTTCCGGGTGCTGAAGTGCCAATTCGGTTATCAGCGAACCAGATATCGGGGTCTGGCCAAGAACGGTGCTCAACTGACCACGCTCTTTGCCTTGGCCAATCTGTACATGCTGAGGAGATATCTCCTGGCCGCGTAGGGAGTGGTGTGCCCAATATCCAATAATTCTCCAGAAAATGGGGGAATTTGACGGATAAGTGACCTGATAGCAACGTGCTTAGGTCAATACTGGGGACAAGGCGCACCTTTTTAGGCTAGGTCAGAGCTTCCTAAACGCCCTGCACCATTTGAATTGGATCACCGCCGAGCGCGCGGGCCCGCGAGAGTTGCTGCCATTAAGAATCTCAAACGATCATGCTCGAGTTGGTCACCACGGCGAACTGGCAGCCGGACTTCTTTATTGGCGTGGGCAGGACGTGGTCGACTCTTCTCTTCTTTTACACGACACTCCACCAACGCTATTTAATCAGGTCCGAGGGTATATGCAGCGTTTCTTTCCGGGGTGCGACCTTCGGGTCACTCCCATCGACGGGGTAAGCGCTGTTAGTCTCCGCCTGCGTTCCGATAATCGCTCTGATTTTCAGCGGCCGCAAAACGTTGGCTTTGGTCTCACACAACTATTCCCGATCATTGTTTCTCTGCTAGCTGCCCAAGGAGGGGATATGTTGGTGATCGAAAATCCAGAGGTGCACCTTCACCCCTACGCGCAACAGGAAATCGGAATGCTGTTAGCGGAAACAGCTGCGAGCGGCGTTCAGGTGATATTGGAAACACACTCAGATCACGTGCTTAATGGCATACGCCTAGCGGTTAAGCAGAGAAAGTTGCCAGCTACTGACGTCCGTATCCATTTTTTCGCCCATCGGCCTGGTCAACCTGCCATTCCAGAGTCCCCCGCAATGGATGATGATGGAAGGCTAAATTCATGGCCGGAAGGATTTTTTGACCAATTCGATTTTGCTCTTGCGAAGTTGATGTAAGGCGCTAATGGATGTAATCCTCGATGAATCCAGTCTTGCCCCCTGTGTTGATTGGAGCCCTGCCCGACGCATCGAGATATTGGGCTCTGCTCTGAAAGCTCTCGGACAGATAGGATGCTCTCACATTTTGCGCTCAGTACGCGGTGCGGCCGACATGGATATCGGAGAATACCGCGGATTACGAGAATGGTGTTTCGATTGTCGGACAGATCACGATTTGGGGCGGTTCGTTGCCTGGTGTCTGAACAAACAACCTTTTATTGATGGTGCTGATGGTCTTTTCGCTGCTGCCGAAGGCGAGCGTGCCATTGAAGGCAAAGTGTGCGGTACAAGAGTCGTTGGCCTAACTTTCGCAGCGCTCACCGGCGCCCCCGCCTTGGCGCTTGGCAGCACGGTGTTGCCCTCATGTACGTCGGTTACTGTCGAACTCGTCACACTTGACGTTGATGGAGAATTCCAAGAAAAAGTAAATGTCTGCTGCCTAGTAACTGAAGATGACGTAAGACAGCAAAGCAATCTCATCATAAACAACTTAGAGCAATCTGTATTGAACGGCGTGAACTTGCTGGATCAAGCAGACACACTTTTTCAACAACTGCGTTTTGGCCCCAGGGCCATAAGGCAGATTAAAGATCTCAACGGTAACGAGCCGGTATTTCATCAATTATTCCGCCATCTTCGTGCATTAAATAATGGCGCAATAACATGGCCACCAGAAGGGGTTAGCTTTTCCCCTGCCGATGCGATCTCGTGGAGTAGAGAAGACATCGCCACTCTGAGCCATGGGGTCTATGGCCCACAACGTGACTTCCCAATGCCAAATGGCTTCAGGCAACGCCGTTGGAGCTGCCATACTAAGCTAAGTGGCGGTGCTGGAGCCCGGTTATATTTCGATGCCGAAAGAATCGGCGGAACAGCCGTGGTATTGATCGGTTACTTCGGCGACCACCTACCTTCTGTTCAGTTTCCCAGTTAATTTGCAACGGTAATAACCATGCCGGATTTCCGAGAATAGTTAAATGATTGTTGATCGCAACAACAAAGCCCCAACTATTTGTTTATATCAACTCTTAGTGAGCCCATCCTATGACCGCAATCAGTCGTAAGCGTTCAGCGAACCCACGCTTGCGGGTTGGCGCCGATCAGGGTAATGCGGTTTTTTTCCAGTTCCACGGCAAGAGTTCGTGGAGCCGTTTATTGGGCCATGTCGGTAGCTTTTCGAGCATGTCACAGAGGTACGCGAAGGGCTCGATGCCGTTGAGTTTGCAGGTTTCGATGACGCTGTAAAAGGATGCGGCACGCTCGCCACCGGCATCATTTCCAACGAATAAGAAATTCTTGCGACCAATCGCAACGCCCCGCAGTGCCCGTTCCACTGGGTTATTATCGATGCTGAGCTGACCTTCTTCGAGGTAGAGGGTGAGTGCCTTCCAGCGGTTCAGGGCATAACCGATGGCTTTGGCGATACCACTTTTAGGCGCCACTTGCATCTGGGTTTCGCTGAGCCAGGCGCGGAAGGATTCCAGCAGCGGGCCAGCTCGCTGCTGGCGGGCTTCGGCTTTCTGATCCGGCGGGGAGGCTTTGATGTCGGCCTCGATGGCATAGAGTTTGGCGATCCAGGCCAATGCCTTCTGCGCCACCGGACTCGGACCCCGCTGTTCCACGTCATAGAAGTGACGCCGCACATGCGCCCAGCATCCGGCTTCGATAACTTGTTCCTTGCGGTAGAGGGCATCATAGCCCCATAGTCATCGGTCTGGAGTATCCCTTTCCAGTCGCCCAGGAAGTGTTGCGCGTGGATCCCCTTACGGTCCGGGGCATAATCAAAGACCACGACGGGATGCGGGGCATCCGCCTGACTGCGATACACCCAGAGGTAGGCCTTGTCCGTCTTGCCGCTACCGGGATGGAGCACCGGTAAGGGGGTTTCGTCGGCGTGCAGGATAGTGCCCTCCAACGAGGCCATTTTGCAGGCTTTAGCGAGCAGGCTGATCCAGTACTCCCCCTGGCCCAGCCAGCTGCAGAGGGTGGCGCGGGAGATCGGGACACCCGCCCGCAAGTACTGGGTTTCCTGCCGATATAAAGGCAGGTGATCCACATGTTTCGCCGTCATCACGTGGGCCACCAGGCGCGCCGTGGGTAAGCCCTTGTCGATCACCTGTGCCGGTAATGCCGGACTTTCGATGGTACCGCAGGGGCGGCAGGCCAATTTGGGGCGGATATGACGAATCACCTGGAAGCGTCCAGGGATATAATCCAGTTTTTCGCTAATCTCTTCCCCGACGGTTTCCAGGAGGCCGCCGCACTGCCCGCAGGTACAGGTCAGAGGATCGTGATGCACTTCCACTCGGGGCAAGGTGTCGGGCAGCTGCATGCGGCCGGGGTGGCGGCGGGACGGGCGTGCAGGCGCTACGGGTGCTTCGGTTCCTGGGCGGGAAGCCGTCACCGCCGCACTGTCTTCCAGAACGGTTTCGAGGATACTTTCCATCGCGGCGATTTCGGTATCCAACGCTTCTTCCCAGAGGCTGATCTGGTCAGGAGAGAGTTTTTCCGAACGGCGACCGAATCGCCAGCGCTGCAGTTTGGCGATGGTGCTTTCCAGGCGGGCGATGGTTTCATCGCGCAGGGCGATAGCCTGTTCCTGTTGGGCGATATACCGGGCGCGTTCTGCCCATTCCGCTTCCTTTTCCTGTTGCTTCTGCAGCAGGCTCAGCACCAGATCGCGCAGCGCTTCTGGCTCTGTAGGAATGGGGGTGGAAGTCCTTGGATTCATGGAAGAATAGTACCCAAAAATGGGTATTTATACAAGCAATTTCCGTCACTTATAGCAAGGTAGGCAGGCATTTTTCCAGGGCCGGCAACGGGGTCCACGGCCGCCCCTCCACCAACATCGCCCACTGTGCTGTGGAGAGTTCCACGGCGCCGGTATCGGCTCTGGGCCAGTGCAGTCGCCCCTGATCCAGGCGGCGGTACAAGAGCCAAAAGCCCAGACCATCCCAGAGCAATAGTTTCAGTCGATCGCCGCGGCGGTTGCGGAAGACGAAGGCGTGGCCGCAAAAGGGATCGGCAGCCAGCACCCCTTGAACCTTGGCCGCCAGACCATCAAAGCCCAGCCGCATATCCACGGGTGCTGCCGCTAGCCAGATGTGACTGCCTGAACTCAACCACATGGGCTTTCGAGGACACGCACCAAGGTTTGCAACCAGCCGGTATCCATCGGTGCCGTCAGTTTCAGACTGCGGCCCGACAACAGCATAATCTCTACCAGCGAAACAGACGGCCGGACCGGTGCCAGAGTGACCGGCAAAAACCCTTCGGTCCCATGGACCATCGGCCGCGGTTCTACCGCATCGGCAAATCGCTTGCGCCAGTAATGCAGGGTGGCTACGGCGATCCCTTCCTGCGCACAGTAATTCTTGGCGGAAAGGCCGCTCGCCTGAAACCCGTCTACTTGTTGCCGCCAATAAGCGGTCTTCTCGTCCTTCGTCATAGCCATCCCTCCTCGCTGAACGCGGATCAGGATCGGTCAGGCCAGAAAATTTGGGAAGGTGGGTTGCTTAAGCGCTTACAATCAGTCTGCTGCCGACCATCAGGTGTCAACGGCGCTAAGGCAGCGGAAGCGGTCACTAAGAAAGGGGGGAATGTTACATGGTGCGACTAGAAATAGGCGATATTTACTGGGTATAGAAAGATAGGCTGATTGATACTTTTAGGGCCAAATCCAACCCCAGAAGCGTCCAATAAACCAGAGTGTCACAACACCTTTGTTTTGCGATATGATTACGTGTTTCTATCAATCTATTTTGTTCTATTTTTGACGATATATCTGGGTTGTGTTTGCCCGCAGGGGAATAAAATAAACAGCCAGGACTCAAGTTATTAGTTGTTATAGAAGTCATTCTTCTTTAGCTTTTTTAAGGACAGCGATAACTACTCCGCCAATAATAATCTTCACAAAGAGAACCAATATCAACAAATATATGATGTATTTAAAACTGATATCTATCCCCAATAATTTAAATGAAAAATATATGATCACCCCGACAGCCGGGGTGATGCTAAAAAACAAAAAATACTTTATTACCTTCGCTGTGTCTTTTGACATTCCTCTTTTCATCTTTATTTATGGGTTTCTTTTGCTGGGCTTTTTCGGTTGCTGCAAAGAAATACAACCAAAACCGTGACCATGACGCCAGCGATGATCATAAATCCGCTGCGATAACCAGTCCATGCGATTAAAACTCCTGCCATTAATGGACCACAGGCATGTCCCGCATCCCATAGACTACCGAATACGCCCATGGCCGCACCGAAGTCCCGGCTCCTGACGATATCTCCTATCATTGCCGTCGTCGCCGGCGTCACCATGGCCGTGCCTAATCCAAATAACGTGCTTAGGCCGAGTAATGGCAGGAACTGCCCCATATAGGGGATGGTTGCCAGTACCGTTGCACACAGACCGATCCCAGCGACGACAAAAGGCCTTCTCCCAACGCGGTCAGAGGCCACTCCAAAGACTGGGCGGAAGAGAATCGACGCTATCCCCTGAGCGCCGAACAAGAAGCCGATCTTCAGGATGGGGATATGCTGATCCTGCGCATACAGCGGTAGATACGCCTGCAGCGTACCTACGCCGAAATAGAGGGCGGCTTCTATCAGACTCACCAGACGAATAGCCGGATCGCCGGTGATCTGACGCACACCTTGGGCGGCTACGCGGAGGACTTCGCCGGTAGACCGCCGACCATCATGAACCGGCGCATCCCGTGGAAAAGGCAGGATCGTCAAAAGCGCAAGAAGGCCAATGCCTCCCGAGACGACGAAGGCCGCGGCAAAACCCAGATGAGCGAGTGCAACGGCGCCAATTACCGGTCCCAATACGACCCCGGCATTTTCGGCTGCCCCATAAAGACCGAGCCTGCGCCCACGCTGCGACGGAAAGGACTTGGCTACCTGCGCCGATGCGGCGGGGGCGTAGAGCGCCGTGGATAGACCATGGAAAAAGCGAACAGCCAGCAATTGCGGCCAAAACCACACCAGCAGATACAAAAACGGCCCTACCGCGGTCACCATCATTCCGGCCAGCATCAACCGCCGAAAACCAAATTGATCCGCTAGACTACCTGCAGGCAGCTTAACAAAGATCCCGGTGATGGTCACCGCCGCGACCAATAGGCCAATGACCGCCGTTGGCGCCCCCAGATGCCAGGCATAGAGGGCGGTCAAGGGACTGCGGATCATTTCGTAGCTTAGCCGCCCCCCAAAACCCGCGCCGCACAAGAGCGGGAACCACCATGATGGACCATCCGCCCGAGGCGGCGTGCGCGCGCCCTCTGACCTGCCGCCATCATCGGCCATGGGCGCACCTGGAAAAGCGGTCGTGCCTCACCTGCGGCATAGAGGGTTTTCCCGGAACCTCCCAGTTGCCAACATAGTGATATCTTTCGGCCCGTCCTTTACCCATCGCCGACGAACCAGATGATCTCATCCAGAATATCCCGTCCGCAGCAAGACACCCGATAAGTGCTGACCAAGATGCTGCGTGGGCTAGAGATCTGACAGTTGAATGGGCGTTCCGGTAGCACATGCGCGGAATCATTGGGACATATCCACAGATGTATGCTATGTCCCACATAATTCCTATGCCTTCCGCAATACACGCAGGGCTAGGGCGACCGATTGCTTGAGTGTCATGTCTTCGCCCCTCTCCCGATACAAAGGAACAGTTCGGAACACCAGGGCTACCCACGGAGCAGATCCAGACCGTTGGCATCTTCACCACCAAGTCAGGCATGCGTGGCATTGGCCCGCGCAAGATCAGCCAGGATCATGGCGCGCGCATCTTCCGCACCCTGCCAGCCTTGCAACCTTACCCATTTGCCTTGTTCCAACTCTTTGTAATGTTCAAAGAAATGGAAAATCTCGTCGCGTAGATAGCTGGGTAGGTCACCGATATCCTCTATATGATCATATCCACCAGCCACCTCGTGGTGAGGAACGGCGATAATCTTGCAATCAGTACCATGCTCATCCTCCATAAGCAGAACGCCGATGGGGCGCGTGCACATGATGGCGCCTGCCTGTACCGGCTGGGGGGATACCACCAAAATATCGGTAGGGTCCCCATCTGTAGAAAGCGTATGGGGAATAAAGCCATAATTCGCCGGGTAGTGCATGGCGGTAAAAAGGAAGCGATCAACCAGAATCACTCCGGAGGATTTTTCGAGTTCATATTTGACGCTCGAGCCCTGTGGAACCTCGATCACGGCGTTGACGTCATCCGGCACATGCCGGCCAGTCGCTATATTTTTCAGATTCATGATTCACCTTTCTGAATAAATGGAACCCGTATGCTTCGGCCGATTCCGACCGACGCGGGGGCCGGTTAAAGGTCACCCCACTGAGGTTCGGCCAAGCGGAAGCTGTCGTCCTGGTATTGATAGCGCCGCTCCCATGGCCGAGGCGTGAGTTCCGATCGGGTCTGTTTCACCGCCAGCACCTGATGCAGTGCTAACCAGTTACGCCAGAATGCATAGGCGCAACCTGCCATGTAGATGGCCCAGATGCGATAGCGCTTCTCGCCGATCATGGCAAGCGTCTCCGCCTTGCGCCCCTCCATCCGCCGCACCCAGTGGATGAGGGTCTGGGCGTAGTGGACACGGAGATTTTCCACGTCCAACACCTCCAGGTGTTGCCCCGCCATGTCCCGCACCACCCGCCAGAGATGGGGGATTTCGCCGTCGGGAAAGACGTATTTATCCATGAAATCGCTGCCCGAGTGATGGCCGTCCTCATCATCCTGTTGGCTGGCGGTGATGCCGTGGTTCAGGGTCCAGCCGCCCTCCTTGAGCACTCGCTGGATGGCTCCGAAATATTCCGGCAGCATGGCCCGGCCCACGTGCTCGAACATGCCCACCGAGGATACTTTGTCAAAATGCTCCCGCTCGGGGATGTCGCGGTAGTCCTGCAGACGAATCTCCACCCGATCGGCCAGGCCTTCCCGTTCCATGCGTTCCTTGGCGTAGACGTATTGCTGCTCGCTCAGCGTCACACCCACCCCCCGAATGCCATAATTTCGGGCCGCCCAAGACAAAAGCCCACCCCAGCCGCAGCCTATGTCCAGAAGTTTTTCGCCCGGCTGGAGATGGAGTTTGCGGCAGATATGATCAAGTTTTTGCTCTTGGGCCGTATGGATGTCCTCCTCGCCCGTCTTGAAGTAGGCGCAGGAATAGACCATGTTGCGATCCAGCCAGAGGCGGTAAAAATCATTGGAGACGTCGTAATGATAGCGGATGGCTTCGGCGTCCTTGGCCTTGCTGTGGGCGGTGTGATATTTGCGGAAGATGCCGCCCTTGGATTTTTTGGCCGGGAAGGAGTCGCCGAGTTGCTCGGCCACCGCTAGGATGTCCTGATAGCGCCCCTCGATACCAATACCCCCTTCCACATACCCCTCACCCAGCACGTCCAGAGCGCTGCCCATAAGTATGCGCGAGATGAGCTTGGCGGAATGCAGATGCATGGTAACGCGGATGTCCTGGTTGAACGCGTATTCATGGCCATCCCAGAAGAGGATGCGCAGAAACAGCGGTTTTCCGTTAAGACTATTTTTGATGTGGTCCAAAAAGTTGGTGCGTAGATCTTTCACGTTGAGACTCCTGTCCTTTCAAGCCGAATGGCAGAAATACCCGCTCATCAGTGCGAATGTCTGCCCCTAAGTTAACTACTGTCGAACACCCCCCGATCGTTCAAGCTCCCGTCAACGTCTGTAACAGCGGGTTACGGGATAAGCCCGCGGCAATCATCACCGCATGAAAAGTGCCCTCCAGGGTGGCAATGGCGCCAGCGCGGCGTCCGAAACCGCCATTCACTGGCTGGCATGCACGCACATAGGCCATGATGGCCTGCGGATACAACGGCGCGATGTGGAGATGCACCATCTGTAGTAATCCCCAGAAGATGGCCTCCAGACGGGTGCTGGCGCCATCGGGGCTGAGACGCAGGCCGAAAGTGGCATCTTCGCAGGCGTGCAGGAAGCTTTGATCCCGCGGGCGATAAGGCTGGCCCAGAAGCCGCTGCAAGGCCCAGGCGTTGCCGCTGTCGATCAGGTTGGGGTGACTGCCGAAGCCTCCGGCGGCGGCCTCCATGCTGTGCAGAATCGCTTCAGCGCCGCTACGCATGATTTCGGGCAGGGGCGCAACCGGGGCGAGCAGGCGCTGCAGTTGGACGCAGCGCTGCCAGTCCCGCAGCGTCTCGCTGTCGACTGTGTCATTGCGCCCTGCGGCCTGCGTCGCCCAGTTCAGTAAATTGGGACGCGGATCCCAGAGCGGGGCAGCGGCCAGCAGACTCAGGGCGCGCACACCAAAACTGGCATTGGTCAGGCTGGAATATCGCCCCTGATCATCTTGCAGGGATTGCAGCCAGCGGATCAGCTCGGTGCTGCGGGGAATGGCCATGCCCCAGAAGCGGAGTACGGCAATGGCGTAATAGGTATCCGGCGCGGTGGACTCTTCCACCCCCCAGACCCGGTAGAAGCAGAAGCCGCTATCTGCCGACTGACGACTCAGCACGTAGTTTTGCGCCCGTTCCCAGATCTGAGTGTCGTTCTCCATGATCGAGCCTCCCATCAGCGTCCCGTCCCACCGACCATAATCAATACCAGCACCATGACCAGCAGAATGTACGCGGCATAGGTGTTTACCCGGCCCTTGTGCATGCGGGCAAGGCGGTTCGCCACCGTAAACGCCGCGCTGATCATCGGTTTCAGTACCAGTCGATCACTGATGTTGGTAATGACTTGCCGGTGACTGCGGGTGAGGACGAAGGCGCCCTGGCGTTCCTCGTCTTCCTCGATGTGCGGATGTAAGAGCCCCTGAAAGACGACACGCACCGGCGCGGCGAAAGTGGTGGCGGTGTAGGTCATCTCCGGGCGCAGCCGGGTCAGGCCGGCATCCCAGAGGGTGCTGCGGGTGATCCGCTTATGCCGCAGACCCCGCGCCAGCAGCCAGACGCCGCCGAGCATCAGGGTCAACACCACAAAAGTTAGCATGGTCGACATGGCGTAGACGACCGGTGCGCTGGTCTGATCCAGATGCATGACGACGAGGCTGCGCAGGGGCAGGAAAACGGCGCCGACGCTGGCGCCGATAGGGTCCAGTGCGTGCCGCACGGCGAGGGGAATGCTGGACTGCGGGCGGAAGAAGTCTGGCACCAGCGAAGCGGTAGGGTTGGCGCCGACCAAGGGAGCGGCCAGCCGTCCCAACACCGGAATGATGAGAGTGGCGGCCAAGCCCAGCAGCAGGCTGAGCACGGCCAGCATCCCCATCGGGATGATCACGGTACATGGGGCCTTGTGCGCCTGTGCGGCACGTTCCGAGCGCGGCAGGCCCATGAGCGCACTACCGGAGAGCATGATGAAGCAGGTCAGCGCCAGACCGGAGGTGAGGGCGAGCAAGGCGCCGGACAGGGCAAAAGTAATACGTACCGGGATGTCAGGAATTTCCACCACCCGCAGCAGGGACTCCAGCAGCAGCCATTCACTGACAAACCCATTAAAAGGCGGGAGTGCCGCAATGGCAAAGGTGCCCACCAGAAAAAATCCTCCGAGCGCGGGCAGCCGCTTCATCAGTCCGCCCAGATCATCGAGATTGTGGGTGCCCGTGGTAGCGTCGATGCCGCCCGCCCCCAAAAAAAGCAGGGTTTTGAAGGTGGAGTGATTGATCATGTGATAGAGGCCCGCGACCATGGAGGCCCCGCCCAGCAGTGGATGACCGTAGGCGGCGAAGGTCAGCCCGGCACCGATACCCGCAGTGGCGATGCCCATGTTTTCTACCGAACTCTGCGCCAGCAGGCGCTTCATGTCCTTTTCCACCAGCGCGTAGATGATGCCGATGAGCGCGGTCAGGGCGCCACTGCTGAGGATGATCAGCCCCAGATTGGGGGCATGCAGGGCAATGGGGGCATCGATGCGCAAAAAAGCGTAAAGGCCGAGATTCAGTGTGGCGCCGGAGAGGATCGGCGAGGTAGAGCGCGGTGCGGTGCCGTGAGCAGCGGGTAGCCAGACATTGAGCGGGATGATGCCCGCCTTCATGCCGAAGCCGAAAAAGGCCAGCAGTCCCGCGACGAGGATGAGGGTGGGCGAGAGATGCGGTATCGCTGCGGCGATACCAACCAACTGCGGGGTGCTGGCGGCAGAAGCCAGCAGCAGCAGGCTCACCAGCCCGGCGAGGCTGCCCAGCTCGGAGAGGGCCAACGTCAATAATCCCGCCGCCACCGGTTTGCTCTGTCGGGTTTCAAAGGTGATCAGTCCCCAGATGGCTATGGCTGCCAGTTCCCAGCAGAAAATAAAGGAGACGATGGTCTCGGCGGAAAAAAAGCCAATCATCGCCGCCAGGGTGAGCATGACAATGGCGAGGAAAAGGGCACGTCTTCCTTGAGGAAAAGTGCTGGCATCCCGTGCGACGAAGGGCAGGGCAACGGCAAAGACCGAAGCCGTAATCAGGATGAGCAAGCCGCCGAGGGGGGTCTGTACGAAGTCGAATGGCCCAATGATGGGCAGGGCTAACTGAATCAGGGGTTGCGCCGCAGGACCACCGATGGCGATGACGCCCTCACTGCCCATGAGTACGCAGCCTGTGGTCATGGTACTCCAAGCCAAGACGGACGGGATACGGCGTCCGGGGAGCAGGGCCAGCAGCGGGCCAGCGGCGAAGAGCAGATAGGCGATGATATAGAGCATCAGGGCTGTTCCTTCAGGGCCGTCGGTATGGCACGCCCGACCACCGTCAGCAGTCCGTGCAGAATAGCCAGCGGTGGTGGCGGGCAGCCGGGAATCCATACATCCACCGGGATGATTTTTTCCAGCCCACCGGCACAGGCGAAGCTCTCCCCGAAGATGCCGCCATTCATAGAGCAAACGCCCATGCCCACCACCCGTTTCGGTTCAGGCATGGCGGCGTAGGCCTTGCTGATGGCGGTGCGCATGGCGTCGGTGATGGGACCGGCGACCAGCAGCACATCGGCATCCCGGGGGCTGGCGGTGATAAAAATACCCAACCGGTGCAGGTTGTAGGCGGGCGCATCAATCAGCCGGACTTCGTTGACGCAGGCGCCACAGGCCCCGGCGTCGATATAGAGGACATGCAGGGAGCGCCGGAAGCGGCTGCCCAACGGGGGCAACCCAATCCCGCCGGTACTGGTCCAGGTAAAGTCCTCCGACCAGTGCAGCGCGTTGTCGCCGTGGCGGCAGCGTTGACAGTGAATGCAGCGCGCAAAGTCCACGGCCACTCCTGCAGCGACCGCCTTTAAGGCGTCGGTTGGGCAACCCTGCGCCAGTGCCTCGGCATCGGCTACTTGACCTGCACGCGGCCGCCCCGGCGTGATGCCCGGCGTCTGTTCTTCCGTTGCGGGCCAAGGCGTCGTTTGAATGCCACGTTTTAATCCGTAATAGGGCCAGAAGCTCATCAGCGATCGTTCTCCGCTATGGAAAGACCCCAAGTGGCCAGGATGATGGGGAAGTCCTGAAAAGCCGCACCTTCTACCGCCCGTTCAAAAGCATGCCAGTTGCGGAAGCCAGGGGTTCCGAGGCGCAGGCGCAGCACCTGGCCATCGGCAGCGCAGCGCAGCCAGTGGAAGGTTGCTCCTGAGGGTGCCTCTACCCAGGCGAGGGCATGACCTTCCCGAAGGGGGCAGGCAATTCGCACTGGGCCGGTCGGCACGTCCTGAAGTGCCTGGAGGATCAGGACAGTGCTGATCTGGCTCTCGGCAAAAAGGACCCGCAGCCGGGCATAACCATCTCCCTCATGCTCCACCGGGATGTCCATGGGCAGTGTCTGGTAGTTGCCGTACGGCAGGGTACGACGCAGGTCGATGGCCCGTCCCGAAGCACGGGCGATGGGACCGACCACGCCATAGGTGTGGGCGAGCTCCGGGCTCAGGGCGCCCATTTCCTCAATACGGTCGAGAAAACTGGAGCTGTTTTCTAGCAGACGCTCCAGTTCTCGCATGCGCCCATTCAGCGTCGGCAGGGTCTCGGCCAATAGGGTGAGCTGCGCAGGATCCAGATCAAAGTTCAAGCCACCAAGCGTCAGCAAACCGAAGAAATAACGATGTCCGCAAAGCCGCGCGCTGAGCCGCAACAGGTCTTCGACAATTTCCTGGGCCATGGCCTTGGCCACGGACAGTGCCGTGGAGCCGGCGATTTCCGCAATATTGGCCGCGTGATGACGGATGCGTTCCAGTTCTGCGATGATCAGGCGCAGGCTCTGGGCGCGGGCGGGCACCGTGCAATCGCCTATTCGCTCTGCTGCCTGACAATAGGCCCAGGCGTGAGCGAAAGCGGAAGCCCCGGCAAAGCGTTCGGCCAGCAGCAAGGCGCGATCCACCGTCTGCCCTTCGGCAATCTTCTCGACGCCCCGGTATTTGTAAAAGAGGCGAGTGTGCAGATAGCGAATCTGCTCGCCCGGGGTCTCCAGCAGCCACAGGCCGGATTCGTTGAAATCCCCCCAGACCGGACCGATGGGGAAGAGGATGGAGCCCTCCTCCTGGAGAATTTTCGGCGGTACCCAGTTTGCTCCGGAGCCATGCACGTCGGGCCGTCGACGACCATCGAAACGGTGTCGCATGGGGTCGAGGCCCTCCGGCCAGTCGTCGTCATGCAGTACAAAGTCGCCGAGGAAGGGATGCCCGCTGAAACGCAGGCCGTATAAATCCCAGGCCTCGCGCTCGTGCCAGTCAGCGGCGTGGACGGTGTCACTGATGGCGGGCAATTCCTCCCCCGGACGTACCAGAATTTTCAGTTCGATCAGGCAACCGTCTTCCGGCAGATAGAAAAGATAATGCACGGCGAGGGGGGCTTCGGCTGAGGTTTCTTCCACCAGCAGAGTGGCAAATTCCGCCTGCCAGTGGTTGACCAGTGCAGTGGTCAGGGTGACGAGTTGATCGGCCTTACAGCCGAGTTGCAGCCAGCCCGCATAAATCTCGCGTACCGTGACGTCCGTCTGCTGCTGCAACCAGTCACTGATTTTCGCACCAGCCGTCATCCGTGGACTTCCAGCAGGTATGCCGCCTGGTGTACCAGATGGGCGAGGGGCGGTGGCAGATAAAAGCCGAAAATAAAGACCGGAATAATGGCCATGGCCATGGCCGCCAGGCTAGTACTCGGCAGGCGCACCTTAGGCAGCGGTCGGCCATCGGCTGTGGTGGCGGGCTCCCCGAAGGCGATGCGCGAGGCTTGGTAGGCCAGGGCGATGAAGGCCAGCACGATGAAGGCGGTGAGCAACCCGGTGGGCAGATACTGGCCGGTGCTGAAACCCGTATAGAGAATCTCGAACTCCGACAGAAAGAGCGCGAAGGGTGGCGCCCCGGCAATGGCCAGGGTACCGATCACCAGAGCCCAGCCCACCGCGGGTGCGCGACTGATGAGGCCACGCACCTTGGCGATTTCCTGCGTGCCGAAGACGATCCCCGCCAGTCCCGCCGCATAAAAGCACAGCGACTTGGTAAAGCCGTGGGCGAAGAGCTGATAGACCGTGCCCTGCTCGTGGACGGCGGCGCCGATGCCACAGGCGGTCAGAATGATCCCCATGTGCTCGATGGTGGAGTAGGCAAACATCCGCTTGAAATCATGGACCTGCAAAAGCATGAAGGCGGCGCTGCCGACGGTGATGAGTCCCGCCGTCATATACCATGCCGCCGGATCATGAATGCCGGGGTTGGATGCCAGCACCGGATAGATGCGCAAGAGCATGTAGAGGGCAGCACTGGTCTCGACGCCGGAGAGCACGGCACAGACCGAAGCCGGAGCCTGGCTGTGGGCATCGGGCAGCCAGGTATGCATGGGCACCAACCCGGTTTTGGCGCCGAAGCCGATCAGCCAGAGGACAAAAGAGAGGAGCAACAGGGGCGCAGGTATTTGCGGAGCCGCCTTCAGTAGTCCGTCCCAGGTAGGCGGCTGGCCGACGGCGTGGGTGCCGTAATAGAGCATCAGCACCCCGAGCAGGGCGATCATCGCCCCCATACTGGTCAAAACCACATACTTCCATGCCGCTTCCAGCGCCTCGGCACGGTCCTCATAAGCTACCAGAAAGGCCGAGAATACGGTGGTCAGTTCAATGGCAATCCACATCAGAGCAAGGTTGGCAACCAGTGGCACGGCTAAAATCACCAGCGCGAAGATGTTCATCAGGGGGAAATATTCCCGGTAACGAGGTGGCGTTCCTGCGGGATGTTCCTGGCGGCGTGCCCGGAGATAACCAATGGCATAGAGGGATGAGGTAAAATAAACGAAGCTCACCGGCAGCAAATAGAGTGCCCCGAGGGCATCCAGCGCAAAGAGGCCATCCGTTCCGGTCAGCAGGCCATGGCTTTCCACCTGTAGCGCCGCCAGTATGGCGAGTATCGGAGTGATTGCCGCCGCCAGCAGGGTCATATAGGGTGCGGCCCGCCGATTCAATAGGGCGAGCAGCGCCCCGACGAGGGGCATGAGCAGGATGAGTGCCGGTAGCCAGCTAGCGCTCATGGAGTGTATCCATGCCGCCCACCCGCGTGGTGCCGGTCACCCGGCGGATGCTGCGAATCAGCAGGCCGATGACCAGCGCAACAATCGGCACGTCCACCGCCGCGGCAATCTCGGCAATGACCGTCAGATTGTGGACGATGGCGATGGAGCCGAAGAAAGCCCCGTTTTCCATGATCAGGAGGCCCATCAACTGGGCGACACTTTCCCTGCGCAGGGCGACGGTAAAGGCGCCCCAGAGCACCATGATCAGGCCGGTGGGCAAATTCAGCAGCGCAAACGGAATACCATGGAGGATCGGCAGTACCGGCGCCACAGCGAACCAGCCCACCAGCGCAAGTATCGCCGCCACCAATACCGATGCCGAAATGCTCAGGGCCTGATCCACTTCGCGCCGCCCATAGATCTCCTCTCCGGCGGCCCAGCGCAGTACCAGCGGCACCGCGATGACCTTGGTGCTGAAGGTGATCAGCGCCACCCAGAGCAGATTGATGGCCTGCAAAGCATCGGCCAGCACCAGCGCCGAGGCCGTCAGCGCGACGGATTGCCACATGAAAAAGCGCAGGGTCCCCAACATCTGCCGGGATACCATTACCCCGAGACCGAGCACGACGAAGAGGGCGGCGATGGAGCCGTCCAGGCTGAGGGCGATGGAACTCACGGTGGCATCCATCAACCGATTCCCACGAGGCGCACGCTGACGGCAAAGAGGCAGATCACGAAGGCCACCGACAAAAATTCCGAAATCCGGAAGAGCCGCAGTTTGGCGAGGGTGGTTTCGATGAAAGCGAGCACAATCACAAAGGCCAGCAGCTTGATGAGCACCAGGCCGATGGCGGCGAGTATCGCCGTCCATTGCGTACCCTGTGCGAGCCCCCACGGCGTCACCAGTACATTGACGAAGATCATGGCCAGCACCATCAGTTTGGTTGTCCCGCCCCATTTTATGAGTGCTGCGCTGGTACCCGAATATTCGAGGCCTTTGGAGTGACCGATCATGGCGATTTCTACCTTGCCTGCGGCGCTGTCCACCGGAATGCGTCCCTCATCCGCGAGAATGAGCAGGAAAAAGGCGAGAATCACCAGCAAGTGCGAAGGTTGCAGCATACTGCCCCACGAGGCCCCCCAGGTGGCATTCACAAAATAGGGGATGGTGCTGTTCGCTATATAGGACACACTAAAAAACACCATGATGAACACCGGTTCGGCCAGAAAACCGACCATATGGGTGCGGCTGGCGCCCACTGCGGCGTAGACATTGCCCGTGTCCATGCCCGCCAGCGCGACAAAAAACCCGGAAACAGCCATCAGAAAGCCCACCGCGACCATATCCCCCATGAAGGCAAAAAAGAGGGGATAGGCAGTCAGCGCCGGAATCAGCAGCACCACAAACATTGGCATGACAAAAGCGACAATCGGCGCAAAACGGAAAACCCAGGTGGACTCCTCGGAGACGACTTCATCCTTGCCGAATAGCTTCCAGATATCTCGATAGATTTGCCAGATGCTCGGCCCGCGTTTGCCCTCAATGATTTCTTCCAGGCGATGCAAAACGCCTTCGACGAGAGGAGCAAAAATCAGCAAAAAAGCGACCTGCACGAGGTTTAATGCGAAATGCGTCCACAGGGCTGTCATGGGTGCCGCCCGCAGATCATGAGAAACCCACCTTGTAGCCCAGCACCGCCAGCACATTGCCAATACCCATCAGGCCCAGTGCCCACTTCCAGCGCGCGCCTTGTACCCAGTAACCGAGTACCAGACCTACACCCATCAGGGTGAGATTGGCAACAAAAAGTGGCAGATAAATCCACCTCGGAAAGATTACGGCCAGCGTCAGCGGTATCGCCGCCCCGCCGAAACTGCTGGCGGTAGCAAGGCTCGCCATAAACCAGGAGTTACGCAAGGTTTGCAGGCCCAGGTCGCTTTTTTGCAGCGCATGGGCAGAAGCCATATTCAGTTGCTTCGCCATGCGTACCAGATCATTACGCAGCCCGGCGTATTCCGCTACCCATAAGGGCAGGAAGCCCGATGCAGAGGTAATAATGCCAATACGAAAGGCCTGCCAGACGTCGATGCCGCCCGTCATCATCTTTTGACTGGCGAGTACGAGCGCCGTGCAGGTTCCGTCGGCAAGACCGAGCACTATGGGAAATATCTCCCGGCGCGATATTTTCATTTGCTGGCCCGTCGCCGGTAATCGACCATGCGATCACCGACGACAATTTCCTCGACACCATGCACGGCAGCACCACTTTTTTCGATGGCCGCAAGCAGACCGGCGTAATCGATATTGTCACCTTCCACATTGATCAGTGTGCCGACCGTTTCCTGATCGACTTCTTCCACCGAAATATTAAAACCCTCCACACCGCTGACTTTTTCGATAGCGGCGGCAATATCGAACAGACTGGGCTGAGCAAAAGCCTTATCGACATCCAGTACGAGCCTTCTGATACGCATTTTATAAAGTGCTCCCCGTGATTCTAATGTAGCCGTCCCATGCGGACAGCACGTACTACCCACTCAATATCTTCGACAATATTTTCAGGTTCACAAGGTGTCCGATAATGACCAATCAACAGGCAGGGTCCAGCAAAGCCTGGGCCGGACAGTACGGAATCCTTCAAAGGCACAACATGGGCTGATCCGTTGTGGCATATCCACAGCGCTACGCCGATACGCGGGTATTCACTGGCTTTACGGACGACGCGCTCTGCCAGTGCATCCACTGACTGTTTAAGTCGAATGGCCATAGTGATCTGCTCCCTTCTTTGCCAGCAGTTCTCCTGCAGCAACGCGTATTGCATGGGCTTCATGTTGCTGTAATTGCCGTAAGGCAGCGGTTTTCTCGGCGCCGTCCGGCAGCTTGGCTATGGCCTCGACAACGGCCATTCCCTGCACCACATCAATAGGCCAGTTCATGGCGCATTCCGCCAGCGGCCCTGCCGCACCGGCACGTCTGTGATTCTGCAAGCTGAGAATGGCCCCCATTCGCACCTCGGAATGGGGATTTTTCAGCGCCCAAATCAACCGGTCGTAGTACGGTATGTGGCGTTCCCAGCTCTCAACATCTTGCCCGCAGGTCGGGCAGATGATCGAGCCGATGGGTATTTCCGCATAACAGAGCGGGCAGTAATGATGGTTCATTCGCAACCGCAATCGGCTTCCCAGCGCAGAATATGGCCCGGTGGCACCATTTCCCGCAGGTGCGGCATCACGATGTCCACCGTCTCTGGTTCATCAAAAAATTCCAGCACCAGCGGCAGATGGACGTTGAAATGCATAATGTCATCAGCATAAACCTCGCCTTTGTTACCAAAACCCGCGATACCGCGAAAGGCGGTAACACCATGCACCTTGTACTGATCGTGGAGCATGCGGAAAATATCTTGCATAAGATTATGCCCTTCATGTTTATCGCCTTCTTTAATGTAAATACGTACTACAGATACGGTTGTCATGACTCACCTCTCAAATACTGCGCGAAATCCATGCCCCGGCAAATGTCGCACCCAGACATAAAATCATTGTCGAAAATACATAGATCAGGCCCTTAGCCGGCTCGCCATTTTCAAAAAGTACCAGTGTTTCCACAGAAAAAGTTGAAAAAGTGGTGTAGGTACCTAATCCGCCAGTAAGTATGCCTGTGCGTAATTCTGGACTCACAGAGATACGATCCAAGGTCTCAAAAAACAGAAACCCCATGAGAAAACAACCCATCACATTGATACTCAGAATCGCCCATGGAAAACCACGGCCAAACACGGTCTGCACCAGCAAATTTTGACCATAGCGTGCCCAGACGCCAATCAGGGCAAAAAAAGTAACATATCCGAATGTTGCGAACATCATTACTCCTTCCTATTACAAATAAAAGACGCTGCCCAGAATGACGATCAACAGTATCCCGATATAAGCGAGATAGGCGTTGAGTGAGCCGTTTTGCAAGGTCAGACCAATCCGGTCGCTGAGATTCTGCACCAGGCGTACTGCCGGGCGAAACAACCAGGGTCCAAAGACGGGGGCCTGACTGTAATTGAAGTGCACCTCATGAACGAAATAATGGCGGTCCGTATGGCTTTTTTCGGTATTGGTGCTGGGCCGGTACACAAAGCTATAAAATTCCCGCAGTGCATTGGAAAAAGCCAGCGCAGTCACCGCATTGTCCGCCGGTATCCGGCGCAGACCGTGACCCCATACGGGTACCCGGCGGCGGCCGTGACAGCGCTGGCTCCAGCCCAGCAAACCCAGGGGAATCAGTGCCAGTAATACTCCCATGAGCAGCAACAAAGGGGGCGAAATAAAGGCGAAATGAGGAGTCAATGGCACCAGTATCGGGCCGCGCACCATGGCGGCCACAGCGGCGGGAACGGCGGGCCAGCCGTCCCGGACCAGTGCCGCTAATGTCCATGGCAGCGCCACGGCATAGGCCAGCACCAAAAGACCCAGACCCAGAAGCGGCCAGCGGCCCGTGACTTCGGTCGGGTTTTCCTCCCGTCCCAGCAGGCCGATGCCGAAGACTTTGACCATGGTCGCCAGGGCAATGGCAGCGGTCAGGGCCAGGCCAGCACCGCTCAGCGCCAGCGCTACCCGGGCGGCAGAAGAAGTCAGATGGAAATCCTGAAACACGGTTTGAAAGAGGTACCATTCGCTGGCAAAACCCGCCATGGGCGGCATGGCGGCGAGACTCATGGCCCCGAACAGGGCGCCGATGCCTAAAGTCCAAGGGGCGAGGGCCAGTACCCGGCTCTGCGCGATCTGATAGTTGCCGCGCACCGCCGCCACCCGATCGGCGCTGAGCATCATGGCACCCTTGGCCAGACTATGGCCGCCGAGATGAATCAGGCCTACCGTCCAGGCCAGAGTCGTCAGCATGGACAGGCCGTCGGCCCGGAACAGGGAGGCGGCACCCAGCGCGACCACCGCCAGCCCCGCATTTTCCGCCGTAGAAAATGCCAGCAGGCGTCGCCAGTCTTCCTGTTGAAAGGCGTAGAGAATAGCGAGGATGGCGGATACCGTCCCCAGGGCCACCAGCAGAATGCCCACACCGGTGGCGGCGCTGACCGGCAACCAGTCGAGCATGGCCCGTCCCAGGGCGAAATACGCGACGTTCAGCACAATGCCGGAAAGCAGTGCCCCGGAAGCGCCGCTACCGCTGCCATAGGCTCCCGGATACCATTCGTAAAAGGGCAGAATACCGAGCTTGGCGCCGAAGCCGATGATAAACAGCACCGCCACTCCGAAGGCCGCCGTGCCATAAGTGGACCAGCTCGCTGCCCAGACGGCAAACTGCGTATCGCTCGCGCCGAGCAGCACTAGGCAGAGCAACAACGCCACCGCGCCGATTTCCAACAGGGCCAGCATATAGAGACTGGCCTGCCCGCCGCGTTGAGTTTCCTGCAGGCCATCGGCGAGGAGCATGACCGCGCCGCCGAAACTCAAAAACTCCCAGGCCATCAGAAAAGAGACACCCTCCTGCAAACCGGCAACGCCGAGACTGCCCAGCAGGGCAACGGCCGCGCCGGCCATCCAGATGGTGGGGTTTTTGGCGCGACTGGGGGAGAGAAAGGCCGCCAGCGCCGCCAGTCCACCCCAGAACAGCAGCCAGGCCGCAGCGGGCTGGAGCTGCCAGGTCACGGCAATATCGCCCAGCGACCACAGCGCCCCGGTCGCCGAACCGTCCGGCAGGCAGGAGGCGTTGCCAATCAGCATCGCCAGTGTACCCACAATCAGGGTGATCCGCGCCAGCCAGCCCTGCCGCAGCACACCGAGGGCAATGGTCAGAACCAGGAGCAGAGCAGCGATGCAAAAACTATCCAGCACCATAATGGCCTCCCTGAACCCGTTGCGGCATCCGTTCCAGCAGCAGGAGCAGTGCATGAATAAGTGCCGCTGGATTGGGCGGGCAGCCCGGCAGCCAGACATCCACCGGCAAAAGTTCATTCAGTCCAGAGCCACCCGCGTAGCCACCGTCCATGGGCGCACCAGAGACCGCGCAGGTGCCCGTCGCGAGCACCATGCGCGGTTCCGGCATCGCCTCCCAGGTGGCCAGCAGCGGTTCGCGCATGGGCGCCGTTACCGGACCCGTCACCATGAGTAAATCCGCAAAGCGCGGCGATGGGGTAAAAAATATGCCCAACCGATGGAGGTTGTAGAACGGATTGTCGAGGGCGCTGATCTCGGACTCGCAGCCATTGCAGGAGCCCGCATCCACATGACGAATGTGCAGGCTGCGGCGCAGGCTCCGTGCCACCCGCGTGCCCAGTTGCTGTCCTTCGGGGCCATCCAGTGCCGCAGTCCAGATCAGGTCTTCGCGCCGCCGCACGCCGAAGGCCCAGTCATAAGAGCTGGTCATCGCCCCTTCCGGACAATCCTCCACGCAGCGCTGACAGACGATGCAGCGCCCGTAATCGACCACCACTGTGCCGTTGGCGACGGTGATAGCGCCCGTGGGGCAGGCGGCGGCGCAAGTATTGCAGTCGCTGCGACAGGCAGCCGGGTCCCAGCGCGGCATACCCAGCACGCCCTCCTGCCCGTCGGGACCGCGCTGCGGCCAGCGGGTCGCGGCTTTACCCGCTTTTAATCCTGTCCAGGTCCATACCGGCATTTTGTCCTCCTAACGGTCGCAACCGGCGATGGTGAGGCCAAAACTGGCCTCATTGATGGCGTAGTCCATCATGTTGGTGCCATGCACCGTGAGCGGGAACACCCGCCAGTTGGAAAATGAGGGTGATTTGATCTTCACTCGTTCGAGACGGCCATCGCGGATCCGCACGCTGTAATACAGCGAGCCGCGCGGCGTTTCCGTCCAGCCCAGGCCTTCCTGCTGTCCCTGTGGCACGGTGTATTCAGCGCGCACCGGACCCACCTTGAGGCGTCCGGAGGCCTGCATCAGCAGGGCGATAGCCTCGCGCAGGGATTCCGCGCGAACCTCGCTGCGGGCCATGGCGTCGCCCTTTTCGCGCACCGGCACATTAAAGCGCAGGTGGCTGTAGGCGGCGTAGGGATGGTCGCGGCGCAGGTCCCGGTCCAGTCCGGAGGCACGGGCCACCGGCCCGGTAGCCCCCTGATCAAAGGCGGCTTCCTTCGATAAAATTCCGGTGCCCATCAGGCGGTCGAGATGGCTGGCGGTTTGGTGCAGGCGGGTCAGATAGGCTTCACCCTCGTTGACAATGTGCTCCAGCGCACTCGCCAGGTGTTCTGCCCGGAGGTCCCGGCGCAACCCGCCTATGGTCAGCAGGCTGCGCAGGAATCGCGACCCGGTCAATTGCGCGGCCACCTGCTTCACCCGCTCCTCCAGCAGAAAGCCCGTCGCCGAGCCCACTTTCAGCGTCGTCGTCTTCGCCAGCAGGCCGAAATAGTGGAAGTGATTGTAGAGGCGCTCCAACTCCGCAAGAATCACCCGCAGCAGTTGTGCTCGCGCGGGTACTTCGATACCCCAGGCGGACTCCACGGCCTGACAATAGGCCAGGGCATGGCAGACACTACCGACGCCCGACACCCGCTCCGCCAGGAAAACGGCGGCGTCTGCCGGTTGACCGGCAAAGCGTGCTTCCATCCCGCGATGTTTGAAGAACAGCCGGGGATGGTAGTGGAGGATGGCCTCGCCGATGTAAGAGAAGTGAAATTCCCCCGTCTCCACCACATCGGCCCGTATTGGCCCCCAGTAGAGATCTTGCACCTGGTCTCCCCGCACTTCCGGCATGGTGGGTGGTGCATACGCACCGCTGAGGTGGCCTTCCGGCCCCTCCCGCCCCAGCGGCGGGCGCGGCAGCGAAAATCCCTCGTGAATCACCAGGGGATAGGGCTCAGGATGCCCCGTAAAGGTCAGACCACCGAGATCCTGCATCTCCCGCTCATACCAGCCGAGCAGGGGGGCGACGGCGGCCAGGGACGGCCAGGTTTCCTCCGCACGCAACTCCAACAGCAGAAAAGGTGCCCGGTTGCCTTGGCTGATCAGATAGCGCACAAGACAGACACCATCCTCCCAGTCATGCCAGGCCATCTGAAAGCGCATCCCGGCGGCTATGCAGTCGGTGGCGACCGCCGTGAGCTCCGCTGCCGATATCTGGCGCCGTTCGCAATCGTTATAGGTCATGGCCGCACTCATGGTTGCACCCGAAAAGCCTGCTGAAAGAAATGCCACAGCCCTTCCGGCCACCACAGCCCAAGTACCAGAATCGGTACAAAGGCCAGCCACATGGGCAGGGTATTCCAGACGGACAGCCTGAGGGTTGGGGCCGCGCCGGGCTCCGGTTCCGGCCCCCAGATCATGCGCCGGAAGTGGTTCATGAAGGCAATAAAAATAAGGATCAGCAGAGTCGCCATCAGCCACACGGCCCACGGATTGGCACTCAGGATGCCGCCGCGCAGAATGGTGATTTCCGAGAGGAAAAGCCCGAAAGGCGGCGCTCCGGTAATCGCTACCGCCCCCAGCAGCCAGAGCGCGCCACTGACCGGGTAATAACGCAATACCCGTCGCATCTGGCTCATGGACTTGGTGCCATAGGCGCGCATCATGTTGCCAGCGCCGAAAAACATCATGGATTTGGTCAGGGAATGGTTGATCATGTGATACATGGCCCCGGCGAAGGCCAGGGGACCGCCGAAACCGAAGCCGATGGCCAGCACTCCCATGTGTTCCAGGGAGGAATAGGCGAGCATGCGCTTGGCCCCATCCTGCCGGACGATGAACATTCCGGCGATGAAGAGTGAAATGACGCCCAGCACCAGCAGTGCCGTATGCCCCATCACGCTATAACCACCGCTATCGACGATGGACAGAAACCGGTAGATGCCGAGCAGGGCGATATTCAGCAACGCCCCGGAAAGCATGGCGGAAACCGGCGCCGGGCCTTCGCTGTGGGCATCGGGCAGCCAGGTGTGCATGGGTGCCAGACCCACCTTGGTGCCGAAGCCCACCAGGGTGAGCAGAAAGGCGAGAAAGAGCAGCGTCTCCGGCACCTGCGGCGCCACTTCCCGTAGATTAGCCCAGGTCAGGGCATAGGTCGGTCCTAAGGTAAAGGTGCCACCCCAGTAGAAGAGAATGATGCCGAGCAGCGCCAACGCCAGACCCGCGGAAACGATGATCAGATACTTCCACGCCGCCTCGATACACTCCGCCTCGCGCTCAAAGCCCACCAGAAAGGCGCTGACGATGGTGGTGAAGTCGATGGCAATCCAGAAGATCCCGGGGTTGTTCATCAGCGGCGCGATCAGCATGGTCAGGGCAAAACTCGCTTGCAAGGCATAATACTTATGGAGCCGGGGTTTTTCTTCCGGCAGCAGGCGCATGTAGCCAATGGCATAAATGGATGCCAGCAGATAGACCAGACCCACGCAAAACAGTACCCAGGCCCCCAGCGGGGTGAGCAGGATCAACTGGGCACCGGTCACCAGCGTCTTGTCGGGCACCGCCACCAGCATCGCCAGGGTGAGTCCGAAAACTACGACGGAGTTGCCGAAGTTGATGTACTCCGCCCAGTGTGGACGGCGGATCGCCAGCATCAGCAGGATGGCCACTGCGGGTATGATCCACAGTGCTGCGATGAGTGCGTCGAAATTCACCATCTCAGCCCACCAGCTTTTGCAGGCCGCGGCTGCTGGTGGTTCCGGCGTGTACTTTGAGGAGGCGCACCAGCATGCCGAAGGCCATGACAATGATCAGCAGATCGAAAATGATCACCAGCTCCAGGAGGTCCGGCATGCCAGGCACCAGAATCTGCGAGCCGAGAAAAATGCCGTTCTCAATCACCAGCAGCCCCAGAATATGGCTGATGGCCTCGGAGCGCAGGATCATCATCAAAAAGCCGATGAGTTTGAGGCTGAACATGCAGGTCAGGGCCAACACCGCGATATTGTCGGTCAGGTGTAGCGCCACTCCTAGTTGTCTTGCGACTTCATAGGAAAAAATCACCAGCGCCGCGCCGAGGACCATGCTGGAGGAAGGCTTGAGCAGCGGGGTGAACTCGCGTTGAATATCCAGCCGGTTGACCAGTCGCAGCACCAGATAAGGGAGCATGGTCCCGCGAAAAATCGCCGTCAGAACAGCGATGATGTAGAGTTCTGGATAATGCCCGTAATAGCCGATGGAGGCGGAAATGGCCGCGATGGTCCAGGATTCCGCCGCAAAAGCATAAACATGATTCTTCAGCCAATGGGATGCCAGCATCACGAAGGACAGCACCAGCGCCAGAATCGCCAGCAGACTGAACAGGGAAGCGGCCAGGGGACCCAGATGAAAGATCAGCATCGCACCCTCCTAAAGCTGATCAGCCACGATGGCCAGCACGGCAAAGAGAAAGGACAGCGCCAGCGGCTCCTGATAACGGTAGAAGCGTAGTCGCGACTGCAGCGTGTCCACGGCCACCATCACCAGCCCCACCGCGCCATATTTGGCCAGTATGATAAGCAAGGCGAGCAGCACCGAACCCAGGCTGCCCGTCGTGGACAATCCCCACGGAAAGAAAAAGACGTTGAGAAAAATGGTGTAGAGCAAAAACTGCTTCATCCAGCTTGCCCACTTCAGCAGGGCCAGCAATGGCCCGGAATACTCCAGAATCCGCGCCTCGTCGATCATGTAAATCTCGTAAGGGATGGTGGAGTGGATGGGCAGGCGGTCCGTTTCCACCGTCAGCAGGATGAAAAAAGCGAAGATCAGAAAGATATGCGCCGGGCTCCAGTAGGCTACCGGATGCTGCGCCAGCAGGTGATTGGCGACGAAGGGCAGCATGGAGTGATCGAGAAAAGTGATACCCACAAAGACTAGGATCAGGGTTGGTTCGGCGAGGATGGCGAGCATCACCGCGCGGCTGGAACCCAGTCCACCGAAGGGCTGACCCGTATCCAGCCCGGCCAGCAGGATGAAAAAGCCACCAAGGGTCAGGATGAGTCCGCCACCGAGGATATCCCCCATATCGGACAGGGGCAGGGGGAAATTGGTCAGCACCGGAATCAGCATCGGCACGATGAGCATGGCGGTAAAAGCCACCACCGGCGCCCAGAAAAACACCCAGGACGCAGATTCCGGTATCAGCAGAGTTTTGTGGAAAAGTTTCCAGAGATCCCGATAGGGCTGGAAAATGGAAGGACCCTGTCCGCGCTGAACGCGCTCTTCCATGGTGACCATGAAGCCGTGCAAGAGCGGTGATAACAAAAACACCGTCAAGACTTGTCCACACTGCAAGACGATATCGCCGAGCATGCCTTCCCCTTTATATGGCTTCCAACTCCCCACCGCCCGACCTTGCGGTCAGGATCAGTAGCAGTCATTAGCCTATAAAGGCGGTTATTGGGCGGACTCCATCGCCACTCGAATTGCTTATGGTAGTAAAGAGTGATGGCCGGGTCAAGCAGTAAAAAAGTAATTTAAAATAACGTGTTACAATTAACATATAGTGCTTCATTCAGTTGTGCCGTTACTCGCACGTTCGAGTGCTTTTCGGAACTGGGTTTCCATAGATTAGTGATGATGACATGCTGCGCGAGATTCACAGTGCAGTTGACCTACCTCAATTAACCCATGTTTGACACCCTACTAATTTTTCTCGTTTACTACCGATAGTTGCGCCACGCAAAATCGGCGAGACAGGAGCATTTATGGACAGCCGTATTGAAGACATCATCGCCCGCGAAATTTTGGACTCACGAGGGAATCCCACGGTGGAAGTGGAAGTATTTCTGGTCGATGGAACCCGCGCCCGCGCGGCAGCACCTTCCGGCGCCTCCACCGGCAGCAAGGAAGCCGTCGAGCTGCGCGACGGCGATGCTCACCGCTATGGCGGCAAGGGTGTAGAAAAAGTCATTCGGAACATTGAAGAAATCATCGCCCCGGACCTGCAGGATCTGGATGTCCGGGAACAAAAGGCCATCGACGACACCCTCATCGGCCTGGACGGCACTGAGAACAAAAGTCGGCTGGGCGCCAATGCCCTGCTCGGCGTTTCCATGGCCTGTGCCCGTGCTGCCGCTGATTACAGCGATCTGCCCCTCTATGCCTATCTGGGCGGCCCCGGTGCCACCCGTCTGCCCGTCCCCTGCTTCAATGTGCTCAATGGTGGCGTGCATGCCCACTGGCAAGGCGCCGACTTCCAGGAATGCATGCTGGTACCCTACGGTGCCGGCAATTTCCGTGAAGCCCTGCGCTGGGGGGCGGAAATCTACCATGCCCTGCAATCTGTTCTGCTGGGAAAACATCTCTCGGTCGGCATCGGTGATGAAGGCGGTTTTGCGCCGATGGTATCCTCCAACCATGAATCCTATGATTTGTTGCTGGACGCCATCCGTAAGGCGGGCTTTGAACCAGGCCGGGACGCCGGCATCGCCATCGACCCCGCCTCCTCGGAGTTCTTCAAGGATGGCACCTACCAGCTACGCACCGAGAAGCGTGCCATCAGCAGTGCCGAAATGGTGGCCTACTACGAAGAGATCGTCCGTAACTACCCTGTGGTCCTGCTCGAAGATGGTCTCGCCGAAAACGACTGGGAGAGCTGGAAGTTGCTGAATGAAAGGCTCGGCGGCGTCATCGAACTGGTCGGCGACGATATTTTCTGCACCAACCCCAAAATCATCGCCCGCGCCATGGAAGACAATATTGCCAACGCCACCCTCATCAAACTCAATCAGATCGGTACGGTGACCGAGACCATCACCGCCACACGGCTGGCGCAATATCACGGCTGGGGGGCCTTTGTCTCGCATCGCTCCGGCGAAACCACCGATGATTTCATCGCCGACCTCACCGTCGCCCTGGATACCGGGCATCTGAAGTCGGGTGCTCCGGCGCGTGGCGAACGGGTGGCCAAATACAACCAGTTGCTGCGGATCGAGGAAGAACTGGGTACCGCCGCCAGCTTCGCTGGTAAACACGCGTTTTGCAGACCGATCCGTTTCTGAGCACTTCCCGCACAAGTACCTGTACCAGGAACTGGGATTGGTACGGCCCACCTGAGCGAACGCGGAGCCCTCCGTTTAATCGCTCTTCCGCGTTTGCTTCAGGATATTTAAAAACCCTCTTTTGCGCGACTCAACCGTACTCGAAGAAGCGCTTGCATTTGACTGCGAACCGCCGCCGATTTTCCTTGGTGTACCAGGGTGTTCCGCTAGTTCCCATGCTTCCGCCTTCCGGACACGTTCTCGTTCTTCCCGTCGATTCTGACGGATATCCTTTACACGCTTATGGTTGCTCTGGTCAGTGGACACAGCACCCTCAGTCAGATTTTCCTGCGCTGTCACAACCGCATCTACTTGGGCCATAAACTCAGCCCGTTCTTGCAGAATATCCGTTTTGATCTCCGCTTTTCGGAGCTTGCGATCCGCCACGTAGTCCTGCACTTCCTCAACCATATACCCCGCGAAGTCCTGATTCTTCTCCAGTAGGTGGCAAGCTTCAATACCGCCTTTGGGCTGAACAATATAGATCATCTCAATATTTCTTGGATCATACGCCACCGAAACCTTCCATGTGCGCGTCGCCCTTGCACGTATGAACCATTGTTCGCGAATAGCGATCTCGCTGGTGTAATATAATCCCTGCCATTTGATGCCTAAATGGGTTACGGAGGCTTCGCCTCTTGGCATTAGGGCCAGCAACACGGCCTCCTGAGGTCGGGTTCGTAAGAATCCGCTACGATGCTCAATTCCCCAGTTCCAGAGGGTGCGCGGAAAAGGATCCACCGCGGACTGAATTTGAAATTCATCATGGCGATACCATTCCATCCAGTGCATTTTATTATAACTCAGCGTATTATAGATCATAATTTCTGTGAACGCGTTAAGATCCAGTTTTGCGTCTAAACGATAGTCCAGATCACCACGTTCTCTTGCGACACGCCGCACGGCCCCAGGTACCCAATGGATCACTCGTTCATTGGCAATTCGGAACTGCTGCTCCACTATACCCTTCCAGTCGGCACGAAAGGGCGGCGCATTCGCCACCGTAATGTTTAACGAATCTGTCAGTTCATCGGCGTGCCTACTCAGTAATTCGCCGCGATCCGCAAGGATCTCCATAGGAAGATTCTTGCACGGCCAGTCCTCATCCGATATGGAGATTCCATATTTGCTGCAAAACGCCTTTTTATCGCTCGCCGCATTAGCTAACGCCATCATCGCACCTAACCAGCTCGGTCCTTCAAGCCCCACATACAGTCCGGTGATCATGCGACTCAGGACATCGATAACAACATACACTACTGGACGGCCAATAATTTGAGACCGATTCAAGCCGCTCACCAAGTATACGTCCGCTATGGTAGCATCGATTTGGTATATGGAACCCGGGCCAAAAGCCATTTTCGTGGAACTACCCAGCACAGGGCGCCGCTTGAGCGCAAAGCGTCTCGCGCCCTCTCTCTTGGTAAACGAAGCTTCGATGTCCTGCTGTTTCTTGTACCAGTATCGGAATTGCTCCAATGTGGGTAACTGGTGAGAGGGCGGTAAAACGGGTACACGTACGCCTCCCTTTACTTCAAAGCCAACATTGAAATAATTGCTCAGCATTAGGGAATATGCGCGCTTCAGTGTAGGGGCTTTATTGGTATCAACATAAAGGCGAAAGGCTACTGAAAATATTCTACGGATGCTGTCATCGACATTAATTCCCGGCGGGGCATCCCGCAACACCGTCGCCTTTGTTGGTCGCCCCCGCTTAGATGCACTATTGGCAGATTTTTCTTTGCCTGGTCCTCCACTGCGTTCGTAGCTCGGCAGAAGGGCATTTTTCACCATACCACCCCACCAGAACCTGCGAAGATATTTATAGACCGTCATCTTGTGAACGGAGTGCTGATTTGCCGCGTCAGCTACCAAGCCGCCACGGATCGTCTCATCGTAAATATCCGGTACGCGGCTCACCATATCTTCTATGACCTTCCAGGCAGCATCGCGACGCTGTCTATGCTTGAGGAGAAAAGACTCCGGCGGGTGCAATCTATGCGCATAAGGATCCGCTACCCGAATGATGGCAGAACCGTTAGCTAGCGCCTCCTCTATATCCGCCAACCTTTTCCAGACGGGGAGGGCGAGCGGTTCATCCAATTGGATGCTGACCAGGTCGGTTGCGGTTGGGTTCACCCAAAGAATGCGTTCCACCAGAGGCGTGGAGTCCTCTTGTTCACTGATCCACTCCACGATCATACCCACCGAAAGGTTCGACATACCCTATCCCCCCGGAGCCATTTCCGTTGACCCGTGCCCGCGTATGAGAATATGTAGGTTTTCCTCAGTCTTGATCGGTTGATGCAGATCGATATCCCAGCGCCTCGTAGCTATCAGATATTTAGCCACTGCCAGACTGGTGCCATTTTCAAAACCTAACCGCCCATCACAATCTAACGCCGCTTGGAATAGTGGTATCGACTTATCGGATAATGCTCTGTGGAGTTCTGCCTCAATCCGTTCTATTTGGGGTACGGCAACCGCTGGTAGATTGTCTGTATCCCAACAACCCTGAAGGCTTCTTAAGTTCCCCACCAATGATTGAGGTATTTCGCGTTCGGTAACGATGCCCCAGTCTACTCCCTGAGTCTCCCAATATATCCGCTCAATTTCAAATTTTTCAATGACTCGCGGAGAACCAAGATCGGCTGATGGCTTCAGCGTGCGAGCCAATCGCCGCTCTCCGTCGGCAGACGTGACAATGACCAGAAAGTCGGTTGTCATCACGATAGGCTCCCCGGTTTTAGGATCTTTGGGGTGAGGGATGCTCAACATATCCGCGATCTCAAGCGTCGTCTCGATGGGGGTCAAAGGAAATTGCTCACGAATGTCCATAACACAACTGGCTCGTATATCATCCAGCATGAGGAAGTAGCTCAACTCCAACTGGGAGAGCAAGTGGTGCACACGGCCCGTTTTTCGGCCTTTTATACGGACAGACAAGCCCCGAGAAGGTACGTCGCGCACGGTGAGCCACGGTTTATAGCTTTTCTCACTGCCTTGGCCACGTCCTTCTTTCAGACGGCGCGCAATGGCTCCTGACTCGGATCTACGAGAACCTTTTGACATGAGCCTCCACCTCCAATTGAAATTTTACGCTTCACCTGGGGATGAGTATAGATCTTTAATATCGAGTCTACATCTTTATTTTTTAGTATACAACTTTATTATCTAGTATACGTCTTTATTTTATTCATACAATTGCGGGCTTTTTTGGCAAAATGTTTTTTGGTTCCGGAAGATGTGCTGAAATGGATTGTCAACACGAAGAAACAAAGGTTGTGGAATCACGAAAAAAAGAAGACGGCAGGGTTTGCCGCCGTCGGGTCTGTGAAATCTGTGGGCACCGGTTCTCGACAGTCGAGATCCCTGTCGAAGAATATCTGAAGTTTTGCGAATTCAAGAAGAATCTGCCAACAGACTGATTTTTTTCAGGACAGAATCGCCATCCGTACGTTTTCCTCGGTCACCGGCCCGGCAATGCCCGCCCGATCCAGAAGGATCCGCCAGACCGACTCCGGTAAGGCAATGCGGATAGGCTTGTCTTCCTGTGGCGCAATGGCTCCAGACGCTTCTTCTTCCATGGTGGTCTCGGAATCGTCGACATCGTATCCAGGATGGATTTCCTCCTCATCCGTGCCTTCCTGTTCGGTTTCAGGCACGGTTTCCGGTTCGAAAACCGTATCGGTTTCTGATTCGGTTTCTGTGACGATGGGATGCGCCGCAACGTCTGCCGATTCTGGCTCCGTCTGCGGACTCCATCCATCTTCTGGTGTGCCAGGATTTGCCTTGGCAGGCTCTGGCTCAGCGGGCTCTGGCTTGTCAGACAATAACTCGCCAACGGGCACTTGCGAGTCAGATACAGACGCACCAGTAACCGGCTCACCGACAGCCCGGGAACCATCTGGGGAACCGGCGGCTGACCGCATTCCGCCATCGGTACCCATTTGCCCTCCCGCACTTTCAGAAGGTATGCTCGAAGCACCCAGGGTCGCTGCGGGTTCCCGCAATGCGGGCTCCTGCAACGCAGGCTCCTGCAATGTGGGCTCCCGCAAATCCACCGTAGAAAAAGCATTTTCCTCACGGATTTTCTGCGCTTCGATATCCATCAACAGCGATCGGGTAATGTGGTACCCGTCCCGAAGCCGTGAGGTCAATTCATCCAGCCAGTCGTCCCGGCCGTTTTCCATCCAGGTCAACAGCCGGCTGATCTCTGCGCTGGATACCCGGTCCAGGTCCGTATCCAGGCGCTTGGCAAGCAGCTTTGCTTCTTCGCTGGTTCTGGCCAGCACGACATTGATCCACCCGCGGCTGCGCCCCAGCCGTTTGGATAGCTCTTCCTTGGAAAGCCCTTCGCTATCGAGCAGGGCGCGGATCGCGGCGCCAATGTCCTCGATGCGCATATCTTCCCGCGCCAGGTTTTCGACCAACTGCATTTCGAGCCGCTGGCTGCCATCCACTTTGGGCTGTACTACGGCGGGAATGCGCGTGAGGTCGTATTCCTTGCGCGCACACGGTCTCCCGGCGTCTCTGGCTATTCTTGCCGCACGCCAGCGCCGTTCGCCGGAAACGATCTGGTAACGGCCATTGTCCATGGCCTGTACCGTGATCGGCTGCAAAATCCCGTACTGGAGAATGCTTTCCGCCAGTTCCTCCAGGCTTTGACCAGACTCGCCTGCCTCCATGCTGCGTCGCGGCTGGTCTGGGTCCGGCTCCACCAGATCGAGAGGCAGCCGCAAGGCCACCAGGTCTGCAGCGGGATCTGCCGCGGGAGCAGGGGCCGGTTTCTTCCCCAGGGCCTCCCGGGTGATGCTACGCATGGACTCCAGATCGATTCCGGCCAGGAGACTTGGCTTGACTTTGGCGTTCACGCAGCACCCCCTTCTCCGTCGTCTGTGTCGTCTGGATCGAATGTGTCCGAAGATGACGCTTCCGAGCCCAACTCGCCAGCCAATTCGGTCAACAAATCGTCCTCATCCTTCCCTTCCACGGGAACCTGGGGGCCCTCACCAGAATCCGGTTCGCCGGAAGCCGGTTCGCCAGAATCGGGCGATTCGTCCAGACTACCAGCCTCTCTTGCCGTTTCCTCTGCTTCCACAGGCGCGTCAAAGGTCCCACGGCGTGCCTCCTGCGCTTCCAGAATGGCATCCGCTTCTTCGGGGCTTGGGTCCTCCCCCCCATCGGCTTCTTCCCCTTGGCTTTCCGCGGTATCGGACAGGTTCCGCAACAGGCTGTAAAAAGCCTGATACCAGGCATCCTGCTGTTCCTTGTCCCGGCAGGCGGCCCAGTAGGGTTTGCCGATGCGCAAGGCGCTGCGTACATCCTCGCGTTCGAACAGGATCTGTGGCATGACGATCTGGGCGAGATTGCTTTGCAGGTCTTTGGCAATGGCCCAGTTTTTGGTGGAGTTCCCTTTCAGGCGGTTGATGAGCACACGCACGGACAGTTCGCTGTTCAACTGGATCACTTCCCCCAGACAGAGATCCATCATGGAGGAAAGCCCTTGGGTGCCCAACGCATCCGGGGTGACCGGGACGACCAGGGAATTGGTGATGAACATGGGGGCCATCTGCCGGACATTGGGGGCCGGCGGGCAGTCGATGACCACCACATCATAAAGCCCCTGGCCGCTATCCAGGTGCCGGAGCTTGCCCAGTACCCGGATGGCTTCCTTCATGTCGTTGTCCACGGCATCCAGGAGATAGGAAGCCTGCAGAAAGTCGAAACCGAAAATGGCGGACCTTTGCAGTGGTGCGGGCTTGCTGTCGTCCCAGAGGTCCAGCACCGTTCCCTCGCTCGTCTTGTGCAGGTCCCCGTCTCCAGAGACCAGAAAAGTCGAACTACCCTGCTGGTCCAGATCGACCAGCAGGGTGTTGAGGCCAAGTTCATGGGCCAGGATGGCCATGTGCACGGCGAGGGTCGTCTTGCCCACGCCACCCTTCTGGTTGGCAAACGTGATGATGTGCGTCATAGGGGAAATCTCCTCAATGGACAGGGCGGTCTGGATCGTGCCGCAGGATGTTTTGCACAATGGCAGAGACACTGGTGTGTTCTGGCAGTTGTGCGATTTTTTGCGCCGCTTCCCAGGAGAGCCAGATGGCAAAGGGTTCGTAAGGCGGGTCTGGCACCTCGCGGTTCGCCCGCCGCAAGCCCATGTGCGTCAAGTCCTGCATGGAGAGGGTTTCCAGCATGTGGGAAACCCGCGCCGAGCGTTCCTGCGGGGCATCGCGATAGCGCTCGGCAATCTGGTCGCGGCGAAGTCGTGGAATGATGCGGATCTTCAAGGTTTATCCTCCATAGGGATCGAGTTCCGTTGGGGCAGCAGGCTCGCCGCTGGCCGTCGTGCCGACAAAGTCCGCACCGTGTACGTAGGGACCTGGGAATACCAAATCCTGGGTTACCACCACGTTGAAGGCGTAGCCGGGACGGATGGTGATGGTTGGCGCGATGTTGATGTACTTCTGGAACATTTGCGCCTCCGCCTGCCCAAAGGTCTGCGCCAGGGCCTGCTCACCATCCTGCAATGCCTGGTTACCCGTCACCCCTGTGGTATTGGTGGATGTGCTGGTCGGGCTCGCAATCGACATGCCCACGTCGATGAAGGACAGCAGGAGCGCGTTCTTGAAGATTTCCCAGGTATGGTTGTTCACCAGATCCTTGAAGCCCGCATAGCCCCGCGGCGAACTGCCCTCCATTTTCCCAAGCTGGATGTACGTCCCATTCGGAAACTCGATGCGCGTCCACATGACGCCTACCCGGTCCTGTCCCATGGCTGCGCCAGACGCATAGGTTCCAACGAGCTTGCTGCCCGCTGGAATTAGCACATAAGCCCCATTCAGGCTGTTGTAGACCGGGTGGTCGACTACCGCGGTCACCTGCCCGGAGATATCGGACTTGATGCCCGTGGTCAGCAATGCGGGGATGACGGAACCCTGCAGGAGTTCATACGGACTGACTTCCTTGCGCACCAGGTGTGTATCGTACACGGACCCCTTTTTCTTTGCCTTTCCGGTCATCAGGGCAATGGACTTGGCCATTGCCAGTTCCTGATCGGGATTGGACAGGATGGATTGTGCCACGGCTGTTGCTGCCTGTTGTTGCCCGTTGCCCCAGGAAAGCGTACTCCCGCCCGTGCCACCGCCACCGCCAATGGCGGCTTCGAATGCCTGTTGCTGCGGGCTGGGAGTCGCAGGCTGGGCGGGTTGCGGCGCAGTCTGCGGGGCTACCGTGGATGGCGTTGCTCCGGATTCGGCTGGGGTGGAAGCGCCAGAAGCAACCGGACTCGTAACCGGCGCTTCTGGAGCGGCCAGGCCTGGGTTTTGTTTCGGTGGTGGCGCGACATCCGGCGCCCGATGTGGTTGCATGGTCTGCGTTTCACTGCCACCAGAAAAGGTTGGCAGATATTTGACTGCCAGAAACCCAATACCACCAATGGTGGCAACCGCCATGACCGTTGCTGCAGCGATTTTGCCGGATTTCAGGTGTGCGCCGAGTCTTTTTTTGTCTGGGACAATAGACCCGCGCACCTTTTTGCCGCCACCTTCTCCTGTTGGAGTGCTGTTGTCGGCCATGAATCAGTTCCCCTCGTGCACGATTTTCACCACCTTGCCGGAATCGCCTTTACCGGCAATCAGCAGGATCTTTGGCGGTACACCATCGACAATGTAATAACCATCGCGAAACTGGGTGTTGATGATGGCGTTTTGTCCGGCAGCGTTTTCTGCCAGAATCGACGGAATGCCGCCCTGGCTACCCTGCCCTGGCTTGAACTGGATGAAGGTCTGTTTGCCATCATCAAAGACCCGTTCCGGCAGGATGGCCCCGCAATCGCTGTTGCTGAACCATCCACCCCCGGCGCAGCGCATCTTCCAGCGGAAGTCCAGGTCCGCCGCATTGATGGAGGGGAGAGGCGCCACGGTCTCCGCATCCACTTTTTTGTGGAAGGACTGGCTTGTCGCCTGATCCGCCTTCCAGGTGTGCACGATGGCATCCGGGTAATAAAAGCCGATCATCGGGGTGTAGCGATTGGCATCGCTGACCACCTCAATCACATAATTCATTGGCTTGCCGCTTGCCGATGTGCCGCTGATCACGAGGTCCCCATGCAGGCCGGCAAACTTCGGGGTTACCGCGACTTCCGGCTGATCACCAGCCATCAAGGTATTTACCTGCCAAAAAGCCGGAGACAGCCCAATCCCTTTATTGGGCTTCATGCCCGCCTGCAGCACGATGAGTGAGGTGTGCAAGGGCGCGGTGACCAGGGTCGGCAAGGACTGCCCATAGGCATAAAGCACTTCGCCGTTTGTGCCGGCAATGGGGGGCAGGTTTTGCATGCGCCCGGATTGATAGGCCTGCATCAGGGCAATTTCTGCGGCATGTTTGCTGCGCTTGGAAATCACCCCTTCCGGCGGGGCCTTGATGGCCTTTTCCCAGATCTCCGTGGAGCTTCCCCGATGAGGGACGGCTGAGCCGTCGGTCCCCGTAGCCACCACATCCGGCTGGCTCACGGTCGGCACTGCTGGGGTATTCATGCTGGTGGATGGGGTCGGCAGGTATGCCATCTTTTTTACGGGTGGCACTTTCCCGGGAATGCCGGCAGGTGCGCCACTCTCTGGGGCACCAGAAAGAACTGGGGCGACAGAGGTGGCGGACTCCGTATTGCCAGGCGCTCCGGTCGATCCAGAGGTGCCAATAGAGGGAACGTATGGACCGGCAATGGCGGCCTGGACACCCAGGCAGGCGAGGGAAACCGCAACGGCAACAGTTCGGAAACGGCGCATAAAAACTTTCTCCTGCGTCATGGAATCTGGTTCCAGGTAAAGGACACGATGAAAATTCCGAATGGATCGACTTTCAGGACTTTTGGGTTACTGGAAGGCGGCTGGATCCGGTATGTGACCGTTCCCTCGTAATCTTTCTGGTACTTTATGCTTCCGCTCGCGCTGTATTGCGTTTCCGTCCACTGGACCTGCATGGTGCCACCCTTGGCCGTGGAGTTGCCGACGGGCAGAACAGACGTAATCTCCACGGTTCTTCCTCCTTCATTTTTTGAGAAGTTGGAATAGGGGTTGTGCCTTTGGAAATAGGATGTCAGTTGCTGGCTTTCCCGATTGCCGACGATGTCGTAGGTTGACTCGTAGATCTGCTTTTCGGCGGCAACGACCGGCAGGCGTTCACGAACGTCACGAACCCAGTTGGCAATGACGTGGCGCACCACGGGCAGATCGTAAGTGCCCGCCTGTACCTCCTGCGCCAGATGTACGGCTTTTCCGAGATGATCTACCTCGACCACGTAGGGCACTACGTGCACGCGGTCGGCCTCATAGACCATACCGGCACCGAAAATCGCCGCGATGCCAATGGCGCCAAAAGCCATCATGCGCCAGTTTTTTGCTTGTGCGACATAATCGCCATAGCGCTCCATCCATTCGCGCCTGGCGGCCAGGTACCACTCCGGGTCTTTCTTTCCGCTTTTTGCTTCTCGATCTGCCACGTCAAACCCCGCATGAAAAGTTCTGCCTTGGTATAGCAGAGCAATTCCCAGATATGGGTCAGGCGTTCTCGGCCTCGATCTCCGGCACGCCCATAAGCCGGCCCCACGCCCAGGCGGTATTGCGCTGGATGGTTGGGATACCGGTTCCCTGTGCCCACCATTCGTTATTGGTGAGCAACACCACCTGCGGATGCTGGACAATTCCCTCAAGCCACACGAAGGGCAACAACTGGTCATAGCAGATGGACGCCCAGGTTTGCACCCCGTCAATCTTCTTCGCTGGAGTCCACCAGGCGGCTTCGTAGCCAACATTTTGCGACCGGACATAGCCCGTACCTCTCGACCACGGATGCCACATCGAGACCGGCACGGGGAAGGTCGAGTTGAACAGGATATGCGGCTTCCCGCTATGCCGGAGCGCCACAATGGAGTCGGTCATGAGACCGGGCTTGCGCGGCACAGAGAAGCCGACCAGCCAGGTCTGGCCTGGTGGAATGGATTGCTGGATTTGCCACTCATTGCCCAACCAAGCCGTTTCCAACGTTTCCGGCAGCAGGAGCACTTTTGCACCTTTCGACTTCGCCAGCGTTTGCCGGATGATGTCCACCCGCCGTTGCAGGGTGTACGCCAGACTCACTTTGCCTGGGCCCACATCGAGGTGTACGCCGGTCCAGCCTGGCGGGGCCTTGGCAGGCTGCCAAGCCTTTGCGACAGGCTGGACGAGCACGGCGAGGTTGCAGAGTCCCGCAATGACTGCGATAGAAGTCCAAAGCGAGTATTCCCACCAAAGGACCACCAGAAGCACCAGACCAATCACCAGTGCCCCAGGGTTCCCCGCACCAGGAAACAGCACGCCCAGCGATGCCAATGGGGAAAGCCAGTCGAAGAACGACAAGGGCGGAATCAGTGCATCGAAGAGCAGGACCAGCAGGGCTTTCCATGACCGGTTGGCAAAGGTCCACCCCATCGAGAGCAGGGTTGCCGATCCCAGCCAGAGGAAAGCGCCTTCCCATACCGGCGCATGCTGCCCGAAAAACACGGACACTCCGCGCAAAAGGCCAATGCTTCCTGCGGCATAATAGGATAGCGCTACCGCAAAGCGCATCCACCGGCGGTCTTGCCGCAAAACAAACAAAATCATCAGAGGCGAAAGGGCTGGCCCCAGCCAATGTACGGGGGCCATCCACGAGGCCCCGCACAATGCAGAAAGCAGCGGAGACAGAAAAACCAGAACGGATCTCCATCGACAGGGTGGAGACACGGATATCCCGGGGCTGGTGTTCAAAATTCAACTCCGTGCATAGGAAAATCCAGGATGGAACCGAGATCCCGAGAAAAGAGTCCGGCAATGGAATATGCATCCAGCATACTGGAAACGACGGGTATCGACTCGCTGTAGACTTTCCCCTGAAAACCCGAGGACATAGGTACAGCAGCGATCGTTGCCGAGAACGCTGTTCTCCCGGATGCAGACTCAAGGTCCGCTACGAGATATTCGAATGAATCTTGATCACAGTATTCGCGCAGATGCATGATCGGCTCATCGCCAACGGAGTCTCGCGCTGCGGCAACCAGATTCCCCGGGAAATTTTCTATTCTGCACATGATTTCCGGACCCTAATGAATAACTTGACGAGTCTGGAAAACCGCCTCCAGATCGATTCTCGACCACTTCTTCTCCAGACGGTCCAGCGCCGCTTGTGGAGAAATGTCGAGAAGCACCAAAAGGGCCCCGGCAAAGCTGCCACGCAGCCACTGCCTGGCCTTTTCTCCATCGGGGCAGAAAGATTCCTCCACCGCCTGCAACAACACAAGCGCAATCAGATCGCGATCGGACTGCGTTTCTGGGATTTTCGCCAGATCGCGGCTTGCATCCAGGTATGTACTGTCTCTCAAAAAGTCCTCCTTCCCACCGTGTGGTCTCGAGAGGGTATAGCCACCAGTGCTGGCGCTGCCGATCACCACGGTGAAAGCCACCCCCTGTATGCCGGTACCGATAGGCGTGGCATGCCCGCATCCATGAGGCAGCGCGCTATACCGTAGCGGGTGCTACGGAGTGTTGAGGGGGCAAGTTTGCGTACAGAAGGCCTGGCGATCGACAAGGAAGTCAAAAACACCGCGGGCAATTCTGTATCACAGCCGTCGTACGGCATCCGCGCCTCCGGCTGGGTTGCCAGCGCCATCACCATTCTCTGTGCGCTGGTCCTCGCCATCGATCATGCAGCCCCCATGAAATGGCTATTTCTCGGCTGGAGCGTGGCGAACACCCTCTGGGTGCTGTACGGATGGGGAATCCGCTCGGGTTCCGTGCTCTCCAGCCAACTGGTTTTTTGCCTGATCGACGTGGTCGGGATGGTTCACTACTGGATTTTGTAAGGAGCCCGCATGCTGCCGCTGGAAGATCGCATCAATTACTGGAAATCGTTGTTACGGCAAAAATGGACCGGGAATTCCTATCTGGATTCCGCAACTTTTGGAGAATTGCAAACCGCCTTGCGCGATGCGCTGGTGTGCATCAACGACCAGGTCAAAAAAGAAAACAAAAAGTCTGCCGAACCACTTGCTCCCCATCATGAGGATCGATAATCGTGTCCAGCAAAAACTCCGCAACACCGCCTTTTTATCATGCACCCAATCCTTCCCCGTATGGCCGGTTGCAGGCTTTTTACGAAAAAGTGTTCAAGGAGATGGAGGGGGCTATCGAGAAACACCAGACCTTCGGGAACTGGGCCGTTGGCGGAATCCCTCATCTCTCTCCCGTGGCGACCCAAAAGGCATTGGGGCTGTGGTATGCCCAAGGGAGCATCCCAGGAATACCGATCCCCGGGGCCATGAGCATCGCATTGTTGCCCGGAGATACCCGCGTTGGTCTCTTTTTGCCGGATGAGGCCCTGCAGTCCCGGCAGGTAGAATCCTGGCTCGAAGATCGTGTTGCGCTGGCGTACGACGGCAACCACCCGCGGAAAATCCGCGAGGCCAACCGGATGCTTTTCGACCGCACCTTCCCAGACGCCCCCTTCGATGCCCAGACCCTGAAAGCCGCGCTGTCCGACCCGGAAGGCCCAGAATTCCTGCTGATCTTTCAGCGTCTGGCCTATATGGTCACCACCATCTGGGTGACCGCGATCCGTGTTCTCTATGCCGATGGGCGGGTCCGCTCAGAAGAATTCGTGGTGCAATGCCAGTCCCCGCTTTCTCCGGAAGATCTCTCCGGGCTGCCATCGGGCATGCTGATCCAGACCCATGCGATGGAAAACGGTCTGTTTTTCAGTTATGTACGCGCCATGGCAACCGCCGAACAGATTGCTGCGCATCTACGGGCACGTGGTCTGCCCGATCTGGTAGTAGAACCCATCATCGAGGGGGGCGTGTGCTAGGCCCCATACCCAACGACGCGGAAGTGGACGATATCGCATTCCGGCGTGAGCCCATCGTTTGCTTGCAGGATGGCATTGTGGCCGGAGAAGAATGGCTACTGGACCATCCGCTGCCACACGGACGCCATTCCGCCTGGCTGCGGGTGTTGATGTCCATGGCAGAAAAAGTGCCTATGGCGACGCTTCCCGGGAAAAACCGGTGGATAGCCGTTAATGCGAATTCCGAACATCTGGCAAACCGGCACTTTCAACCGGTCTGGATTTCGCTTGCAAGGCGATGTGCAGAAAATAGCCTTGGGTTGGTAATTGAGTGGACAGAAAACCAGCCTGTGTTGTTAGAAGGATTTCAGTTCATGGACGGACTGCGACGGGAGTATGGCGTGCAGATCTCCATCGACGATGTGGGTTCTTCGGGTGCCGACGGGCTTTGGCGCATGACCCAATCCGCCCCGGACTGGGTCAAGATCGATGGAGAATTCTTTCATCGGGCGCTGCACGACGCCTGGGCGCGGGACGTGATCGCGGAAATCGTGCGCCTGGCCCGCCTGCGTGGCGCCCGCAGCATCATCGAGTGGATCGAAACCCCAGACCAACTCGCCTTTGCCAAAGGTATCGGCTGCGAATATGGGCAGGGGTTTCTCTGGCGCGATCAGCCGTCGCAGGCCATCGCACCCTGATTGGCGATTTTCAGAAACCAAAGCATAGTGAATCCTTCACTTGCGTGTTGGTGACGCTTCGGCCCTGCCGGGTGAATCATGGCATACAAACGCTCCGGTATACCGTCCGCCAGAACGTGCAACGCCTCAAAAACCAGGTGGCAGTCGCATTCCTCTCCGCGATGGTCTGGATCGGCAACGCCATGCTGGCGCAGCAGTTCTCGAATCTGGTTTCTTTCCGACTCATACAAAAATTGCATAATGACACACTCTCGTTTTTAGCGAATCGTCCACTCCGGTTTTTCGGATCGTTGCGACTGGAACTTCTCACGGATCGCCAGGCGCAGGTTGTTCTGCGAATCCGCGTTGGTCAAGGCTGTTTCCTCGCTGATCTTCCCGCAACATATCCCCCAAGGATGCATCCCTTGAGGTGGTATAGCGTCAGGGGTGAGGGATAGGGTGGAGAGCAAAAAGCTGAAGCCCCTGCACATCGATGTGCAAGGGCTTCGTAACTCCTTCTGCTCATGGCAGACGAGCTAGAAAAAAACTATACGCTTTAGCCATTACAAAAACAAAGAGACCTGTCCGGTTTTCTAAGCAGTTTATCCCCTATTTAATGCTTTTCTCGATGCTTTTCTTGTACTTAGGCTTATGCTTAGGCTTGTACAAATCATTTAATTTGTCGGCTTCCATGGTCAACAAATTGCCGGTCGAACGCAATGTCCCACCCTTCGTGATTATGGTTTGTTGACTGGAATTTGGACCAAGGAAATCATGAGCAACAATTTGGCTTTGCTTCTCGTTCTCCGTTTCGTTATGCGCAGCGTAACTCAACGCAGGAAAAACCAAAAACGGAATAAGGATGAGATACTTCCTGCTTTTCATCGGTACCTCCAATTGTGAGTCTTGACACCTATTGCACGGATTGTCTCGTCAGCAGTCCCTGCCCGCAAGTAGGGAGAGCCAGAAGGGACGAAAAAGGAACCCCGCCGAGGCGGGGTGACTTCTCTAGTGATACTTGCCGTTATAGTCGAAACGACTGTCCAGTCGGGCGAGCATATCCTGCTGATTCATGGCTTCCTGCTGGGAAGCGCGACTGACTTCATTCGTATTGGATGACTGAAAATTGAGGTGCTCCGCTCCTTCGTGATACGAGAAAGCCCATTTCAGAATCGGTAATAGCATAGGCCCAGCGATAAAAATGACGACCAACCACTTGCCAACAACAGGAATACCCATGTAAAGCGGCAATGTCACTATGGCAGTAACCGGTCTCTCAGCGGCGTTCTTCCCCCCTCCATTGGCATGAGGCAGGATGGCTTATTGCCTGGTCGGGATTGAGGTGGGCGGTGGAATCAGCGGTGTTGCTGGAAGCGGTGCAGATCGGAGCGCAGGGGTGCCTGGGCAAAGTGCTCTTTCCACAGACGAGGGGTGAGTTGGGCCACGTCCTTGGCCGGATGCTGACCGACCCGCTGCAGGACGTCTACGAGATAATCGTAGGGATCGATCCCCTGCAGGCGGCAGGTACTGAGCAGACTCTGGATGATACCGAGATGCTCTGCACCAAGTTCAGTCCAGCAGAAGAGCCAGTTTTTTCTCCCCAAGGGAATGGGTCGGATCTGGCACTCGATGTGGTTGGTGTCGATGGGCACGTCAGGTTCTTCCAGAAAGACCTGCAGCGGCCCCTTGCGACTGTGGACGTAGGCGAGGGCCTTGGTGAAGGGATTGCTGGGTAGCAAGGCCGTATCCGTCAGCTGCTGTTCGACCCAAGTGAAGAACTGGGCGACCCGGGGGCGGCTATGGGTATAGCGATAGTGCCGCTTGTCCGCACCGCTCAATCCTTGGCTGCGAATCTCATCTTCGACGCGATAGAACGCCCGGATCTGCTCCAGGGCCTCGGCCACCCTTTCCGGGGCGTGGGCCTCGGCACGCACGAACTCCCGTCGGCTGTGGGCCCAGCACTGGGCATGGATCAGCCCCGCGTTTTCTTTCTGGAAGCGGGCATAAGCGGCATAGCCATCGCTCAGGAGCACCGTACCCGGCGCCAAGGGGCCCAAGAGCTCCCGGATGTGGATGGTGCCCCGGCTTTCGGCATAGGGAAAGCAGATCTCCTGGGCATCGCCAAAGACCGGCCAGAAGTACCCTTGGTGCATCTTGCCCTTTTCCCGGCGTCCCGCCTTGATGGGGGTCTCGTCCATAGTCAGCACGCGAGACTGGCGAATGCTCTCAAACTGGGCCGTATAGATGGGGGACAGGAGCAGAATGGACCGTTGCACGAGATCGGTGAGCCAAGAGCGACTGACCCGCAGGCCTTGGGCCACCATCCGCTGATGCTGCCGATAGAGCGGCAAGTGGTACAGGAACTTATCCGTCAGGATTCCCGCCAGCAGGCTGACATCGGCCCGGCTGCCGTCCAGAACCCCCATGGGAGCCGGGGCGGTGTGCAGGGTCTCCGATTCCCGGAGCTTGACCACCGGCCGCTCGTATTTGAGGACGACATAGCTGCCTGGCCGCTGGGCCAGGCGGTAGCTGACCTTGGTATCGATGATCTCGCAGGCGTCGGGATCGAGGCCTGCGATCTCGGGAGCCGGGAGGGTGATGGTTTCGGTAGGTACCCGGCTCTCATCGAAGAAGGGCAGGCTTTCGGCCCGATCTTCCGGCCGTTTGGGCGCGGCGCGAGTATGGGCGGCGACGATACGAAGAGGCGCAGGTGCGACTTCCGCCGGAGAAAACTCCTGACCGAGACTCAGCTGCTCGACCGGAGGCGGAGGGACGCGCCGTTCGCTCTTCTGGCCGAAGAACTGCTGGCGGAACCAATCGAGCTGGCTTTGGAGCCCTTGGATTTGGGCTTCAAATTTCTTGTGGATGGTGGCATTGATCTCGACCTGCAGCTGCCAGGCAGCGAGGGCTTCGGGGTAGTTTCTGGGGGTGGGAGATTCTGCCAAATCCATAGCAGAATCATAACACTAACTGCTTAATATCGCAAGCATTTCAGCGGGTTTCAGGAGAATTTTTCTCCGTTTTGGTGCCGATAACGGCGCCTTTTTTGGACGCCATCGATGCCCTCCAACAGGAGTTTGAGACCGGTCCAGTCGATCTCCGCTTTGGGGGGATGCCGCCACGACCAAAAGCCACCCCGCTCCAGGCGCTTGGCCCAGAGACAGTATCCCGTTCGATCCCAATACAGCACCTTCATCTGGGTCGCCCTGCGATTCACGAAGACGAAGCAATGCCCGGACAGGGGATCCTGGGCGAAGGTCGGATGCACCAAGGCCGAGAGCCCGTCGAAGGACTTACGCATGTCCACCGGCACCCGGCAAAGAAAGACCCGGATGCGTCCTTCCGGAAAGAACATCCCTCAGCCTCGCCGAATCGAGAGGACGCAGCCACCCCCCAGGTCGAGGCGAATCTCCAGGGGCAGCGCCCGCGCTGCAGATGGTGGCACAGCACCCAGGCCCAATTCCACGAAGGCAGGAGCCATCGCCTCCCCATCATCCCCGGGAGCTACCACGCCACCGCTCTCCAGGCGCAGGCGACGCCGCCAATAATAAAACTGCGGCAGGGACAGTCCGTGTTCTGCGCAGAACTGTCGGGCAGAAAGGCCACAAGCCTCGTATTCCTGCATCCGTTGCTGCCAGACCTCCGTCCGGGCCTGAACCTTGCCGCTATCTTCTGGGGTGTTTTCCATGACGCCAATCCTTTACAAGAACGATGGCGCCATGCTGGGCAATGCCTGCTCAGAAGGGAAGAACGCCGGTCAGAGATCGCTTACCTATGGCAAGCAACCAAACGAGAAAAATCTTGATCTTCATTTCAGCCATCCTTTCGCAGTGTTTCGACACCCATTGCGCGGATTGTCTCGTCGGCCATCATCGCGTATCACCAGAATGGCTCACCCAAGATCAAGCACAAAGAACCCCGCCGAGGCGGGGTGGTGTTGGTTTTTACCAGCGATGCCAGCTGTCATACTGGCCCATGCGAACCATGTTATCGCGGCGGGCCTTGTCTGAATCGCTTTCATTCTTTTGGGGGAATCTGTGGGGATTGTAGCTACCGAACATCGGCAACACAAAAACGACTCCCAAAGCGCCCAAAATGACGACCCCAAGAACTACATACGCCAGCATAACACCTACGCCGTGCAGGGAAGCAGTATTCAGCAGAGCATGGATCAACACAGGAACAGTGAAGAACAGAACCAGCAGAATGTACTTAAAATTTTTCATGGCGACCTCCGAAACTGTGAGCCTTGACACCTATTGCACGGATTGTCTCGTCAGCCATCATCGCGCATCACTCACTGTGTTTCAAGTTCAAAGGACCAGCAGTAAGGCTAGTATTTTCTGCTTTCCCAGGGGACACCAAACTTTCTGCGATACGGTGCGCTTCAGAAGCCTGTCCATGATGCTTCAAGAACTTGTCTACATTTTCCTCGATCTTCTCACCGCGTGTCTTCTCCCTCGGCGCATTCGCCTTCTCCATTGTCTCGCGGATACCGCTCAAGTGCTCGTTCATGGGCGCTATCGCCTGTTTGAGTGCCTGATGGAAAGCCGCCTGCTCGGGCGTCATGGTAGGCGTGTTGCCGGTGCCACTACCGCCACCACCGCCTGTGGTGCCGGTATCCACAGTGCTCGTGGTGCCACTGCTTGTGGCCTCGCCACTTATGGCCTCGGCGCTCGCGCCTGCATCACTATTGCTGGACGCAGTCCCGTTACTGGACGCAGTCCCGTCGCTGGACGTCGATGCCTTGGCAGGCTGAGATCCTGCGGATGGCAAGGGATTGGCAGAAGCATTGCCAGACTTGGTGACGCCAGCTTTGGTAGGCTGGCTACCGGACGCAGTCCCGGTATCCCCGGGCGCCAGCACCGTATTCTCCGGCAAGCCTGCCAGGGGGTTCTCTTCCACCTGCGGCGCATCCACCGCATTTTCCAACCCAGGGGCTGACGACATCCCCTCTCCGGCAACCGGACTGATTCCCGCACCGGCCCCGCCGGCGGCACCAGCCCCGCCGGCACCGGATGCGCCAGACATCATGCCGGCGGCTCCGCCGGCACCACCCGCGGCACTGGCCGCCTGTGCCCCGGTCATGGCGCCAGCAGCACCACTCGCACCACCGGCAGCCAGGGCAGCACCACCCGTAGCAACCGCCGCCGCCGCAACCGCACCCGCCGCAACCGCAGCACCCATGAGATCACCACCAGACATCGAAGAGCTGCCCGTCATGACGCTCGCCGCAATGCTCGGCAGCTTCTTGGTCAGCCAGGCAATGAGCAGCACAAAGATCAGGACATCGGCATACGCTATCAACGTGGAATCCACATGATTTGATATGCCTGTAATGCTTTCATTGGAAACCTGATTCAGGATATTGGTGATGATGCTTCCTGCGTGGTGCTGCAAAAATCCTATCCATAACAATAACACCAGAAACCTGATCCCCACAGACAATGCATACTTGAGGTATCCTTCGGCATGTTGCACTGTCCAGCGGCTACCTGAGAAGCCCAGCATAATGACGCCAATCGAGGCAACCATCGTCGCCTCGATCTGGATGGCCAGATATTCGAGGGCCAGATAGATCATCGCTATAAGCGCCACAATGGCAACGATGATGCCTACGGCAAGACCCAGGAAGTCCACCAGTAGGGTATGCGGGCCGTTGGTAATCGTATTCCAGATGCTCTGCAAAACGTTACTATGCTGAGGCTTTATTTTCGGCCCAGCCAGGCAGGACGTAAACACATTTCCCGCCGTCGTGAAGATCCAGGAAAGCGCACCGCCGGTAGCACCACCGGCACTGGCCCCGGCACCCTTGAATCCATTTTCCACCATGGAAATCAGCGGAAATGCGTTCATGAGAACCGTGTAGAAAAACCCTACCGTCAACAGTTTCTTGATGAAGGAGGTGAAAATCTCGTGCACATCCTTACCGCCAATGAGCCACTGTGCAACCAGATATACAAAGTCGATGCCAAAAAGCACATAAAATATGCCTTCCGCAATGGACTTCAGACTTTGATACCAGTTTGTGGCCTCTCCATTGAAATCACTCAGAATCGTAGAGGCTCCAGAACCATTGATCTGCGCGGCAGCCATGGCATCCGGAGCGACCAGAAGCATCAGGAGAGAAAGAACGATGACCCAGTAGCGGCGCATATTGATCTCCTTACCCTAATTGATTGGCTTCACTGCTTAGCAGATTGCCGGTTGAATTCAACGTGCCGCCTTGCGTGGAAATGGTCCCGGGATTTTGCGATGTCCCAAAGAAATCGTTGGCAACCTGCTGGCTTTGCTGTGCCTCCTGCGTATCGTTTGCCAACTGCGCCTTTTCCCAGTCCGCTTCCGTTGCCGCCTGCACCTTCAACAACTGGTTGGTCTGGGTGAGCGACGATACGGTCGCCTGCCCGACGGCAACGGCCCCTTGCAGCAAGGCGTTGCGGCTATTGGGATTTTGCATGGCATTGGCAATGGCCTGCTGCGCTTGCGCCTGGTTGGTGAAGGCACTGGGGTTCATGCCCGCCTGCTGGATCAGGGTATTCAACGCATTGTTGAGGCCCTGGCTGATGCTTTCGTAGTTCTGGCTGTACTCGGCCGTGATCTGCGGATTGAAACTCGCATTCAGGTTCTGGAACTGGTTGCCAATATTGATGGCATTGGTTTCCAGCTGTTGGGCTTGGCCCACCATCCCGTACAACTGATCCACCGGCTGCAGCACCTGGTTCATCAGACTCTGCGGCAGGGTGGTCATGTTTTGCACCATGTTCTCGTACTGCTGGATCTGCTCGACCAGCCGTTCGGCGCCAGAGATTTTGGCCTGAATGGCTGTTGCTTCCTGCACGATCTGCTCGGGGAGCGTCGCTCCGCCAGTCATGGCACCACCAGCAAAGGCGGATGCCGGAGCAAAGGGCAAGGCGAGTGCCACCAAGGTAGCAAGAAAACGACGTGTGTGCATGGCTGACCTCCCGAAAACCACATAGGACTTCTTGTGGTATAGCGGGGGTCAGAAGGGATGCGGAGCAGACAGAGGAGGAGGCAACGAAAGCCTTGCGGGATGCGCTATATTCACCCCAGCCAAATGGCCCATCCAAATCTAGACCTGCTGATCGCCAGGAAAAACGCTGATTCCCTGAAGCACCAATATGCGGATGCTTAGTCGGACAAGGATCGGCAGATCTGGAGGGTTGCTTAGGCTTCTTCGCCATCGCTCTAAAGCGAACTGTAATATTCTGCCATGCTGGAGTGGGTTATTTCATTTGTGCAAGAATCTCCAGGGGCATATTCTTTACGAGCATCTTTCCAAGGGGACTCCGACTGGGTCAGATCAATCAGCCACTGGGCAGATTGATCGCCATAGTATTTGAGAACAGCATCAACAGTCTCAAGCTCGACTGGAGTTAAAGCGCCAGCATCACCGTTGATCTCACCAGCATTGACAACATATTTGCCACGGTGCTGAGAATCCAGGTCCGGGCACACAGGGCCATTAGCCCAAGCTTCTATTCTTTCCTGAAACAGAGGCTTTTCATCCCACACCAAAGACCAGGCTTGCGAGTAGTACACCAACTTCTGAAGCTTCATGGTTGTCATGCGACCATGTTTTTGCAGGATATAGGCGGCAACATCACTCACATTCGCCATAGCCATCCCCTCCGCATCCTCTGTTTGCCTGCCCGAGCACCCCTCCGACTCTTTTGCATCGGAGAACAGGTTGGCGCTGAACCGTATCACCTTCCCAACTCTGGGATAAGTATGGCAGTTCGCACTACGACCGAAACCACGGAGCCAGTCTGCCGGAGTTTGCGGAGGCAGTCTGGCGGCCCCGAATCCTGGCACGGCCTAGCCCGGCGCGACGGTTGCGGGGTTTATTTGCAAGCGGCGTGACGGGCGGTCAAACAACTGTCTAGCAAACGGTAACAATCTGATCTTTCCAGCCATCCTCAAGCAGCATCGTAAAGGTAATTTCACTCTGCTCATGCTCTAGATGGAGCTCCCCGGCTCTCACTGCCGTCTTCGCACACTCAGTCAGCAACTCAAACAGCTTGCGCTTGTATTCCGTATCATCATTGCCCTTGAGGTGTTCTCCCTTGGTTTCCAGCACTGAGAAACGAAACTTGCCATCTTCCGTGCCATGCACGCAGGCAAGCAGGTCAGGGAAAACGCGCTGGCGCTGCCAACCCTGAACACTATAGGAACGTGAATTTACTGCGATACGGTGCCACCAATAAATACTCTCCTGGTCATCCAGATACCAGGCGGTATTCTTCTCCAGCTCGTTAAACTCTTTGAGATACACCTCCTCAAAGAAATTACGCTCCAGGGGCTCGCCGTTTTTCTTTCTTAACAATGGATCGGTATCCAGCACATCCAGTTCCAGGGTTTCAGCCAATCGCCAGTTCAACTCCGGGTCATTGGATGAAACCAGGCGCAAACTAATTTCACCGGATTTCAGTTTGCTACGAAACAACGCCTCGGAAGCCTCGCTCACCTGCTGGCGCAAGTCCTGTTTCATTACCTGTAACAGATCCAGGCGGTTCGCATAGATGCGCTCTTCACTCACTCCACGTTTTCGCAGGCTCTCCAGGGTCTCTTCCAGGATACGCATCCCCTGCCAAGGATTAGGCACAACGTCCAGCAACTGGCGCACCAGAAACGGAATATCCAGTCCCTCATCCGGCATACGCTGGCGCTCTTCCTGCGCCAAATCCAGCACCGTCTGGCCACCCTCCTTGCCCTTTTTATCAATATCAATACGGGCTATGGTGCGCTGTAGCTTTTCATCCGCCTCTACGTTGACACTTTCGGCCTGAAGAAAGCGAAAGCACTCCCAATCCAGCTCACCCAAAATATCCCGGTCATAATCCAGGGCACGATAGCCTGCCGGGCTTCCGTCTTTGTGTAGCACGCGAGGCAAAAAGATCGGGGGCAGATTGGCGAACTTATTTTTTCGGTTAATGGTCTTGCGCTTTGCCGCCTGCTTCTGGCTACTCGAACTATCCCCGGCCTTTACGGATGAGGCCAGATCCGCCATACCTTCATCCTGCAAGCCCTTGCGCACACCGTTCACCGCCTCGGTCACATCCTGGTCAAAGGTGTACACGTAACACTCATCCAGGGCCTGATAGTTCGTCAACTGGGCATGGGGCTGGCGCAACACTCGGCCTATCATTTGCGTTAAGGCCGTATTGGCCGTGGTCTTGGAAAGTATCGCCAACACATAGGCAAAGGGACAATCCCAACCCTCCCGCAGGGCATCTTTGGTGATGATGTATTTCACCGCACAGGTTTCCACCAGCAGATCATCATCGCCCAGTTCGTCAGTCTCGGAGGTTTTAAGGCGTATCTCCTCCTCCTTTGCGCCTAGCTGTTCCAGTAAATATTGTCGCGCATCTTCCGCGTGCACAAAGGCATTATCCCGTTGTTCCTTACCGGTACGCTCTACCCGCACCAACATGATGGGGCGAATATAGCGCCCGGTTTCGTTTTGCAGCGCCTGTGCCTCTTTGTGCAATTCATCCAGCCAGGCGTGGGCAACGGAAAGTGTATGTTTCCAGCCACCCTTGTCTTCGTTGATTACATTGATGGGGAGCTTGATCATCTCCTCATCTTTCAGGTCGCGCCCCGGCACATTCACCAGCACATTGGACTGATGCTTGCCATTGGTATTGGGAGTAGCGGAAAGCTCAACAATAAAGCGCGGATTGAACCCGCATAACGTATCCCGTGCCGTATCAGAATATGCCTTATGGCCTTCATCGATAATCACGACCGGCTGAACCAGGCGCAATACATTGCCCAGGCTCATCTTCACTGATCGTACACCTGGGAGCACACCATTGGCATAGCCAAAGTCGGCCAAGTCGTTTTCATCCAGATTGGGCACAAGATTCAGTAAGGCATTATTCGCCTCGCTATCATCTTCAATGGGAAAGAAGGAAGTGAACCGGCCACTATCCCGAAACAGGCGCAAGGTCTCCTTGGACTTACGTGCCGCCGAAGGCAACATCAACAACATCACGCAAAGTTGCTCTTCCACGTCACGCCGGGTAAATGCATCATTTTTTTCCAGCATCTTGACCCGCCCACCGGAGGCACGCTCCAGCATCTGACGGTAAGGGTGTTCGCGGTTGGCCAACTGCTTCCAGGTCTGTTTGTAGATGGCATCCGACGGCACCACCCACAACACAAAGCCGGTTTGGCGCTTAAAGTAATCCGCCTGAATGCGCTCTATCGTCGCCGTCGCCAGCAGGGTTTTGCCTCCACCGGTCGGCACCTTAAAACATACATTCGGAATGGAGCGATGCAGGCCGTCATAACGGGAGAGATACTGCGCTACGACGGCGTTACCCTGGTTATCGCGCAGATAGGGCAACACCCGCTCATTATTGAGCTGGTCCCACGCCTCCCGTGGGTAGTTGGTCAAGCTCGCTTCCTTGCCCCGGCTGCGCTGGAACTCCACAATGGCGACCGCATCATCGCGCTTTTCCGCCAGCACAGCCAGGTAACGGTCGGTTTTGCGCAATACTCCCTGTTGATACTCCTTTAGCTCCATGCTCAATCCCCCAGGATACGGTGAACGGCATAGGGCAACTGGCAGAACTCGATGCGCTGTTTGGTGAGTTCCTTCTGGCTCATGAACTTGGCCACGGCAAAGACGATGGCACGTTTACCACCCTTGTTACCTTTGGCTATCGCCTCCACCCGCTCGGCATTGAGCGCCGCCTCGTTGGAGCGCAGCCATTCCTTGTCGGGTTGATAGAGAAGATGAATACGGAACAACTCGGTTTCACCGATAAATCCATCCGCCGCCGGTTTGGCAACATTCTCTAATGATTGGCCGGTGGCGGTGTAGAACACATAACGGGCCAAGGCCTCGTAACCAGGCAAGCCTTCACCGGTCAACAGGCTTTCAATATCGATTGGCTCTCCCAAAGTACAGAAGGTAAAGCTGCCACCCAGCGCCGGCGTCTTTTCGGTGATCTTGCGCTCACCTGTCACGGTCAGCACGCCATCCTTAATCTCTTTTTGGATCTTGTCGTAATCCCCACCCTGAAGATTCTCTATCGAGGCAATGCGCTCCAATACCTTTTGCTGCTTCTTCTCAAATGTGCTCCATGTGATGTTTTCGCGGAAGAGTTCTTCTTTTTGGTTGCCTTTAAAAGCATAGCCGTTTATTGCACGGCGTACGCGCTCGGCGGTAATGGTGTCGGCGTAGTCTTCACATTCGACGAGGATAAAGCGGCGGTTGCCATCGTCTTTTTTATTGGCTTCGAGGACGGCGTGGGCGGTTGTGCCTGAGCCTGAAAATGAATCTAATACAATTGAATTCTCATCCGTCGCTAATGCTAATACTCGTCGAATTAACTCAACTGGCTTTGGTGTTGGAAATGGAGACTTCCCATCAAACATTTGTTTCAAAGTACTACTTGCATGTCTTGTACTACCAACTTCAGAGGCGTGCCATATAGTTTCTGGCGCTCTTTTATCCTGATCCTTTAAATATATTTTTCTTATAACCTTTGTTTCATTTTCGATAAAACTTGCCTCACCTGAGGCTATTTTCTCTCTAAACGTTTCTTCTTTCCATCGCCAACCATTTTCAGGCGGATCAATATATTTACCCGATGGAGTTTTCAATTTGTATTTAAGATTAGGGCGATAAAGTGAATTTCTTACATCACCAAGCCTCCAGTCGCCGTTCGGATCATTATCCGGATTGGAATAATTCACATTATCGCTTTCTGTTCTATCTAGCCCATCAAAGGAAAAATCCTCCTTGCCATAAACAAGGATGTGATTATGATGAACCGAAAAAATATCACTATATCCTTTACCTTGTACTGAATGCTGCCAAACGATATTTGCAACGAAGCTATCCACACCAAAAACTTCATCCATCATCATCTTAAAACGATGCGATTCATTATCATCAAGAGTAATCCAAATACTACCTTTCGATGACAGCAGTTCTTTTAGCAACTGCATCCTAGGCCACATCATGCAGAGCCACTTATCATGCCGCTCCAGATCATCCTTATCCACCGGATTCGCAGACTTTTTCAACCATTCCTTCATCAGCGGTGAGCGCACATTATCGTTGTAGCACCAACCTTCCTCACCAGTGTTATAAGGCGGGTCGATAAAGATGCAATCCACCTTGCCCGCATGGGTAGGCAACAGCGCCTTGAGCGCCTCCAGGTTATCGCCGTGGATAATCAGGTTGTCATCGAGCGAGGGCTTCTTGCCCTTCTCCGGCAGCGACTTTTTGGCCTCTACCTTCAACTCACGAAACGGCACACTGAGGTGGTGCGAATAAACAAACTGCTTTCCCTTGAATTCCAGTGTGGGCATTTATTTTTTCCTTCGAGTGGGCCGTTAGTTGCCGAATTGACGACAGTGATGCTGTGCTTGGCGCAATAGTCCCGAATCAGCACCTCCACCATATTGGTGATACTGCGGTGCTCCTGCTCGGCGGCAGTGCGCAAGGTCAAGGTGGTGGATTTGCTGGCGGCCATGGCTCCCCCTTGTCGGATATGGCGAATACTGCAAATGTACTGCAATGTACACTAACATCCCATATAATCCAACGGAATCTATAACCGCACGGCTTAGGAGGGAATCATGGCCAGCCAATACCAACACCGTCAATTCTTCCGCCGGGTGCCCAATGCGCTGCTGGCCCGCTACTTCGAGGCGCGGGAGGTGGATCTGGGCGTGGTATTCGGGGATCTGAGCGAAACGCAGGTGGAGCCCCTCTTCGAGGCCTTCACCACTCTTCCGGAGGAGCAGCCGCCTCATCCTTCTGTCCCTTGCGCCGCTGCAATCTCCTTCTGGATCACCTGCACTTCCTGATTGTACTGCAGGAGAGATTGCGTAATCGGCGCCATGTAGCCGGCAATGCCGGTCTCATCAGACGCCAGGGCTGCAACCAGTTGCTGGCGGACCTGGGTGTTCATCTCCGGATAGAAACCATCGTCGATCGCTGGCACTGTCCAGGTGCTGCCGGTTCCCAGGGGCTGCACCATCTGGGCAAGATCCGGTTCATCGGCAATGGCCTGGTTGGCTGCCTGCATCACCTGCCCTTTCAGGGGAATCCTGGGCAGGCTGGCCGTGCCGGTTGGGCAGATATCCTGGAGCCTGGCATAAATCGAGTTTGCTGGCACAAAACTCGCCCAGCCGATCGGCGCACCATTGTTTGGGCCCGGGATGTACTGAACGGCGGACAGATTGGGCGCATCGCCAATGCCCGCCTGCCAATGGGATATGGGCAAGGGCTGCAAGGTGCTGTTGGGGCCCATGGCGTTGCCCAACTGCTCCCCTGTGGTGTTCAGGAGCGTCGTGAGGCTGTTCAGGGCCGAGAGCAACGGGCCTTTTTGCGCCATGATCTGGTTGGCCAGCGCGTTGCCCTGCGGATTGCCGCTCTGTACCAACTGCACCAGGTATTCCGACAGCTGTTGCGGGTAATCCATCGCCACCGCCTGGATCGCGTAGGCTTCGGCTTCCGCATCCCCGGCGATATCGAGTCCGCCAGTCACCAGATTCTGGGTAACGCTATCCCATCGGGTGTTGTGGCATTGTTCCCAATAGCCATACAAGGTCTGCTTTCTTGGCCCTGGCCCTGCCCACGTGGCCGCGGCATACGGCGCCAACTGTCCATAGGATTGCGCGGCAGACTGCAACACGGGCCAGGTCTGCGCCATGGCATTGAGCGCGCTGGCATTCTCACCCAACGCCGGGGGGACATCGGCTTGCGCCATGCTGCCAAAAGACAGTGCGGCCACAACCGCAACCAAAACGGACCAACGAGCTTTCCCGAGCATAGGCCACCCACGTGATTGGAGAACTATCTTCGGTATAGCGTGGGAAGCCGGAGATCCGGCTATCTTGCGGACGGCAAACAATCCGCCCGATCAAAGTAATCCTGAAAACACAGGCATTCCCTGGCATCATAATCGAAGAAGGCATAGGCCAGCACTTCCAGCGCGCGAAGTGCAGGGTAGTCCTGCGGCAAGTCGGCCTGGTTGATAATCAGGATTTTCTGGTTGTCTATCGTCCACCGTTTCGAGGTCGGCAGATGGTCAGAAATCAGAATCCGGTAAGCATGGGCATCCGGGTCTTCCACCCGGAGTCTGACGCCAGATTGCGCACAAAGATCAGTAATCGATGTCAGGCCCTTGGCGCGGTTTTTTGCCGCCCCCATATCCGGGAGAGGATCCCGTAACACGATTGGGGCGGGAAGATTCAGGTTCATGGGCGGTTTCGACATAATCCAATCCTCGCTTTGCCATGCCCCGAAGCTGCTTCGCCAAGTGGACATTGGACTGTGCAATGTCCTGGAACAGTTTCGGGGTATCTGCTATTTCTTTCAGCCTTTTCCTGTCCTCGCCCCGCAGATGATCCAGCGCAGCAGGCTTGCGATCCTCGCTTTCCGAAAGCAGGGCCAAGATCTTTGCGATGTCTTTGGCATCCTTGTGTCCTTTTGCGGAATGCTGACGGTTCTCGAAAGCCCTGAGCTTCAATACAAGAAGATGCTCACGGCATGCGCAACGAATCCCCTCTATCACCTCTGAGAATCGGTTCGCGTCCTCATACGGAACCGCCAAATCGTTGCTTTTCTCGACATAAATATAGAAGTCCACGCCATTCTTGATCAGTTGGTGTTTCCCCAACCTGGGATTTCTAGTGACTTCTTCAATATCCTTGAGCATGGAGAAGTCCTGCAACCCCATGTAGAAATCGGCGTCATGGCTCGTTTGCAAAAACTGTTGGCCCAGAAATTTTTTGGTCTGCAGCCAGACGGCAGCCCCACCAATGACCACGATTCCTTCATAATCTGCGCAAAGTCCACGCACATCCGAAAGAATCCCATCCCAAAAAGACGTACCAGCCGTATCCGTACCGATAACTTTCTCCGGCAAACCATTCTTTACCGCTGCAGCCGCCATACGGATGCCGAGCGAAAGCTCTCCTGCACCTATTTCGCGAAGCGTGCAAATGCTGTCTTGATCGAGGCTCACATTGACGCGACGCAGGCCCACCACTTGATCTTTCGTCTTGCGACCCTGCCCGCGGCCTGCGCCACCGTGGGTGGATTTTTGCTTCTCCGGTTCTCGCTGTTTCATCAGTTGTATCATACACAACAAACAAGAGAAAGCGACCCCCCGATGTGGCACGCTCTCACAACCCACTTCGGCTCAGGCATCTGAAATCCTTCTATTCTTCGTCGATCCCAGACCCTCTGCGGAGTTTTTGAGGATCTTGCCGCAGCAGCACCTTTCGGAACCTGGCGCTAACGCTCTTTGTCAGGTTCTGCAGTTCCTGTGGCGTGCAGCCTGGGATTTTGGGGATCAGGTGCTGAATCGTTTTTTCCTGCACCAGTCCATGCTCGATCATGGCGTCCAAAAACGGGCCATCTTTTGGTCTTCCAGCCATTGCCTTGGCAAGGAAAAGATCCGCCGGGTGCATGCAATGACCAACGATACCGTTGGTATTGGGGCTTTCGAGGGGATAACAACGAGCTTGCCAACCTTCCGGCGCACGGGCAGTCTCCACAGAAACGCCCTGCGCATAATAGCCAAAGGATTTGTGGAAATAGGATTCTTCCCCCAATGTCCCATCGATGAGGTTCGATTTTTCCTCATCGTTGTCGATGGGGATGATGTCCGCCTCGCTGGAAAGGGTAAATACCCCAGGCCATTTCCGGGGCGGTTTGCCAGCCCATTTGCGCAACCAGGGCAAAATCGACTGACTGCCAATAACAAAAACTGCTTCGTCTTTCAGAATAACACCTGAAGACCGGATTAAATGCTCAAGCTGTTCCTCGGTCATCCCAGGTTCCCTCGCGCCACTGCCGCTCGAAATCTAACAAAACCGCCGTACGCTCTTTGGTCGTGAGCACCATCGCAAAGGGCGAACTGCTGCGCATGTCTATCGCGTGTTGGGAGGTCGAAAGCATGAGATCATACAGCGACTCCCGATCCAGCTTCGTGGTGATGGCACGCCCCAGGCGCTCCACCCACTCTTCCAGCCAAATATCCTCGGGTCGTTCCCGGGAGAAACGTTGCGCCCAATCGTGGGCTGCACGTAGGTACGGCAAGGGTCCCCCTGACGAGTGGTCCGCTGCCGTGATCTTTTTGTGGATTGCCCGGAACAAAGCCAGGCTCTTGGCGTCGTGACGAAGCACTCTCAACCTCACTGCAAAGGCGTCTGAAACCGGAACCCCTGAATCTCGGCCACCAGGTTGGTCAGCATCTCCCGGTTCAGATCGATGTGTACGCCACGCTCTTTCGTGCCATACAGCGTCACCCGCACAAAATCCTGGTCCTGGTGCTGCCGCAGCCACTCCATCGCTTCCAGCAACACGGGCCAGACCGCAGGGAAGATCTGCATTTGCAGGGCGGGTTCCGTGTTGCCATCTTCATCCTGAACGACCAGGTCCAACTGCAAAATAGGCAAATCCTGGCTCATCTCAGATCCATTCCTCCGATATCCAAAATTTCCCGGCGCTATTGTCTGGAAGCCCAAAACAGCAACAAAGTCCGATCCCGCCGGCTCCAATCCAGATGGTACAGCCAAAGGGTTAGCGGGACCACCGACTCGAAAACCGCGAATACCAAGAGGAGCAGCAATTCCCAAAAACCACTGGCGGTGAGTACCCTTGGTTTCGCCAAATAGGCGAAGTACAAAACCACAGCGGCAGAGGCGAGAAAGCCTCCCAGGAAAATCCCTGCCCTGAAAACCGTCTCCAGCGCATCGCGATCCAGCCAAAACCACCAGGGGAATCGCCCTGCCGGCCAGTTCCCGGGAGGCTTGGGGTGCGCTGCAAGCCATTGTGCCTTTCGGAGGCGGATATCGAGCGGCACTTTCTTTTTCCAGAAGCAAAAGGTCTCCCAAAGAAACGCCGTCAACAACAGCGCTTGCGAGATGGCCCAAGTCACGAATGCTACCCAAGCCGGCCAGGGTCCCAGACTTTTGAGATACAGCCCGGCAACCGACAAGGAAGCCAGAACGGTCCAGATCAGCAAGGTCAGCCAAGAAAACACCGACAGGTAGACCATGGCTTGCTTGAGCCAAAGAGGAAGCACATCGGGAGAAAAGGTCGCCCGGTAGTGATCGATTGCCCACAGGTCTTGCAGATTTTTGGGAAGATCGGCGTCCTTGAGCAGAAGACGCAGCAGCGAATCCCCATCCGGGAACCAAAAGAATTGGCCCATCCAGAAACTCCCAACCAGAAGCAACAGTACCAACGCCATACCAATTTTTCTCCCGCCCCCTGTCTATGCCAGACAGGGTATAGCGGCAGCCCGTGGCGGCCAGAGTACCTGCCTCCCCTGCCAGGGATCACTCGATTTCGATATCGGGTTTCCGTTTGGGGGCAATGAGACCAAAGGAAGCGCTCTTTTTGTCTCTCCCAATGCCCCATTCCTCCAGCATCTTTTCCCGCATCTGGGAACTCAACAAATCGAAAGATTCCTTTGCAGTCCGAACCATGCCGCTCCATATCCTGTCAATGGTCTGATCTGGACGGTTTACCCCGCAAACTCTCAAGCCAAAATCCAGGAGTTCTTTTTTGAGTGGGAAATTTTTCGTGCCGCCAAGCTTGAGTGCCAGGGTCCTGTCGACAATCTCGCGGCCAGTCCGCTGATCAAAGCCGGCATACACGGTGGTGGTGACAACGTCGTACACTGGCGCGAGCCTTGGCGATGCACCATGCGGATGATCGTACAGGAGACCAAAGTTCTTGAGGTGCGCGTCGCCATTGCGAACAAGGACAGAAAGCGCAACCGAAGCAAAAAAGGTCTGCAGATCCTCCGCCGCATTCTCTTTCCCGAAAAACTGAATGGCCTTGGCAATCTGCTCATAGCTTCCCTGATACTTGTAGTTGCCAAAGGCATCGGCATTTTTGCCCATGAGAACCGCCATGTCCTCAAACCCCTTGTGCGCCCCTAGCGCATCCAGGTCAAAACGCTCTATGGCAAGCAGTTGGCGATCGGAAGACAACCAGAAATCCGGCACGGGCAGACCGGCATGCTTTGCTGCGGTGAGGCAGAGAAATTCGTTTACCGCCAACTCCGGATATTCGGAGCCGCCAGATTTCACGATCAGGTTTGCCGTGTTTCCGGTAAACCGGATGTTGTCCGCATCAGGAACGAGAAACTTGGGTTGTACACCCGATATACCGGAGTCGAAGTATTGCTCTGCTAAAAAGGCAAAGACCTCTACGGATGGCAGGGAGAGTATCTCTTTGAGCCGGATCGATGGCTTGCTTGCAGAGCGCGGACCTTCCGGTTCCTGGAATGCCAACCGGCCAATCTGTTGTTGGCCGGTAATCGCCAGCAGGGTCATATCGTCCACCGGGCCCAGCTTTGCCAGCCGTTGTTGCAGATTGTAGGCAAGCCAACCTTCCGGGAGATTCATGGAGAATATCGGAGGGAGCACGTTGGCATTGTAGCTTTGCGCACGCAACGGCATGGTCAAGGACACTTCGCATGCCGGCTGGACCCCGCGGTCGTAGTTGAAGACGAACTGGGATTCCTTGTCCAGGCACCCGGATGGGCCCTGGGGCGTGGACACCATCAACCGCCTAACCCTCGCCGTCTTCATCGCCAAAAATCTCCTGCAGACGTTCGTACTCGACCCGACCATAGGCCCGGATCTCCAGACCTTTGCCCAAAGCCATGAGGACCGCCATGAGCACGTGGATTCCGACGTTATCGCCCTTTTCCAGGGCAACGATGCTTTTGCGATCGCGCCCAATTTTCCGGGCAAGCTCCTCTTGCGACCAACCGCGCATCCTGCGCTCTGCGCGCAGGGCCCTGCCGAGTTCCAATGCGTTGCCGATGGGAAGCTTCCTGTCCGTCATAAAGGACAATATGCCAATTTATTGGATAAATGTCCACTAAGTCGGTCACTGTTGGCGGCTACTCCATCCAAAATTTTTGTGCGGCATTCCTCAGCAACACCTCTGAAAACTTCCCATCGCCTTTCCATGTTGCCAATTTCACCAGCCCATCCATCGGCATGATCCAGCCTATCAGCATCCACAAGAGCAGGATGAACCACGATGTGCCCGCCAAAAAAGAGGGCTTCGCCCCTACCCATGACAAAAACCCAAACGCAAATCCAGCCAAGGCCAGGAAAAGGAGTACAAATGGCCACGCAGATTCAAGCAATCGAAAAACCGTATCACTCGTGGATACCCCATATAGCCACCATCTCGGAAGTTCAGAGGGTTCGCCGCTTTGCGCATACCGCCAAAGAGCCAGATCGTGCCTGGATCGGAAATCGGCCACACGTTCTTTCAACCTTCCACTTTTGATGGTGAACCGCAGAAGAAGAGTTCCCGTAGTAACCAGCATTGCTAATGAGATCACGAACAGAACCGCTATCGACACAAATATAGAGGTTACTCCTTCGGCATGTAAGCAGGCCACAAACATGAAACAAGCGAAGGAAAAATAAGAACAAAAAGCCGAAACAGCGTACAAAATGCGCATCCACCAATGGGTATCAGGCTCACCAAAAACGCTTAACGCGAACTCTTGTGCCAGTGATCTTCCGCCCGCCCGGCCATCTTTGAGGAATGCGTCGCTCCAAAAATCGTGAAGAGTTTTCCGCGTCAACAGCCACTGCTCCGACAGGATTCGTATGGAAAGTGCCAGCATAGCCAACCAGTAACACAGAATCCACACCTTCATCAGTTGACCCCAAACTCCCGATACAGCGTCTCCAGATATTGCGTCCACCCAGCTATGGACTTTTGCGGCAAGCGCTCGCGCAACCATTGCATGGGCCAGGTGGCACCGAATTGTTCCTTGAGTTCGATCGCGCGCTTCACGTCCCGCGGATCGGACACTGCACAAAAGGCCAGCGCTACCGGCCCGAAGGCAAAGGACACCAGACGCTGGCCCTCGGGACTCGTCACATAGTAATCGCGTTTCGGCGTAGCCGCGGCCAGCAATTCGATCTGCCGGTCGACCAGGCCAAAAGACTGGTACATCTCCACCAGATTGGGCGACGCGGCTTCCTTGTTGGGCAGGAAAATCTTGGTCGGGCAGGATTCCTGAATGACCGGTAACAGAGGGTTGTCTCTCAAATCCGCCAGGGATTGCGTGGCAAACACCACCGCCGCATTCTTTTTGCGAAGGACCTTGAGCCACTCGCGGATTTTTGCGAGAAACATCGGGTTGTCCAGCAACGACCATGACTCATCGAGGATGATCAGCGTCGGGCTGCCGTCCAGCATCGACTCGATACGATGGAACAGGTACAACAGAATCGGAACCACAAGGCCCTTGGCAGTCTCCCCTTGCGGCAGGCTGTCCATCTCGAAGGTGAGAAAGCGACCGTTCATGTCCAGCCCGTCGTGTCGGGCATCCAGGATATCTCCATACTTGCCGGTGCCGGTGTAGACCCCGATGGCTTCCTTGAGATGCGGATCCTGCAAAAGGTTCACCACATCCGAAATCGATCTCCCCTCTTCCATCGAGAGCCCTTCCACCGCACGATGGATCACCGCGCGGGTAGCCGCCGACACCGGAACGTTTTGCAACACGGCCAGGCTTTCCAGCCATTCTTCGGCGAAGATCCGGCCAGGCACTGTGTCGATCCGCTCCAGCGGGGCGAAGGTCAGTTTGCTGTACTCCCCGCCCAGATCGTAGTGCTGGGCGAAGGAAGGGGAACTGGCGCCAACGGCTTCCGTCAGGGCAAGCAGAGAGCGGCCCTTGTCAAAGGCGATGACGCGGGCACGCGGGTAGCGGAGCCATTGGGCAGCTATGAGTGCCAGCAAGGTGGATTTGCCACCACCGGTCGGCCCCAGAATCGCCGTGTGGGCCAGGTCAGAAACGTGCAGATTCAGACGATACGGGGTGCTTCCCGTAGTCTTGGCAAACATCAGGCAGGGCGCACGCCTGCCCTTTGCAGGGTGCAAACCCTTCGCAGGGTGCAAACCCTTCGCAGGGTGCAACCCATCCACTTTCATCAGATCGCTCGGGCAGTCCGGGCTCCCTGCCCAGACGGCTGTCTTGGCCGAAATGTCGGCGAAGTTCATGGTGCTGATCACCGGACGGCGGACATTTTCCCAGGTGTGCCCGGGCAGGCTTCCCAAAAAGGCTTCGACGGCGTTGACTTTCTCCCGCTTTGCCACAAAGCCTGCATTGTTGATGAGGCTTTGCACCATGCGTACCTGCTCTTCCAGTACCTTGTGATCTTTCCCGCGCAAGATCACCGTGAAGGTGAAAAAGCCCATGCGCACGGCGCCACTGGAAACATCCCCGTCGGCAAGTGCCGTCTCCTGCTCCATGGCCTGCTTGAAGGGATCGGCGCGGTCCTGGCGCAGCTGACCCTGACTCATGGCACCACTGATATAGTCGCGCAGGGAGAACTTGGAACTCGCCCACTTCTCGCGATAGCCCGCAATCAGCTTTTTGGAACCCTGCTGGTCCTGCAGGATCATGCGTGTCGTCATGCGCAGGGGAAAAGGCAGGTTGTGCAGATCCTCGATCAGGAGCGGATGCGTCCTGTCGGGGAAGCCCGTCACCGTCACGATTTCGACATTCTCTCCATCGATCGACGGCTCTGTCCCCGCGATAAAATCGTGGTGGCCCAATAACACATCCAGATAGGCAGGGATGGTCGGGGGATTGACGGGATGCGTCTGTCCCGTCAGACATTCGTGGTAATGGGTGAGCAATCCGCGGGCATCCAGCGGCACCAGCAAAAAGCTTTGGCGCAGAATCCCCAGGGCAGACTGCAGACTGTCTTCGAACTTGCGCAAGAGGATATCGAAGCTGTCCGGCTCGTGATCTTTTTTGGATTCAATGAACATCTGTCCGGCGGAGACCTCGGACTCTGGCGGGGTCTGCCAGGTGAATACCGCAACATACCGGGACAGGAAATGCTCCCCCTCCTGCTCGAACTGCAGGCGCCGCTCGGCGTCGATGAGGGCCGATACGGGATCAGGGAAGTGGCACCGGTCGGGATCGATATAGCCGTCTGCAGCCACACGGATGGCCGACCAATGCACGCTCCATCCCGCATCGAGGCGGGCAAGAGCGGAATTCACGACGGCGGGCAGCCGGTCGATGCCGGAATGGGACAGGCTTTCCCGATCAGGACCGGAAAATTGCACCCCGGCAGAAAAGGAGCCGTCCTTGTTCAACAAAACGGCACAGGGCTGATTCAGCACATCGATTTCCCCCGCCAAAATGGCGGGGTTCAACAGGTCCGGCAACGCGAGTTCGGTCTTGCTACGGAATTCCTTGATATTGATCATCGAACGGGTTCCCCTTCCGTGTTTTTGGCAGGTTTCTTTTTGGCGGTCATCCGGGAAAGCAGCTTTGCGGTAAGCGATGGCGACTGGGTCTGCGGGATATCCCGATAGGGCGCGTCCAGACTCGCGGCATCCCCATAAAATGGCTGGTACTTGCGTGAGCGCATCACCACATCGATCATTTGCGCATCGTTTTTGGCGAGCATCTGTAAAACCGCCTGAGCCGCAACGAACAGCACCACGGCGACGATGATGCCGGGGATGGACATGGTAAAGAAGTATACCATCATGGCAAAAACAGCATTCCACATCGTTGCCCTGCGTTCGGCCCCCATCAAGAGATGGGGGCGAACCAGAGACTGGTACAAACGGACTTCGCGCATGCGCCTTACAGTCCGAGACCGTGTGCGATCAGGGCAAGGGTCGACACATGCGCACCCATCGTCGCCGCCGAGATTCCCGCCTGCTGACCAAACCAGCCGTACTGGCTGATGAGGAAGCCGCCGCCAGCCGCGGTACCGACACCCATGGCCGCCTTACCATAGTCATGCTTGAACGCATGGACGGCACCATAGCCAATACCCCCAGCGACACCGACACTGCCGATGAACGGCATGAAGTTACTCTGGACGAAGTTGCTGATTGCTCCAAAAGGACCGCCGCTCGCAGCCATTGCCACATCGGCCACCATGGCCGCACCCACACCAACCAGAACAGGCAGCGCCGACTTCCAGAAACCGCGCCCCTTGCCAACCTTCTCCCGCACAACCATCTGTTGTCCCATACAACCCCCTTGATCTTCCCAGTAGCCAGGCGAAACGCACGCCTCTACTCGGTATAGCGAGGGGGGAATGGGATACGGGCGGGGCTGCCGGCACAGCCTTGGATGGTGTAACATGCTGCTTGGTGGCACCAAGAGGATACAGAAATGGGATGGCGGCCAGACAAAACTATGGCCCGATGCCTCTTGGGCTCTCCATTCTGCAATCGTGGAGCCCAAGTGATACAGAAAAAGGAAAATAACAGGTTTGTTCAGTGATCAACAGCGTACATCAGGTATCATGATTTCCATCATCATCCCCTGCCACAACGAGTCGGAGAACCTTTCCGCACTCTACACCCGCATATCTACGGTCATGGAGCAGATCGGCGAGCCATGGGAAATGGTCTGTATCAATGATGGCAGCAAAGATGACACCCTGGCGCAACTGCTAGCCCTCCACCGGGAGGATCCCCGCGTCGTGGTGATCGATCTCTCCCGCAACTTCGGCAAGGAGGCGGCGTTGACCGCCGGACTGGATCACGCCCGCGGCGATTGCGCCCTTCCCCTCGATGCGGATCTGCAGGACCCGCCAGAGATCATTCCGGAACTTGTGGCAAAATGGAAGGAGGGGTATGACGTGGTCAACGCCGTCCGCCTTTCGCGCGATGGGGAATCCTGGTTCAAGCGGGCCAGCGCCCATGCCTTCTACCGGGTCATCAATCGCATGAGCGACGTGGAGATCCCTGCGGATACCGGGGATTTCCGTCTGCTCTCCCGCTCTGCCCTGGAAGCCCTCAAAAAGCTTCCCGAGCGGCGGCGCTTCATGAAGGGCCTGTTTGCCTGGGTAGGCTTCCGCACGACCAACGTCTACTATCACCGCGAACCCCGCTATGCGGGAAAGACCAAGTGGAACTATTGGCGGCTGTGGAATTTCGCTATGGAGGGAATCACATCGTTCAGCCAGGTGCCCTTACAACTAGCTGCTTATCTGGGCTTTTTTGTCTCCTTGCTCGCCTTCCTCTATGCCATATGGCTAGTGATCAGCACCCTAGTCTATGGCAACCCGGTGAAGGGATATCCGTCCATGATGGTCACGCTTCTGTTCCTAGGCGGAGTACAGCTTATGGCCTTGGGCGTGATCGGAGAATACCTTGGACGAATTTATGAGGAGAGCAAGCGGCGGCCGGTTTACTTGGTACGACAGGTGTACCACTCGAACAGGAACTAAGAGGTGATGGCAGTATTCGACTCCTGTGTAGAACAAAATTCTTAACAAAGGGTGAAAGAGTGAAATATTGGCTATTGTGGGCAGCGTTTGCGGTACTTTCGGTCGCAGTACTTGTCAGCAGTCTGGGAACGGCGTTCCAGACGCTGCCGCTAGATTCGGATACTGCGGAAATGGCAATAATTGCCAACGGAATTACTAATCATGGGCTTGATTGGCTCATACACTGGCAGTTTCCACCAGACAATCAAATACTAAGCCTGTTGCCTGTTGCTACACTATATTATTGGATTTTTGGAACATCACTAACCGCAATCATATTGCAAGGATGGTTAATTTTTTTTGCAAACGCAGTAATAACGTCTGTTATAGTGAAAGATGTCACAAAATCATTGTTCTCTGGATTTATGGCGTTTTTTCTGGCCTTAGTCGCAAATCCACAGACAGTTGGCTCACCGACAATATTGGCATTCCCGATCAGTCATAACATCGCATGGTTCTGGGCACTGCTTGGAGCATACGGACTCATTGGATATATAAGCGGACGATCTAATGGTCTATTATTGGTTGCCCTGACGGTTATCATTGGCACTATCTCTGACCCATGGTTCACAGCAGCCTTCACGATTCCCGCTATGATAATTTCGTGGAAAGCAAGGCGGTGGTTTCACACAGAATTACACCGAAAATCCGTTGTAATTAAAATAATTGCCATTTGCTTTGTCTTTGGTGAAATCGTCAGCATGGCCTTGCATTACTTTGGCATCTTCTTGCCTAATGGTGACCCAATAGCTTCACTGGGACTACTAATAAAGCACATCCCGATCTTGGCGAAAAGCCTTTTATTGATGTTCTCTTTTACCCCTATTCCCAACGACGGCCCATTTATGGTGCTGTGGGTATTATATGCTGTAACTGCAGCGATGACGGCATTCATTCTATTCCGCTTAAAGGTGGCAGAAGACAATTTCACGCGAATTACGATTCGGTTTTTCATGCTATCAATATCTACAATTTTAGTTGCCTTCATAGTTACCGGTTTTGCGCAAAACATAGGTGCATCAAGATTTCTTGTTAATGTTTACTATTCGGTGATTGTCATTATATCTATATCGGTGCATAGATGTTGGGCAAACATCCGCCACGAAAACAAAATTCAGAATGCTTTCTGTATTGCGCCGGGCATAGCGCTGATGTGTTATATCATGCTAACTGTCCACCTTATTGTAGGAACTGGCATGCGGTTCAACGTTAGCAAAAACGAGCGAACTCTAAATATTCTTGTCCACTTTTTGGAAGAAAAGCATCTCAATTACGGATTCGGTCCTTACTTTCAAAACGTCAATACAATGTTGCTCAACGTTGTGTCGAGCGAAAATGTTACAGGAGTCCCTGTCTCTTGCAATATGGGATACATGACCCCGTTTTTTGGTGGTGGCGGCAATAAACTATGGCTATCACCAGATAAGTCAGTTATACATAATCAGTTCGTCGTATTTCGCCGTGGAGACGTACGCTATAATCAATGTATAAAAAATAACGCCGGAATTCCTAACAAGGTCTATCACATTGATAACTGGACGATATTTGGGTATCACAAAAACCTGACTCCGATGACGTTAGAAAACGTCAAAATTAAACATGAAGCATGGGTAAGATATAATATAAAGCGCAACAGAATCGGAATAACCAAAGTCTGCAAACAGTTAGGGATAAACCAGCGTTGGATACAGAGCGCATATGGCTGGTTACTCGCACATGGTATTGGAAATTAAGAACGCTTTTATGAAAAGTTTCCGCACACCCATGCAACTGTGGTTGGAGCGTTTCCATTACTAAAACCTGTAGCATATGCCTGCCAAGAGTATTGTCCATTGGAATAAGGGCCTCCAGACGGGTAGACTGCAGCATATCCATTGTAAGTCCAAGCAGAACCCATCAAGTAACAAAGATCCCAATTTCCAAGGTTGAATGCCTGTCCATTGTCGCTGGACGCACTTCCAGTGGTTCCGATATTAAAATTGGTACCCCCCATCGCTTGCCAAGACCCATTATTACACGTCAGCACCTGCCCACTCCCATTGGCATTCGCCGCGATCGCGCCATTCGGCGAACATCCCCAGCCGATGTTGGCCGAGCCGCCCGCTGTGCCCAGGGTCGCGTCGTAATTGGCTTGTACCTGACCGCCGGCAACAATATTGCCGTTCGACCAGATATAATTCGACCCTAGGGCATTGTTGGCGGTGAAGGTTCCAGCCACTGCGCCGTTACCCTGATTATTGATCCATCCCGCGGCCCCGCCATTTACCGTAATGGCATTTTGCGCATTCACGTTACCTGTGCTGTTGACGTAGCCCCCCTGAACCGTGCCATTCGTCACGATGGACGCCCCGCCATTTTGCGATTGCATGTACGCATAGTTCGCCCCATTTAGCGAACTGGTAACTACCTGGCCGCCACCCCCTATGCCTCCATTGAAATCGTTCATGTACGCATTCAGGCTGCCGTTCTCTCCTGTGCCAACCGTGCCATTTGCGTATATGTCCCAGGAATGAATACCGCCACCCCAACCGCCAGGGAAACCTTGGCCCGCCTGTTCGTCAACTCCCAGTTGTCCCTGTAGACTAGCCGGACTACCCCCGTGTGCTGCTCCGGGGTTTCCCAAAGTAACATCGTCGTTGACGTTCACATTTTGGGCATTATTGACATTGTTGTTCCCCATATCCAGATTCGTCTGCATCTGGTTGAGTTGTGGTTGCCCGGGAACCGCAACACGGTACAGATAATCGTTCTGCACCTGCCCGTTGCTGTACTCGATGAGAGCAGCCAGGTGCCCCGGCTGGGCCGCCGTGTAGGCAGTTGGCACTTTCCAGCCCGCATACACACCACAAGCCTCACCCGCAGCACAACCTGGAACCGCCGTGTTCCCGGTTCCGCCGCCAACGACACCGCCTGGGCTGCCTGCAATCTGCGCTGCAAGCCCCAAGGACTGCGTATTGACAGCCTGCCCCCCCGTCGAGAGCACCAATGCCTGCAACTGACCAGCGGACGGCTGTAATACCTGCACCTCCCAGGTTTGGTTGTATGGATTGTTCGCCTGGAAACCGTTGGGCAGGTATCCCGTGTTCACCAGCATGGGGATGGTGATCGTGACCGGACTGGTGGCCGTCGCCTGTCCCTCGATGTTTGCGGAGTACGTGGTGATGTACCCCTCGGCGGCTTTCTGGATACGCGCCATTTGCAGGGCTGCAACCGTCGCCATGGTCTGGCGGCTCTGGTAGTTCAGGTAATGCACACCCAGAGGCGCCATGATGGCAAGCCCAATCAGTACAAAAACCATCGCTATTGGATTCATGACCGGTTACCCCCTAGTTGTTCTCGTTGCTTGGATACTGAACCATCCAGGCCAGATCGCCATTGGCAGCGCCTGCAGGTGCCGCGCCGATCCCGATGCCACCGCATTCGGAAAGTATCTCGCCATTCTGGACATAGCCATACGCACAATCATTCGTTGTCTCATCGCTGACCATGCCCATGTCATTCGACGTGGCGGAATCCGTCCAGACGACCAGATCTCCACCCTGATCCTGTGCTTGCCAGTTCGGCGGGAAAGCCACACCGCCCATATACGGAGCCAACTGCTGTGCCGTATAACTCCCCCCGGATGGAGCATTCGCTTCCGCATAGGCCAAGGTAGCCCTGCTGACCGCGATAAAATCATAAACGTTGGAAGCGCTGTCCTCAGAACTTCCATCAGCAGGCTGTTGGCTGTACACCGGCACGATCCCCGAGCGTGAGGGAATCTGCAGGGAGGCCCCCATGAACAGCAAGAAGGACAGGAACATCAACGGAAAGACATAGACCATGCCGACACCCTCAGACCGATTGCAAGGAGAGCCACACGGCGATCCGCAGGGGTCACGATCAGTCGCACCATTCTCCCCGTCCCGTCCCGCCAGGCCGACCAGGCAGCCAAAACCGCAGAGAGAAGCCACCCCAAGGACATCCACCACGCACCTTGCCAGACGAACCAAAGAAAGCCGGCAAAGCTCACCAGAGCGCAGGCAACGTCAAAGGATCGCCAGGATGCCATGCGGGAAGCCCCTCTCCGGATCATCGGAGTATCCCCGTGCCAGCGACTCTCTGCCCGCCAGGGATTGCGCCACCCATGACGGCACGATTGCGCTGCATTTCGATGTCCTGCTGCAAACTGGAGAGATTTCCTTCCCGAATCTTGATGCGCATGGCCTCATCCTCGACAAAGAATGGCTGCACCAGGAGTACCTTTTGCCTTCCTGCCGGACTCATGCGCACATCCAGCCGCAGCGTCACCACGGCCTTGAGGGATTGCGCAATGCTGTCGAAACCGGCCAGCATGCCGATCTTGAGGATGGCCTGTTGCGGATTGTCCGCGTGTACGGTGCTGACGACGAGCATGCCACTGGCCGCCGCAAGACAGGCAGCCTTGGCCGACTGTTCTTCGCGGATTTCCCCGATATAAAAGGTATCCGCGCCACTGCGCAAGGTATCCATCAGCACCCGCATGACTTCGGAGTCCTCACCAATCTCTTCCTGATAGCACTGCCCTGCCCCATGAGCCCCCTGCAAATCGAACTCCACCGGATTTTCCGCCGTCCAGGTAAAACCCCCGATTCTTTCCAGGCGATCCATCAACAGGGCACAGGCCGTCGTGGTCTTCCCGGACCCCGGCCCACCAGAAAAGAGCACAAAGCCCGCCCGGAGTCTGGGATCGCGAAGACTCTGCACGATGGGCGCCGGCAGGCCCAATTCGTCGATTTTGCGTAATGCCGAAGAAATCTTCCGTGCCACGAACACGGGACCATACGGTGTATGGCGCAACTGCACCCGCAATCGCATTCCATGAAACTCTATGCGAAAACGGCTTCCGCTTTGTTGCAGAAGCGTTTCCCGGAGCGCCTGGACTTCCGGCCACAGCGCATTGGGCACCTGGTTGACCGCCAAATCCTCCGAGAAACGCTTGTAACGGCAGGCTGCTGGTTCCGACTCGATGGCAATATCCGAAAAATCGAGATCGGCAAGACCTGCCATAAAAGCGCTCCTTCATTGATGAACCGTGAATATAAGTGGTGTGGTCAGATTGCTCTGGCAAACCACATCTGCACTTACTGTCCGTTACTGAACACAAAGCCCAGCGAGGTCACCCCGCCGCTGCCGCAAGCGGATTGCGCCTGGGACCCCGTCGGTGTGTTGTTGGCATTGCCAACAGCGGTGCCATCAACCAACGTCGATACGGTATCGACCTGTGAGACAATCTGCTTGCAGATGGACGCGCTGAGATTGACTCCGCTGACTTCCACCTCGTACTCATAGTTGGGCAAGCCAGCCCCACCAGACTGCACATTGAAAGTCCCGCCAATTGGCGTGGTTGCCTGCAAAGCTTCCGGAATGACGCACTGTGGGTTCGCCGTGCCAGACCCACAGTTTGAACTGACCCCCGAATAATTTCCCTGCACACCAAACACCTTGTTGACCGCGCCCTGAATCGTCGTCACGTCCTGCACAAACGTGCCCGCCTCACTACCGTGCAGCAGGGAGATGCCTGCAACCACGCCAGCGATTACGAAGAGCACGAAGACGATGCCGACGAACACCATCGTAATCGGGTTCATAACCTACAACCTCCTTTCTGGGACCAAAAAAAACACCTCACCTGCCGGTATAGCCAGACCCATTCCGGATACACCAAACCTCTCAATGCGCAGCCGCCGTGAGCACGCTCTGCAACTGCGTCATTCCGGCAACGGCCAGCAAAAACACCCCGTTGACTCCCACAGTCGTGGAGATTGTCAGTAATGACACCATCCCCATGATCTTTTCCTCTGTCTCGTCCAACCATTCCCGCGCGAGCTTCTCGACCAGTTGCGGGAAGTCCGCCGCGCCAGAGAATGCCGACAAATCATCGGCCACGATGCGATCAGGGAAGCCGTATTCGCCATCGATGAAAGCCTTGCCGATCTCCGCACCGTTTTTCACCCGGATGGCGGCATCATGCAGTCGCTCTGCCATCCACGGGGTGGCCATCTCCGCCTGTAACTGCAAAGCTTCCGCTTGCGGAATGCCGGCACGGGAAAGCTTGGAGAAAGCCAGCATCCATTGCGCCCCTTGCAAGCGCCGATACAGGCTCCACGGCGGAATCGACTCCACCACACGGCGGGACCTCCCCGCCCAGCGCGGCAAGGAAATGAAGGCGGCCACAATGGAAATCACAAAGAGAATCAGGAATCCATAAAAAAATGGACTCACCGCCATATCGCCCAGTGGCACCATGAGCCTTGCCAAAAAGGGCCAAGTGTTTGTCGGTGCGATTTCTGCAATCGGCGGCACCATCTGGGTACCGATCAAATACAGCAGATACAACAACAACAGGGACATGACGCCCGGCTCGATCAGGGCAAAAATGATGCGCGAGATGACCTTGGCAATGATGCCGCTTCCCTGCAAAACACTGCGCAACGCATCCGGAAGCTCTCCAGATCCCTCACCTGCCCGGATGATGGACAACTCCGATGCCGGCGCCCAATCGGCAAGCGCCTGCGAGAACATTTCTCCATTTGCCAGGCGGTCGTGAATCTCGCTGAGGGCGATCGCATCGGCATCCATGAGGGCGAAGAATCCATCGGGATCCTTGTATCGGCCCTTCACTTGATCGAGCAGCCGTTTCACCGCCTGCCTGGGAGGCGTGCCGTTATCGACATACACCGCCAGGCGCCGGTAAAAAGCCCCACGCTTTTTGGTGCCCCAGCTTTTGTGGGCGAGCGCCTTCAGAAAATCTTCGAACCAGACCGGCACAGCCATTACAAATCCTCCCGGGTCAAAGCCCGCAGAGCCTCCGGTCTGGGTTCGATAGGGCCCAGCATTTCCGCAACGAAGCGCGGATCCGTTTTGCCTGCCAGCACTTTCAGTACGGCATGGGCTTCCATCGGTATTTCTGCGTCGGGACGTGCCAGATAGCTTCGGCGCGCAGCCATTGGTCCCTCATTGACCATGGCAATCAGCAGATCCTCATCCGTCGGCACCACTTGCGAAACCACGGTACGGCCAGCAATGCCGGTACCCCGGCAATGCGCGCATCCCGGACCCTTGAGCCGCACCCCTTCCAGGGGAAACTCTGGCGTTACCCAGGTCTTGATGGCCTCCCAGTCCTCGATGTCGACCCCTTGCGCCCGAACGGACTGTTCATCGGCAGGGATGGCGCAGTGTTGGCACAAAGTCTTTACCAGACGTTGCGCTATCAGGGAGGACAACATCTTGGGATCCTGCAGGTAGAATCCGTCCACCCCCATGGCCACCAGACGTTGCACAATCATGAACGGATCGGAGACGTGCAGCGTCGTCCATACCTGGTGGCCGGTAATGGACGCATTGATCGCCTCTTTTGCCACCTCCAGACCACGGATTTCGCCAACCACCACAATGTCCGGGTCCTGGCGAAGGGCAGTTTTGAGCTTGCCCGAGAACGCCCGGTTCTTTTCCTCGTCGGTATTGGCGTTGGCGATCAGGTATTGCCAGACGTAATCCGTGCCAAACACATACTCCACAGGATCCTCGATGGTGATGATCCGCACCCCATGGCGCATCCGCAGGATGCTGTGAATCATCTGCGCAAGCGTCGTGGACTTGCCGGAACCCGTTGGGCCGGTAAACGGATTGATCCCCATGGTCTGGCGTGCCAGACGATACAGAATGTGCCGCTGGCGCTTGGAGTACCCCAACTGCTCCAGGAGATCGGCATCCTCTCTCGGTTTCTCCAACCGATATAGAAGCCGCGCAGCCAGGTTCATGCCGTCATACAACGGCGCCCGCGCCAGGCGTATGCCGGATAACCCCAAATCTTCGCCAGCGTCGCTGCGTAGCAGGGCCGGATTGACGATGACGGCATGCTGATCTTCCGTCTCACGGAAAGAAGCATCGGAAACCGCGGCCATGCCCTGGAACATGGCGCGGATCATCTGCGATCCCTCGGAGAAGGGGAACTGCATACGATCCTCGACGGTTCCGCGCACCCGGAACTGCACCGACATGTGTCCCTTGCCGGCTTCACCATGCAGGGAAAAGTGAATATCGCTGGCCTTTTCCTGTACGGCCTGTGCGACGATGCGGCGCACCTGCCGGACGGCAGAAAGATTGGCTTCCGAGGATTGCGCAACACTACTGCGCACCTGCGCCAGGGCCTCCATATCGCATTCCACGATGTCTATGGTGAACCCCGCACGCGCCAATTCGGCCCGCCAGGACTGGATAACCGGCATCCCATGCCGACCCTTCAGGATATACAGGCGATTCCCGTCGATTGCGGCATACTCTTTCGCAGCGTCCGGGAAAGGATGCTGTCCAATCGCTTCGTCGATAGTCTTCGGACCTGCAGATTCCTGGGGTTCCGCAGAATCTTTTTCCCCAGATCGTAGGCGACCCTGCTGAAAGCGGCGCAAAAATTCGTTATCTGCCATTCGATTATTCCTTTGGCATGGGCGGAGCGCCAACAGGAGGCAGGTTTTGCGGAATGCCCTGGGTGACATTCGGCGGCAGGAAAGAATTGCCACCACCACCGCTAGATGGACCAGCGAAGGTGTTGCCAGATGGCGCAACGGAAGCGCCATCGGAAGCCACAAACGGCAACAGCAGACGCTTGCCCTGATGATCCAGATACACTCCGCTGCCCGATATCGCGGCGACCTTGCCCCAGGGAGCAACGCTGGCGCCGACCCGCACCGCCACCGTACCGCCGCCAGGCAAGGCAAGATCGGCAACATCCCCGTTACTGCCCCCAAGGATGCTCACCACCTTGGGGAGCCTGTGATCTCCAGAATCCCCGTTCGGCATGGAACCATTCGGCATCGCCGTTACCGGCATGGCTTGCGGATAAGCAGTCTGGTTACTGCCCAAGGATTTCCCTTCTTTTACTCTCTTGATTTCCACCTTGAGCTTGGCGATTTCGAGTTTTTCCTTGAGCAGGGACGCTTCGCTCTGCGCATTGGCAAGCGCCCCGAACGTCGCCGGAGACACGCTGGCGGGGATAGAGACCGAACTGCCAGTGTTGCCACCAGCACCAACCGGAGACGCGAATCCCATCCCGGTCCCCGACAAAAAGAACACTGGCCCGGCACACAACATCGCCAGACGCAATGGTAAAATATGGTTTTTTGTGCGAGACATCTTTTGCTCCTTTGCCCTCATTGCATACCGCCAGAAGAAACCACATCTGTGCCGGGAACACGCGGTACATCATTTTTTGGTGAACGAACGGCAATGGCTGACCTTGGTGCCGAAAAAGCCGCATTTGGGCTATACAGATCCCCAATGGCCTTCAAGGTAATGGCGCCGGTTTTCGATGGCGTGAACAGCAGTTGGGTGAATCGCAGCCCTGGAATATCCCAAAGGCTTTGATTACCCCATTGCGCCAGAGGGCCCTTCAACACCACATTCATCGTTTCCCATGGTTTTTCGCTTTTCGCTGGCTTTGGTGCGGGTCTCTCCCCAGGCAAGGTTTTTTGCACAGGCGCAACCGGAGCGCTGAGGCGGATATCCAGAGCCAAAGCCTGCGCAACTCCATAGGCAGTTTCTTCGGCACGTTGGACCGGCAAAGTCTGCCCGTCACCAGAAGCCGCTATGGACCCAACCCGCAGTGTCTGCAGAACGGTTTTGCCACGCTCCAGCAACTGTCCTTTGGGTCGATACAGGGCCGTCGCCCCGGGCGACCAGGACCAGGTCTCCTGTGCAAGCACCTGCCCGTTGGAAACACGACAGGCAATCGACTTCAGACCCCAGCCCTTGTCCGATAAAGGAATGCCTTGCGCAAAGCCCATGCAATCCCGGAGGAATGCCGAGGGAAAGGGCTGTGCCGCCCAGGGGAGCACACGGTTTGCCGCGCGGCGTGCAGCCATGGCACGCTCGATGGCGATGCGCTGTTCTTGCGCCAATAACTGCGATTTTTCAACCTGTTCTTCGTGTATGTGCCAAAAAACCAGACCGCCGGCTGCGGCAGCCGCCAATGCCCCACCACCCAAAATGGCGGGCATGGCCGGATTCTTCCGGACATCGACGACTGGCGTGATCTTTGGGCCTTGCCGCAGAATCTCCGCAATTTCCTCCAATCCGCCATCCCGAAAAACGGAAGGCTCTCCATAAGCGGCATGCTGCCGCCGCAAGTTGTCTACAGCTTCCCAATCACCAACCGCGTCGCCATCTGGCAATATCTCGTAGCTGTCCCGAACGGCAATGTACCAGTACAGCCCATTGCCCAGATCGAAAATGCCCAGCCACGGCTCCTGCAGAACATCGGCCATAGCCGCCGCAAGAGAATAGGCAGTTCCCCTATAGACCTTGTTGAGCGCGGCTTTCTTGCCGCCTTCGGTCAGGAAATCCGCGCCCGTCAACGGGCGGGAAAACCCGGACTGCAGGGACCGGCTTTTGGTTCGGCGTTGCGCCACCCAAAAGTCCGTCCCGCGAGCCCCAGCCAGCAAGGTTTTTCGCGATGGCTTTCGGTCCTCATGCCGCCAATACATCCCGGCGACGAAAACCCGTTTGTCACCAGGAATCTTGATCAATCCTGGCATCAAAGAATCCTCGCCGTAATCACAATGGCGATCATCTGCCTGGAGAGGCTGGCATCCGCGCCTCCACCCAAGAGCGGGAAGTACGGACTGCCTACGCCATTGTGTGTCGTGCTGTCATCATTCTGGGAGAACCCGGTCAACAACAATGTCTGCCCCGGCTTCAACTTCACCGACTGCTGGAAGGTAGAGCTGTCAACCGTCGGAACCTGAATGCTGCTTCCATTGCTGCTGATAGTCTGTATGCCAACCAGATTGCTGATGGTCATGTTCATCCCCAACAGAATCTTCCCATCGACCACCTTGGGCAGGAACATCGCGGTAAAGCCCGTCGTAACCGTTCCCGGAATCAGCCCGCTGGTCGTCCCCACATTGGCGGTTGCCGTGGAACTGCTCTCCGCCAGATATCCCGTCTGCTGCGCCACCTGAATCGGCGCCGGCTCACCATTCAACGAAACCGCTGACCGGCTGAACACCTGCGTGACGTGCCCCAAGGTCGATAACGCCTGGACGGCGACACTGCTGCCCTGCCACTGACCCAAGGCGCCGGTGGCCGTACTCAGGATATTTGCCCCCAAAGAAAGCGGCGAAACGCTTCCCGTCGTCTTGGGCGGGGCAACCCCTTGCAGGCTCACGCCATACTTGTTGGCAATGGCGTTGAATGCACCAGACAGGTTCAGGCCATAATTCTGCTCATTGTTGAGGTTCACATTATAGACGTGCACCGTAATCGCCACCTGACGGGTAAGCTGACGTGACAGGCCTTGAACCCAATCGTGGATTCTGCGCACTTGTGGCGGAGTGCCCGTCACCGTAACGGTCCCCGTAGCCGGGTCCGTTACCACCTGCCCGCCACCAGCAACCGTTTCTGCTACCTTGTCCAGAGTTTTCCAGACATCCACTTTGGATGTGTTGGTAATGCTGGTGGTGCCGGTAGACTCATTACCGCCACTACTACCGCCACTTCCGCCAGTAGACCCCATGGAAGAACCACCAAGGCCACCAGAAGAACTGCTACTGCTGCCACTCGCACCGGCAGAGGCAACGATCGATCCGGAAGATTCCGTAGCCCAATCCAGTGCCGGCAAAGAAAAAGACCTTGTTTCCGTGCGGAAAATCTCAACGGCACCATTACGGTAATGCCACCAGACACCGTTCTTCGCGGTAATCATGTTCAGCAGACCGGAAACGCTTCCCTGCCAGTCCAGAGGGATCTCCACGGCGTGCGACTGACCAGAAGTCCCACCTATGCCACCGGACTGGCTTGGCAAGGGCGGAAGAAAGGTTCCGGGTTTCCCCTCGTTGGCGGCGGCAAGATCCTCCACATGCACGGGGATCCCCGTGATCTCAGAAATTTTTCCGGCAATTTGCTGAATCGTCAGCGGATTGGCAGAAACCAGGGTGATGTTCCGCCGCAAAATCTCCGGCGTGGATTGCCGTACATCAACCGCCGCGCCCATCAGATACGGCGTATCCACCGTAGTCACCACAGGAGGCGGTACAGGCTGCTGATATTGGGCGATTTTCGCCTCGGTCGATTCCTGCATCTGGTGAACCTGGTGAAAAGTGGCGCAGCCAGAGAGTGCAACCACTGCCAGCGCCAGAGCGGATTGCAACGTGTTTTTCCTGCGCATCTACTGCACTCCTTTGTGTGAATACTGCTCAAATCGGGAAATCACCGCGGGGACGTACTGTTGCGTCTGCCGGAAAGGCGGGATCCGGTATCCGGCGTCCACCACCGCCTGGCCTCCGGCGTTGTACCCGGCAACGGCCAGTGGCCAGCTTTTCAGCCGCAATTCCAAATGCCGCAGATACCTGGCGCCAGCAAAGATGGCGTCCCTGGGATCAAAAGGGCTGCCCTGCCCGAATCGTACCCAGGTGCCAGGCATGAACTGCATGAGGCCCTGCGCGCCTTTGTCGCTGACCGCATCAGGATGGAAACCTGATTCCTGCGCGGCAACCGCCAGAATCATGGCAGCAGGGACCCCGGTCGCCGCCGATGCCTGATTGGCCCAGCGCACGAACCGCGAGGGGATGGCAGGCAAAGCTGTGGGGTACACAAAGTGCCCACGGGCAGAAATTCCCCGCCCTCCATCTGCATACAGCTTCTCCACCGCCAGAATCCAGGTGCCAGCCGCAATGCCCCAACAAGGGCTCTTGCGGACGGCGCTTGCCGAAAAACCATAGGCAGTCAGTACCGGCAGCCATTGCTGTGGGATACCCATGGGTCCGACGCCGGATTTGGCCCGCCCTGCCGCCGTCATTACCCGCTCGATGGCGGAGACGGGGACGTGGTAGGCAGTCGCGGCTTCGTTCAGGCAGGCGAGCATACGTTTGCCTTAGACGAGAAATTGGCGGGGCACTCCCCATCACCATACAATGAAGCCCCTTTTAACCACATTGCATAGATCAAAGGATTGTCCCCATGAAAGTTTTTATTCGTTATCTCATCAGCTCCACCGCAACAGTCATTGCGATTTCCCTCTCCGGTTGCGCCAGTCACCATTCCAAATACAACGCTTGCGCCAAATCCAACCAATGCGTATCTCATATGATTAGCAAATTTGGACAGGCTGCAGCCACCAACATAGCTGCTCCAGACGATATAAATGTAATGAAAGACTTGCATTCTGCTGATTTCCTTCAGTCAGTACGTTTCTGGAAAGAACAGGAAAAACATGACACCCAGCTTTGGGTTAAAGCCAGTACATTGTGTGATGGGCTGGTGAACGGTCACTCCACTTATCGCAGTCATGACGTATTTTTCCCTGTTGGATGCGCTATGCTGCCTGGAGGATTGTGAGTAACCACTATGCCAAAGCGATAACCATCCCCAAGAGAAACCAGATGACTGGCAGGAGTGGCGATCCAGCGGTGGATAGACCACACCATTTGTCGTCTTTTTTGCACGTCGATTCGAACGTAACGCATGCCGCGAATCCGTTTCCCGTGATGCGTTGGCGTTATGATTATTCGTATCTTTTCGTTTCCAAAGTAAAAAGATTCCAGTCCAATGTTGTTAGCACCAATCGACACTTGAGAAACGCTGCCAAAATGATTTATTGGAGTAGAATGCATGAAGATCATGGTGCCAACGTTGGCGTTTGCCATCGCCAACGCAGGAACCATCATCAAACCGAGCGCCATACCACATATAGCCTTTCCCAACATCGTCATTCCCCACCCCCAGCGCCACTGATCACCACGGTATTGTTCGCCGTATGAAACACCGCATGGACGTTCGCGCCGTTGGCGGAGAGCGCCTGGATGACCTGGGAAACCGCTTTCCGGAAGCCACCGCTGAAAGTGGTGGTGTTCGGAACCGTCCAGTCCTCCGGCACCTGCCACACTACCGTCCAACCGGATTGCTCCGCCCACTTCTCCAGATCCGTCAAAATGAGGTCGCCGCGGTTCAACACGAATACAGGGCTGGCTCCGGCGAGAGATGGCATGGCAACGACGCTGGCCGGTCCCACATGGAAATTCGGCGGCAAGGATTCAGACAGGTGGCCGGAGGACGGCAAAGGCTCTGTCACCTGTTGCGGCATGGCCGAAGCTGGCGAAAGCTTCTCCTGCTGGTAACCGGCAAGCTTTGGCGCGGCAGAAACCGTAACCGGGACCCGTTCTACGGGTGGCGTCCACAACGTCAAAATCTGCTGATTCCACCACAGCGCGCCGTGCAGCCCTGCCTGGCGCAATTCCTCGCGCAAAGCCTGCGTCCAGTGCTCCTTGACCATGGAACCCATGACCACGATCGGAAACTGCAGACTTACGCCAGGCTTGCTGTAGACCTTCCAGCCAGCCGGCAAGGTCTGCCGAAGAGCAGCACGAACCGTCACCGTGCCCTTTCGCAAGTTCTTCGCCGCATGCGCCACACCAAAACCATGCACCGCAAGTGTCGGCTGTGTCTCCAGACTCTTGCGGAAACCCGACAGGTCTGGTCCTGGCGGAGGGGCCGACACGGTAATGGCCGGCGGCGTGGCGACGCGCAGTGGCGGTACGAGAAACTGATACATACGGGTCTATCCCCTCAAAAGCAGTGAAATCCGAATCCGGTTTGGTATAGCCAAGAGAAAAAGCGATATGAGATAACCAACCACCACAACCGGGACGGGCTAGATCTTCCCCTCGCCCAAAAACAGCATGTCGGATATGCGACGCCCGGCAGGAGCTTTCGAATCACGGGCAATCTGCACCACCACGTCCACCGCTTCCTGGATCAGGTGCATCTGCGATGGGACACCCGCTTCCTGGCAAAGCTGGTCTAATCTGGTGAGTGCACCGGTCGGGTTGTTGGCGTGCAGCGTGGCAAGCCCGCCTGGGTGGCCAGTGTTCCAGGCCTTGAGTAGAGCCAGCGCCGCCCCGTCGCGCACCTCGCCCACAAAGATGCGGTCTGGACGGTAGCGCAAGGTCAGCTTCAGCAAGCGGGTCATGTCGATGCCGGCGTCTGGGTCAGTGAGCATCTGCACCGTATTGGGTGCGTTACATACAAGCTCGCGCCCGTCCTCGATGATGACAATTCGCTGGTCTAAACCAGAGATTTTTGCTATATGGTCGGACAGGGCGTTCAGGAAAGTGGTTTTTCCTGAGTTATGATGGACTATAAAATCGCCATCCACATAAAGATGGTCACCATCTATCTCAAACCCATAGTATTCACCATACCCATGCGGCTCAATGGTAAACGCTGAACGGCTCCAGGAAGATGCTTTCTTGCGAACATCCGCCTGTTTTCTCGGTATCCGCGTTGGTATTTCGTGTAGATTCCCAGATAGTGTCAAGCTGAAACCCATGTGGCCAGCCTTCTTGGATTTCGTCAAACACTTCTTGATGCAAACTCCAAAGGAAAGCGATTCAGCCAAAAAAGCAACGTCTTTGGCTAGTACCGGGGATGCCGTGTAATAATTAAAGGAATTGTTGGGGTCGTAGTGCCCATCGGTATCAAGCAGACCAGCGAGAAGTTGTAACCTTACCTCCCTGTCGGCAGCTTTATACTCAGATGGGATAAACTTCTCCCAACCCCGCTTATTCATCAAACCAAGAGCGCGCATGTCCATTACAAGCCTGTTTGCGCCTTTCCGACCATGCTTGCCCTCTTTCTGCACCAAGAAGTAAGAGTGCTTTCCATTTTTCCAGTGGGTAGTAACCCTCACTTTCAAATCGTACTTCTCTGCTTGCCTGTATACCTCATCAACAATCTCTTGGTCGGATTTCGTCACCTGAACAGAACCGAGCAAGCAACCATCGCCAATCAAGACGCCAAGAAAGTATGGGTCCACGATAAGCGGCTTTGATGCTCCAAACGACTCAATCCCTGTCCGGCGTAGCTTATAGGCAATGCTGTCTAAAACCAGACACCGTAAGCGTTGAGAACGTGGGTGTTGTGATATATGCTTGTAGGCTTCCTCAGCAGTTATCTCCAACTCATGAAGATTGCCTCCAACTATGGACTTCCCACTTAAAGGCAGAATATGTCCTGCGTTGACCACGAACGCATCACCCTTGCCCGGTTGTATCCGGTACATCTGGTCTTGGCCTCGATGTAGGCGAACAACTGTCCGTGGCCTGCTGTCCGGCCCCATAACCTTATCGCCAACCACAACATCCTCTACAGGCTTGATAGACCCATCTGCCATCAAAATAGGATGTCCTTTTGCGTGGCAGCCCGTCCCACCACTCACCAGGATATTCTTCCGCCCATCGATGGCAGCAACGAGTTTCCCGCGCTGTTCTTCGGTCAGAATCCCGGAACTAACGTAATCGTCCAGCGTAAAAATCTTCGTTGCCGGCAACCGGATGGCAAACGTCGGCGTTGGCGTCAAAGGCGGAATACAGCCCGCAAAGCGCGCCCGCCGGAACTCCGGTGGCATGGCGCCCTCGACAATCGGCTTGTCACGCCCCACCGTGGTTTCCCGGTAACTTGCCATGAGCCCCAGCAAATTGACCGCCTTGGCCGCCGGCATCAAAGTCAACTCGGTGATACCCTGACCATGCCGCTCGACCAAAACCCGCCCATCGTCGTTCAGCATGATTTCGACAGCAGAAGGATCCTCAAAAACCGCGCAAATCTCCGAACCCAGAATCCGGCGCATCTGCTCGATCAGACGCGCATGCTGTTCCGCCTTTGCCTTGTCTATGGCGTGCAGGGCATCACTCATTAGGGGCTACATCCACTACGTTCGGAAGCCGCTCCAACGAAAGCCGTTCCTCCAAAAGCTGCGCGATCTTCCGCATGGCACGGGGACGACTCCCATCAAAACCAGTGGCTGCTACCTGCTTGATGAACCGGTCGTACCGGGTCAGCGCCGAAGACTGCACCGCCTCCGCCTCGTCCAGCGTCGGCTCCGGCAGATGCAACAGCATCAGCTTCACAAACAGATCGAACATGGCCACCAGGGTATCCAACTCCGACAGCACAGCCTCGATATCCCCGCGACCAGCCAGAATGGTTGCCACCATGCGCCGCTCAAAAGAGCGCAAGTCACTGTCCTTCTGCTCCCTGGCCGCTTCGATCCCCCGAAGCGCGTAATCCGTCACCAGAGCGTTCTTCGAGACACCACGCTCCTTCGCCTCCGCCTCGATATGCTGGGCATAGCCGCCCAACAGCTTCACATTCGCATGTAACATGGCCGACATCGCCCATACTCCTCATCGCTATCACCGGTTTGGTATAGCGAAGCGGAGGGGGGATGCGGGTATATGATTCCTTTGCTGCACACGCATTCGTGTATAGCAGGGGGCCATGGCGCGGAGCCTGGCTGCCGATGACCGGGCTTCTCGAACCGGAAAGAAAAGCGCAAAATCTCTCGCAGAGTGAGGGACAGTACCTGTGGAGGATGCCTTGCCAAAGTTCACCGACGAACTGGATCCAGATATCCGGAACATCCTGCTCGCGCAAATCCGCAATCTCTGGACCCATGCCAGCACTGCCCTGGAGGGGAATAGCCTAACCTTGGGAGATACCGCCTTCGTTCTGGAGGAAGGACTCACCATCAGCGGCAAGCCCATCAAAGACCACGAGGAAGTAATTGGCCACGCACGGGCGATTGACTTGATCTATGGCATGCTCGACCGCAATGCCCACATTCGGGAACCAGAGATTTCCGCTCTGCACAAAGCCGTTCAAACCGAAGTGGTTATGGACATCTACCAGCCTGTCGGAGCCTGGAAAAAGGAGAGCAACTACACCAACTACATCGACCAGGACGGCAAACAGAAATGGCGGGAGTATCCAAGACCTGAATACGTCCCACACCTCATGGCCGAATGGATGCAAAAGCTCAACAGCCAGGATACGCAAAGACAATGCCCAGAAAAAAACTATGCGGATCTGCATTTGGAATTTGTTTGCATACACCCGTTCGCCGATGGCAATGGACGCATGGCACGCCTGCTTTCCAATGTACCCATCCTACGCTCCGGACTCCCGCCAATCGTGGTGCCGAAAGAAGCACGCAGGGAATATATCAAGACCCTGTCCGACTACCAGCAGACCGTCCCAAATTTGGCAGATCTAAAGCAATTGTCTGACTTGCCCAATAATCCACAAAGAGAACGGTTCCACACACTCTGCAAGGGATTCTGGAAACCAATCATGGAACTCCTGCAGGAAGCAAAGAAAAAACAGTTAGAGCGGGATCGAAGAAAAAAGAGAAATGCGGTAGAGATAGAATAAGCGTTCCACACCTACCATCTGTTTTGTTTCTTCATTGTAGTTGGATATTTTTTAGGTCAGCGAATATCTTCTTGTTTGTAGTGAGCACTTGAGTGGAAAATTCCCGAGTTATTTCCGTATCAAGCCGATAGTCGGCTACGATCCGGTTGGTGTGCGCTACACGAAGACGAGTAGCAAGGAGCTTCAACTCACGGTTAAGACTGGTTTTGAACGCTTCCTGCAATGCCACATGCGAGCCAATGTCGGAAAATTGTGGTAGCCCCATACACTTACTGACATCTATACCCAAAGAATATATTGCATAATACGACCTGGAGATAATGTTTCGGTAATTGATTTCAGAATCGGCTAACTCTGAAGATTCTATGGCAAGATCCAAAAAATCTTGAGGTGTCACACTCACGATGGCAACCCCATAAAAGATACCACCAACCGATCAATATCAATGTGCTGATCCAACAATGATTCTGCCAGATCATAATCTAACGCGGCCAGCGTCTCTGGATCGACAGATCCAAGAACATAATGTACTATCCTGTCGTCCAATACGAGTATTCTGGCCCCGCCAATCAGATGGCCTCTATCGACCAGCATATTGCCGGCAATCTGCACAGCGCGAGACACCACTGAATCCGTTAGACCAAAGCGTTCTGAGGCTGCCGGAATATCCCGCTCCTGGTGGTTCACGGAAGAAAAATTACCAGCAAGCTGATATTTCCCCATACGAAACAACTCGGTGGAAATCATATCGTGCATCTGCGGATATTCAGACAATTGAAGAAAGACCTTTTCTGCCTCTTCAAAGAGGCCAAGGCTTAACAGACTGGAACCGTAATTCCACAAAACCGTCTCTTTCATGCCACCAGCATTCAATGCGCATTCAAACGCTTTAATGGCTTTGTCCTTCTGCATCCGGATGGTTTCCAACATGCCCTCAAGCATCAACCCACCCGAAGGGTTTACACGCTTCACTGAACCAATTTCTTTTTCGGCCCTTGCGATCGCCAATGTGTCGCCCTTCCTTCGGTCATGTCGAAGACCGCTCAAATACTCAATTAATTCATTGGTTTTCTCAGCGGGATTAGGCATATAGCCTCTCTTCGGGCTGGGGAAGGAGAACGATACAGTTCAGAGGCGCAATCACAGGGTAATTCTAGAACAGGGGATGGCCGCAGGCAACCACCACCCTATGTGAACCCTATGTGAGGGAAGAAAGCGATTCCCCTACCCTGGCGCGCTTCGCTTTCCCTCACGAAGCGATCTAGCAGGTGTAACGTCTCCTAGTGCAACCTCACTGGTGGGACTGTACCCCCTGTCGACACACTCCATAGCACCGTCACTCCCAGATCACTCAGTGCCGCCATGAGATGGCGCGAAAACCGCTCCCGGTCGATTGGCGGACCATCATGCTGCAATCGGCTAAGCCGTCTCTTTGGCTGCTTTTTTACCTGAACATAGACGTCGATCCTGCCGTCCTTCAATTCCTCTAGGAGTATCCTGGAGCCCTTCACGTCAATGTCGTCCTCGGTGATCCAGCTTCGCAGGGCTTCACGAATATGCAGGCTCATGTTCACCATCATCTGCTCGACCGGATCGGCCATGCCGCCCGTGTCGAGATCCAGGAATTTCATCAGTGGCGCCATGTAGCCCATGCTATTGCTCTCCCAGCCGACACTCTTCACCATAGCCTGCCGCAACCGCTCCAGATTCGGCCACTCCAGGTATCCGTTACCAGAAAGCTCAACACGCCCCACCAGGACGTGCAGGTCTGGAGTGAAGTTCACCCAATACTTCCAATGGTGCGGCGCTGTCTGATCCGGAGTGTTGAGGCGGAAAAAGGTCACAGGATTTGTGTCGCGCAACCGATGGATGCTCTGCGGTACGGGAAACCACACCACTTTGGCTCGACCCACGAGCACTCCCTCATCCTTGAGCACTTTCGCCAGATGCTTGCGCTCCAAAGGCGTACAGGTGCCTCTCCACGCTGGTAGCAGAGGGAGTCCAACAAGCGCCGTATGCTTGCCATTGGTGTACTCCTTCTCGCAAGACATGCTCATTGTTGCCTCCCATAAAAAACGCCAGGCGTCGACGAGACCATCGGCCCGGAGCGTCTCAAATAGGGCATTGAGGACTTCATGGTCGCCAGACTCAAGGATGTTGTACATCTCCATCATGAGACGAGGAGAGGCTTCTTCCTTGGCTTCCTCATTTTGCCCTATCAAATCCCTAACCAAAGGCATAAGCACATCTAGCCACTCCTGAACACGGGAATTCCGTTGGGCCATGGATCCTCCTACAGGTTTTTTCGGTATTCTACCACAATTCCCGAAGTAGCGGACTTTGCAGGAGGGGTAAACCTCGACAAATCCAACGCCTCAGAGTCACAATGAAGCATCCCCGATCCAACGGAGGTTCCCATGCTCGATCAGACGGTCATTGAGAAGCTTGCCCGGGTAGGACTCACCGTCTATCGACCTGATCCGGACGCCGGGCATCATCCCCTGTCCTTATATCTCTCCCGCATCCCTGCCGGGTTTCCCTCTCCTGCCGATGACCACATCGAGCGCAGCCTGGACTTACATGAACACTTGCTGGCCCATCCTGACGCTTCCTTCTTTCTGCGAGTCTCTGGTGACTCCATGCTGGAATATGGCATCCATGATGGGGATCTCCTCATTGTCGATCGCGCGGTGCGGGCCAAAGACGGGATGATCGTCGTGGCCGCCCTGGACGGGGAACTGACGGTAAAACGCCTGGGACAACATGACGGGCGCCCTGCCCTGCTCCACGGGAATGACCGCTATGCTCCCATTCCCATCCGCGAGGGCCAGGGTCTCGTGGTCTGGGGTGGTGATCCACGTCATTCACAGCTTTACGCAATGACCCTGGCTCTGGTGGATGCCCTGGGCCCCACCGGCCCGCTTTCCGTGCGAGCTATACCATTCTGTACTCCCTTTATCTTGCGTTAGTATTTTTCCTATAAAATATTACAAAATGTTGCAAGGTGGGTATAAAAATATACCCGGTTTCGGAAACCGGGTATAAAAATATACCCACTTTGCCCTCCAGACGAAGAAAAACCGGCACATGGCCGGTTCGGTGCTGCTTGAGAAAGCAGGAACCCCAGAGGGGTTACGACTAGAAGATGCTGTTGATGAGATCGTCGCCGATTCCGAAGCCTGCACCCATTTCAATGGCGCGGCCAAAACCAGAGTTCAGGAAGTTCGACAGGAACCCACCGCCACCTTGGCCCTGCTGCATGGCTGGCTGGCCATACCCTTGCGCCTGCGGCATCTGCGAGTAGCCAGGTTGCCATTGCTGACCTTGCCCTTGCATGGATGTTATGTCGTTCTGCACAGCTTGGTGCATGGCCTGCATGACGGCCATTACCTGCTGCTGTTCGGTCTGGATGTTGAGGGCCAATTCCTTGAGGTCCAAAAGCCATTCGCGAGCGTCAGTGTTGCCGCCGTCTGCCGCGGCCTTGAGCTTGCCGGCCAGCGTCTGCAGGCTTTGCATCACACTCTTGGCTTCTTGCTGTAACTGCTGGTACTGCTGGTCTACCAACTGAATATCCACGATTTCCTCTCCCAATATCCGAAAGCCAAAAATAAGTGGGAACCCGCAGGGATCGGTCTGGCATGACGTCACACTTGATCAGGCCTAGCTCTCCCCAGAAACGGGCATATCGTGCTTACGCCCGGGTTCCAGAAAACTACGTTACGTTCACGCCGCTGAGCGTGGCCGCCGGCCACGACGGGCCCTGCCATGCTCTTGCAGGAGCGACTCACCACGGTCCGCCATGGCATCGGTGTCAAAGCCACTCTCTACCGCATCGGCAATAATGGCGATGTAATGGCGATGATCGAGATCAGGAGCAATAACCTTCACAGCGCGCTCGAAACGCTTCTGGTTTTCGAGATTGGTTTTGCCCGCAGCACCTTTGCCCGCAAGCTTTTTCTTCTGCTCCTCGATCTTGGCAAGCGCCGCCTTCTGCTTCTCCAAAAGTTCCATCTTCTGGCGCTCAAGATCCGCAAGACGCTCCTCCGCCGTGCGACGATGCCGCTTCTTCATTTGCTGCTCCATACAATAACCTCCTGGTCAATGAATTTCTTTGGTGGTACCACCTGCCGGCAATATAAGGCAGGCATATCTGGTATAGCAATCATCCATGGCACATACTGACCACAATATAAAATTACCATCGAGGTCAATCTATTCTTGGACCTGATACCAGCGAATAGCCAAATCATTCACCGACCTCCACAATACGAAACTCTGCTTCCCGCCCTTCGTCTGGGTATCCCCAAGGATTGCAGAGCACCCGCGTTTTGCCAATGCGGTAATCCACCGGATCGTGCAGGTGCCCATGAATCCAGACATCCGGCTGCCATTCGAGGATGCGGTCATCCAGGTTGGAGCAAAAAGCGCCGCCAATCGTGGAGTTGGCAAACCTTGGGTGTTGGCTGAGATAGCTTGGCGCATGATGCGTGACCACGAGTGTGCTGCCAGACCACGGCTCCTGAAAAAACAGGTCCAGCCACGTCACTGCCTTTTGATGCACGCGATAAATCGTTTGCGCACGAAGCGGCCCACCATCCTCTTGCCCTATTACGCGAAAATCGGCAATCAGGCCCTCGCAGGTTGGAAGTTGCCAGCCTTCGGCAAAGTCTGACCAAAGAGTAGTACCCAATATCCGTAGCCCATCAAAGGTCATGGAGTCCTGCTCCAGAAGCCAGGCATGTCCACCGTGTTTGACGATGGATCGATACTCCGATATCCGGTCGGGGAACCTGCCGCCGTAATACTCGTGATTTCCCAGGACGAAAACCACCGGCAGCTTTGGGAACCGCTTGCGCAGATTGTGCAGAAACAGGTGATAGCCAGATGGCGCACTGTGCAGATCACCAGCAATGACCAACAGATCAGCACCATGCAAGGAACCAAAATCGCCACAAAATCCACCCAGTAACGGGTAGTGCTCAAGGTGCAGGTCGGATGCGAAGGCAATGCGGATCATATCAAGACCGAACCGCCCATGCCGAATCGCCTGAGCGAGTTGGCAGAACGAGCGACCTCATGATCCGGTCCACCACGGAAAAATAATCGTCGTCGGTCGTATATGAGAAATTGCAGAGGCTTTCGTGGGGTCTGACCGTACTGCACTCGGCCAGCATCTTCATCATCTGCTCGGGGTCTGGCTCGATCATGTGGCCGCCCAGCATCTTGCGGAAAAACTGCGGTATGCCGGACTCCAGATCCAGGATCTCCTGAAGGTCAGCTCCGGGGTTCATGGCCTTCACCTTTTGCAGATCGCCCTCATCCGCTATGTGGACCCTCACCGTATCCCTGGAGAGAAACACCAGGATGCCAACGGAGACGCACTCATCCCTGTTGGGGTATGGGAAGTGCCGAAGAACGGTGTACTTGGCTAGACGCTTTTGTGCATTGCTCATCGAGACTCAACCCCCCTAAAAGCGCAATCTGTTCGTAGGTAATAAAGTTTGATCACAAACAGATCATAACACATTGTTTTTTAGGCACCGATACTCCACCTCGAAAATATAGTTTGATCATGGTGCCCATCAGCATCGTCGCCAGGTCCCGCAACGAGGTAATAAAGTTTAATCACAGCAAGGCGTTGCGGTGAAGACCCGCCAGTCGAAGCCCTATTCCCGCGGTTGGCGTAGCGATAAATTGTTGGGAAGGCCCAACCCACAAGGGTTTTCGGTATAATAGTCTCGTCCGAAAGATTCGCTCACCGGGTGGACTTGCAGGAGGGGCTGATGAAGGAAGTGGCACAAACGGTGCCGCCATTCCCGGTGGCAGCAACCGAAGAATCCATGACCGCCCACTCGGGGCTCTTGCTCTTTGGGGAGTTTACGTTGGGGCAGGGACTCGGGAGTTGGCTCGAACAGCAAATGCCGACACCCGGCAGTGGCCATGCCTACACCGCCTTTGGTCACAGCTTTCCATTGCTCCAGACGTTGGCTGGCGGCGACCACTTGCTGGGAGATCTACGTATGATCCACGGCGATTCGGTTCTACGTCGCTTACTGCCGTTGGCACGGGTGCCCAGTACGGATGCGACGGGAGACTGGCTGCGCCGGATGGGGAGTGGGAAGGGTCTGGCAAGTCTGAGCCGGGTAAATCAGCGGATGGTGGCGCGACGCTTGCGGCAGATAGGGCGCAAGGTCCATACCCTGGACATCGATGCAACCCAAATTGTTGCGGAGAGGCGCACGACCGCGTGGACATATAAAGGCGAACGGGGCCATCTGCCGATGGTCGGCCACTTAGCGGAAGATGGGGTGGTGATCCATGACGAATTTCGTGCCGGAAATGTGGCCCCGGCATGGGGGCATCTTGCGTTTCTTACGGCTTGCGAGAAACGGTTGGCTCGCGGACATCGCATCCCGGCGATCCGGGCGGATGCCGCGAGTTACCAAGCGGAAATCTTCAACCGCTGTGAGGCCACCGGGAGGACCTTTGCGATCGATGGCCGACTGAATGCACCGACACTCGCCGCCATCGCTGCGCTGGCTGAATTCTTTACCGAGATTCGCCAACGCAGTTACGCCGCCGCTCAGGACTCAACTGGCTGAATCTCATCTCCCCACATCTTGTCGCGAATTGCTGTCCAGCGAGGGGAAAGATCGTCCAACAGGCGCAGAAAAGGCATGAGTACCGCGCACCGACAGCATCAAAAACCCGCAGATCCATCTACAGCGAAGCTGCAATCAATCAAACTATAGCAAAGAACCGCAACCCAGAGCATCCAGACACCAAAATCACCCATCATAGCCACTGAACTCCAAATCGCTCACTCCTTTCGCGGAAGTTGGGCCTACACCAGAATTGACAACATCTCGAAAAACCCCGATAAATACTCAACAGCGATTGACGCTCGTTGATCCACTAAAGACGGAGATCCTTCGACAGAATGTGTGATAGGTATGACGGCAACCCGCTGTATACCGCAGGCCTTTTCATTGGACAGCGGCTGGCCGATGTCCGAAACCCCTGATAGACCAGATTTGCCGGTGGCCCGCACAACCAAGGAGCATATGAGGCAGTTTTCTGTACCGCTCTCTGTACTCATTGAGGCGATCCCTGATGCCGTTTTCTGGAAGGATGGTCAAGGTCGATGGCTACTGATCAACCATGCGGCCAAGGCACTCTTCCGCCTGGAAGATTTGTCGTGGGTGGGGAAGACAAACCAAGAGCTTGCCGAGCTGCATCCGGAATTTCGGGGTTCCCATCTTGCCTGTGTGGAAAATGATGAGAAGACCTGGCAAACAGGCAAGCCCATCGTGGTGGTGGAGACCATGGTCGGTCCGCACGGGACTCTGGGCGTTTTCGAAGTCCGCAAGATCCCTGTCTTTAGTCCCCAGGGCGAGCGCGAAGGGCTGCTTGTTCTACGGCGTGACATCACGACACAGAAACGTCTAGAGGAGAAACTGCGGCGACAGGTAGAGATCCAGGAGCAGATCACCCAGTACAACCGGCTCCTTGGCGAGGTGAATGAAACGATTGCCCAGGAAGTCTCTACAGAGGCCCTGTTGCAGCGCATCTGCGAGCTGGCAATTGCTTATACTCCTACTGTGCTGGCTTGGATTGCCCAGCCCGATGCACAGGGATGGTTTCAAAAACTCGCTGCAGCTGGTAGGACTGTTTATTTACAGGCGGTCCGGATTTCCACTCGGGCGGATATTCCTGAGGGCCAAGGCCCGGCGGGGAGTTGCTGGCGAAAGCAAGCCCCAACCTTCAGCTATGTCTCCGATGACAGTATGGCACTTTGGCAAGATCGTGCCAGGCAATTTGGGCTAGTGGCCAACAGCGTCATACCGATCTTCCGCAATGGTAAGATCTGGGGCATTTTTGGGATCCACTTGAGCCAAAAAACCGACTTTACTCCGGAACTACGGGATGTGCTGAAGGAACTGGGACAAAGCATTAGTTTTGGCCTAGATCACCTGGATGCTCTACAGCGGGAACGACGTCTGATCGAAGAGATCAAGGCACAGGCTATCAGCGATGCGTTGACCGATATTCCTAACCGTCGTGCCCTAGATCAGGAGCTGGATCGGGCATTGTCTCGAGCGAATCGTCGTGAGCGTCTCCTTGCGCTGTGCATCATCGATCTCGATGATTTTAAGCCAGTCAACGATACCCATGGCCATGATGTCGGCGATCTGGTCCTAGTCACCATCGCCCGGCGGCTGCAGGAGACCCTGCGGGCCTCGGATTTTATCGCCCGCTTGGGTGGTGATGAATTCGTTTGCCTCTTGGAGGAGTTGGAACGGCTCGACGACTTAGAAGTTAGCCTACGTCATATCATAGCTGCGGTGCAATCGCCGGTTGTACTGGACAGTGGGCAAGAGGTCCGGGTTGGACTCAGCATTGGCGTGGCAATCCATTATGGGGACGATCCAGATGAAGGGCGCGAGCTGTTGCGAGTTGCGGACCAGGCCCTCTATCAGATCAAGGCGCAGAAAACAGATCGTCTACAACCCTGGCTTATTGCCGGGGAAATACCCCTGCTGCGGCACAACGCGGCCCAGGAGATGCTCAAGCAAGGAAGGGTAGAGGCCTGGTACCAGCCCATCCTGAGCCTGCGGGAAGGGCGCATCGTTGGAGTGGAGGCCTTAGCGAGACTCCGCGATGCGACAGGGGAGATTTGGAAACCCGACCGTTTCCTTCCACAGCTCCAAAAGGAAGAACTTTCTACCCTGACGCGCCTGGTTTTGGAGCAAGCCATCCGAGACCTGCGCTCTTTGGATGATCAGGGCCTGAAACTCTGGGCATCCGTGAATGTCGATCCTAGCTCGGTTTCAGAATTCTGCATCACTTGCGTTAAGGAAAGGGTACTTGACGGAACGATCGATCCCCGCCGCATCACGCTGGAGATCCTGGAGGGAAGTGATTTCCAGGAGCAACAAGAAGCGTTAGCGCATTTGCAAAAACTCAAGGAAATAGGCGTCAGGCTGGCTCTGGATGATATCGGCAGTGCCTACTCTTCCCTCCTGCGGATCAAGGATCTGCCCATCGACGAGATCAAGTTGGATCAGAAGCTCGTTCGTACCTTGGAGGATCGTCCCGAAGACCTACCGTTTGTGCGGAGCATCCAGGTGTTGGCCCAGGGAATAGGCGTGGATTTTGTCGTCGAAGGTGTGGAGACGCCTGCCATCCTGAGGGTGTTGTGGGAACTTGGCGTTAATCTCGTGCAGGGGTATGCCATCGCTAAACCGATGCCTCTGGAGCAGCTACGTGCCTTTCTGCAGCATCCGATGGAGCTCCCGCGAGAGAATCCAAGTACCTTGCTTGGGCTCTATGTCGCAGTCCTTCTTCACAAGGATATGGTTACATCCGCTATTCGGCTCTACCCTGGCTTACTGAATTTGCTCACTTTGGAAGACGCTCAGCCCTGCGAAACCTCTCGGCAACTTCGGCGATTCTTTTCCGAAGATCCCGAAAGTCTAGCAACCCTGAACGCGCTGCATGAGGAGTATCATCGAAGCCTTGCGCTGGTGGAACATTCTGCCCTTTCGGGTCAGGCAGGGGCTCTGGACTGGGCTGCGGTCGATGATGCCGAGCAACGATTTCTGCGGGCATTGCTCCACGCCTATCATCATAGAGAGTAACAATCCCCCGGCAAAGCCGGGGGCTTTCGTTCGTGAGCCGCTCAAAGCGGCTTGAATGGGGACGCTAACGCGGCCCCTCGGTCTGGGCGCCACCAGATGGTGGCGATCAACTCCACATGTTCAACTGGTCTACCCGTAGATCCTCTTTTTCCTGATGGCGGATGTATTCTCGAATCATCGCCTCATCCCGTCCTACGGTGGAAACAAAATATCCTCGTGCCCAAAAATGTTGGCCCACAAAATTCCGCTTCCGCTCTCCGTAGGTCCGGGCGATATGGATCGCGCTCTTACCCTTGAAGTACCCCACAACACTGGACACCGCATACTTCGGTGGTATCGAAATCAGCATGTGCACGTGATCCACCATCAAATGACCCTCTTCTATCCGGCACTCCTTATGCCGCGCCAAGACCCGGAATACTTCCCCCAAAGCCTTCCGAAGCTGTCCATACAGCACCTTGCGTCGACACTTCGGAATAAACACTACGTGATATTTGCACTCCCATCGGCTGTGCCGTAGGCTGAATTCGTCGTCCATCGGTCTCTCCTTCATCGTGTGCTTGGCGGCTCACAACGTCGGTTCTCCGATGGGCTCCTCTATATGTCAAACATCTACTGTCACCCCGGCAGAGCCGGGGGATTTCCTACTTTTGGTTAAAAATTGCGTGGCGGTTTCAAGTATAAAATGCAACGCCTGCGCGCAATTCATAGGTTTGTTGTGTTGCGATTTCAGCGAGCTCAGACACCAACAAAATCGCTTTACTCCGGTGGAAACCTCTCTTACCTCATAAGGGTGGCCCATGCGATCCTGAATCTCAGTTATACGCCGAAGTCATGGCACAACAAATTAATGTGCTGCGCGCAGTTTTTGCGTTTTACGCTTGAGCCCAAATAATTTTATTAACGTTCTCCAAGGCGCTCCCTACCATCAGAAGAGGGGTTAAGGTTTTACATAGTCAAATCCACGACTCTCTAATTGCATGATTCTGACAATTCCAGCCGGAACAACAACCGCAGAAGGAACCAACTTTGGCATATGCCCAAGCTTCTTTTTAAATTGGAGCATGGTATTATGACAAGCATCGAACTCTACACCCTCAGAATTCAACGCCGAAATTTTCTGCTTCATAGGACTATTAGCTAACAAAAACTTTAGTCCAGGGCCAAATGCAACTATTACCACCTGAACTTTTTCTTGCCCGAAATAATTTAGAATATTTTGGCTGGTGTTCAGGACCAAGTTCCAACGTGCTGGATCGTCTTGGCTGACCTGGACTACCAGCTTTCGGTTCGCAAATGGGTGATCATGAATAAAGGCAGGATGATCAAAATGAAAATCATGCAACATTGAAACATTAGCCAGAGCTGTTGTTGTTCCGAAGACAATAACCAACATCCCGAGTGTCAGTTTGTTGAACATTTTTTTGATAAGATTCATTGGATTGGCCTCCTCGCCTTAAAAACTAATCATAGCCTGCATGGCAAATTCATTATCGGTTGCAGCGCTCACGGCTGCCCCTGGGCTATTCGGCGCTACACCTGGCGCCTTTAGCGTGCGGAAATAGTATCCCGCCATGAGTTTGGTAAACGGTGTGAAGTGGTACTGTAGAGCTAGTGCCCATGTCTTAAATATTCTCTCCTGACCAGCTGCTTCCAGATTAGGCAGTCGGTTGTAGTAGTCATAGCGGACATCCGCCTCAATCCGTTTGGTGAGAAAGAGCCCACCCTCCACATAATACCCGTTTGCAGTATTGCTAATGTTCGTATACAACTGGTTGTTATATAGCGCTGGTTGCAAGCCCAGTTCTTGACTAAAAGCAGCAGGCGCTGAGATCCAACCGTTGCCTCGCATGTACTCGAACTTTAGACGTCGTCCCCATGGGTGCATGTAACCTTGCAGATACTGGAACCCGGCTCCCTCTCTTTGCATAGTATATGCTTTACCTAGGTAGTCTGGCTGTGCATTTTGATACCAGACCCAAGCGGTGACGTCGCTACGGAAAGGGCCATGTCCTCCAAAGATATATGATCCTTGTAGTCGGGCTGCGTACAGATGGCTATTAGAAAGATTTCCTGCTGAGACGCTGCCATACATTCCCACCATTGCCCCGTAAGCAAACTGCCAGTGGCCCCATGTCTTCCAGTCGAAAAGCTGAATGCCAGGATAGCGAAATGCATTGACTCCGAGGGCTTCAGAAGATGGTACGAGCACGGACCCACTTGGGCCTGCACCATATGGCGATGAAGGCCTTGCTGCGTAAAACGGCTGCAACATCAGCTGATTTATGACCGTGGGAAAAACTACATAGTTGTAGCTCATGTACCCATTCATGGCATCCTCCGCACTTGGCGCGCGGATTATTCCTGCTTCTACGCGCACCCAAGGAATGTAGCCGCTGAAAGTAAAGCGACCATCCTGCAGTTGTGGGGTGTACTGCCCCCTAACATTGGTAGCGCCGTTGTTTCCGAACTCTCCAGCAAAGAAGTAGGAAATGTGGGGATTGATCCAACCGCGGATCATCAATCGGGCTCGCTGAATGATCCCAGTCGTACTTTGTGAAAAATTCGGCCCAACCAAGTTGTCATGTGGCACTGCGGCAATATATCTTTTTAAGGCTGGATTATAGATTTCTGCCGGCGTCCCAGCCATCGCAAAAACGTCTGGCTCGATGAACCCCGAGATCAGCGGCACATTTTTCGTGTTGGTGTCCTGGATCTTAAACCAATTGGCTGCCGAAGCTGTGGTCAGACACATACCCACCAAACTCACGGCTATAGCCACGGCAAACTGACGTTTTGCCGCGACGGAAGCGATCATTTTGTTCTCCTCTTTTTTGGCTTGTATAAATTGGCGATTCGTGTAAGCATTATCTGTGCCATTTGGAAACCACGCTGCTGCCCTTCGTGAGGCACTAAATGGCGCAGTGAAGTTAGGAGTTTGTGTCCCGCAAGGTACAACAAATATACATTATATTATGATTTAATTATTGGAGACGTGTATGAGAAGCTTTGCAAAAATTTTCACAGGTGCTATGGCCACGATGCTTCTGGCGCCTGTAGCGGTTGGAGCGGACTTGTACGTTGAGACGGTGAATGCACCAATCAAGCAAGTTGCGCCAGAATTGACCCAAGCCTTAGCTGCGCATCACTTCAAGGTTGTAATGCATCTGGATATTTTGAAGAGAATTGAAGCGAAGGAAAAAGCGTTGCATATCCCTCATCTCAACAAGGGAAAGTTTACCAATGTGCAGGCCTTTGTATTTTGCAACCCAATGTTTTTCAGTCAGTTGCTGAATAGTGACTGGAAATCTGCTTCCCTCTGCCCGTTGAGTCTAACAGTATACGGCAAGGATGGATCCACAACCATCGTGTACCCTGAACGCACCGCATACGCCCAAAGCACCCCGGCCAACGCAACGGCACAACACATTGACTCTGCAGTCATCTCTGCTCTGAAGTCTATTCCGAAAGCCAGTTGAAATCTGAGATGTACTGGCAATGACATACATTGCTGGGCCTCTCGAAGAGTCATACGCTACTCGCCGGGAGAACGAAGCGAGCAGTCCCCGACAGGCTACGTGGTATGTTGCATCCGCCGAAACGACAGCCGAAGGCTGGGAGTGCAGCAGCGTGCTTTGCCACATGGTGATCGTCGAGTCATAGAAAGATGTGCGCACCCTCTGAACCCCAGCGAGGGCGGGACGGTGCGCTGGTAACCAGGACGCCCGGGCCCAATCGGTTGCGGTAGGGACAGTAGTTACCCACTGCCCCCGCAGAGATCCGTACGCGCGGAATTACTGCATACGGCTCTTTCCTTAGTTCATGACGCGAAACATTTGCGATGGACTGGGATGAGACTGTTTACGGAGTAAGGTATCGCTTCTCTATAGGGCCAAAACGCCGCCAAGACGGTAACCACTCAAACCGCACCGTACTTTCTGTTCTGATTTGGACGTCTTAACCTGCTCCTGAATTCACTAATCAGGAGCGCGACATGAACCAGCGATGTAGCCAGAGCAACTGGCAAAGACTGATCAACGATCAAAAGGCCAGCGGCCTGAGCCAGAAGGCATTCTGTGTCCAAGCTGGCGTAGCAGTGGCGACCTTCCAGTATCGGAAACGCGAGCTGCGGGCCCCCATCGTGGCATCTGACCACGGCTGGGGAAAGGAGACGTTCATCCCATTACTTTCGAGCATGACTCGTTGACACGCTTGAGGTGGTCGCAGGCTTACCTCAGATCTCCAACGCCTTTGGCCTAATCAATGAGCCGGATTGCATCTGCCAGTTTTGCAAGCTGCTGCAGAAACGCCTCACGGGCGGACCTCAGCTTTATCTGGAGTGATCCCAAAGCCAAGGTATCCCCGCGGTGTGCTGCCTCCAGTATAGCAACGGATAGTTCATGAATCTCCCGATGCGGCTTCTCCAGGGGCGCAAATTCGGTCAGGTGTCCAAAATTCTGCCGTCCGGCGCCATCATACCATTTGCCCAGTCGGCATTGATGATAATCTACGGGCAGGGGTAGCTCTTGCGGTGTTATCGCATCGCTGCCTTTCTCAGACTCAATTAACGCAACATCAACAAAGTGGCCATGGGTTTCTGCCGTGGCGTCGAATTGCATGAGGGTGGTCATGATCCGCATGCTGTGGGCCTTCCCTTGCAAGGATTCGACAAAACTCAATACATTACTCGCATGGTCCTGCAGCTCCTGATTATGTTTGGCTATTTCCTGTCCCTGTTCCTGTAGGGCAGAAATTCCAGCGTCAATATCCTCGGTAGATGCGCGAACCCGGTTCGACAGGTTCCGGACCTCATCTGCAACTACGGCAAAACCCCGCCCATGTTCTCCGGCTCGTGCGGCTTCGATTGCTGCGTTCAGGGCCAGCAAATTGGTTTGATAGGAAATCTGTTGTATCTCTTGCAGGATGGATCCAATAGCCTGCAATTTCTGATGCAAGGCCAAAACGATTCGTTCATTGTTATGAATCACGGTAGCGGTGTTTTTGGAGGCGATCGACATACCCTGGGCGGCCGATTCGATCTCTTCAGCAGAATGATCCACCTGGACGGTGACATTGCGCAATGACTCCGCCGTCTTGTGTGCCTTATCTTCCGCTCCCTGCATAACTTGGATACGTTGCACTACAGGATCCAGGATCTCTTGTAGCGTGAAAGGAAGTTCTTCTTCCCGGGAGGGATTAACGTTCGCCGTACTTCCCAGAATCCCGAGAAGATAGGCTGTGATTTGTGTAGCCAAAGTTTCCTGCATGAGTAACGGTCTCCTATCGATATTTATGCAACAACACTCATGAACCTGCGCATGGTTCTCAGCGTTACAACACGAATGCTCAGCGGATCAGACAATGTTCTGCTTTGGTGGGCACGGTACGGTGCCATAGGAACAGAACACACAACAATCACCAGATTTGGGCGAAAGCAGGGCTCCGCAACCCTGGCATTCGTAGAAATGCAGGCAGGAGTCCACGGGCATGGTTTCTGTCTCGCTGTGCCCACACACTGGGCAGGTGATGATCGATTGCAAAGTGATCCCGCTCATTTGGCCACCACCTCGGGATGCTCCTTGAGGAGAGCCACATAGGCCGGGTTCATCTCCTGCTTGGGGAAAAAGGCCTTCCAGGTGCCCACCGGGAGTAATTGCTGCGGCGGTGGGGCGAACACAAAATCTTGCTGCCGGACTATGGTGTGACAGGCGATGCAAGACCCTATCTTTCCAAAGGCGACTACGGTGCCATCAGGCTTGTAGGCAGCCATCACCCAGTTCCGATCCCCTGCATCATACCCGGAAAGCTTCAGCATCGCTGTCACACCGGTCAACTGCTTGTCTACCCCGTAGTTCTCTTTGACCAAAAGACTGTGATTCGCATATCGGGAGACGTGGATGATGCCACCGGCCCGAGCAATGGACTGCACTGCGGCGGGATTGGCGAGATCGGTGGTGAAAGCGTCTACCGTGCGGGAACCCACCTGGAATGGCTGACTCTCTGACATGATGGCGTGGTTCTTCTGAAGAATCTGAATCTCTTGCCAAAAGGCTTGCGCCGTCGGCACGCTCTCCGTGCCGGCCAGCGCGCTACTCAACCCTAACATCCCGACCGCCATTGACAACCCTAGGATGCTCTTCATGGATATTCCTCCTTTGCATGCCTTCGCAACTACACCCGACTCCTACTCCTTGCCGCCTTGAACGATTCAGAGTTGGGAAGGATGGAATCCCCCCGCAGTCGCTCGCAGGCAGGCTAGAAATATGCCAACTCATCGGCCGCACTAATCCAGGCCGACAAGCTTTTCATGGAGCCGGACTGCACACCCGTGGGCAATATGGTTATGCCGTGCCTCTTGAGCGAGCTTCCACAACATTGCACCTCCAGCCCCAAGTCCAGCAGCTCCCGAAAAAGCCCTAGAGTAGCGGCTCCTCCAGCAAGGTTGTCGGTGCCCAGTAATGTTACTCCATCTCCGACCAGAAACAGGCGTACAGCCTTATCCTCCGCCAACATGGCCCCGGCGAGGCGAATGGCCGTATCGGCCCGCGGATTTTCTTCGGCGATACTGCTGTGTAGCACGATGAGTGCGGTAATCATTCTCCAGCTCCTTGGCGCCAGGAAATGGGATGCGTTTCCTCCACTGCCAGGGCGATCCAGATCGCGGAAACTCCGGTGACGCCGGCCGTCAACCAGATCGTTGGCAAGGCGGCATCGGCCCACTGCGCAGCGCCACCCAAAAGCAGTCCGCCGATGGCGTACCCCGTATCCCGCCAATAGCGATAGATCCCCAAGGTCTTGCCACGCGCCGCCGCGGGTGCCACATCAGCCATCGCCGCGATCAGGTTGGGATAGAGTAACGCCATACCCAGCCCCATGACGGCAGCGGCGAGCATCCAGGCGACGAAGTGATGGACCAGAGCAATCCCCAGCAGTCCCAGGGTCAATAACAAGAATCCAGACAGGATGGGCACTTTGCGCCCCACGCGATCGGCAAGGTGCCCGGTCCAAAACTGGCATAGGCCCCAGACCATGGCGTAGCTACCCGTAATCCACCCAATCTGGACGACCCCCTCCCCATGAAAGCGAAAGTACACCGGCAGCATCACCCAGACCAGCGTGTCTGCAATCTTATTGGCCACCCCACCCTGACAGAGCGCGCGATACGTAGGATCTTGAAACGAGACCAGGACAAAGCTCTGCCACCGGCTTTCCGGCTGGGTTCTGGCCGAATCCGGATGGAGTGGATGGGATCCTGTCTGTTCCTGATGTTCGGCCCGGGCCCAGGGCAGGGTATCACGCACCCCAATCAGCACCAGCAAAGCCAAGGCAATCACCAGCAAGGCAAAACCGAGAATCGCCCAGCGGGGACCATAGAGCACCGCCAGATAACCGGTGCCCAAACCGGCGAGGCCTACGGCGATATACCCCATAGCTTCGTTGATGCCCACCGCCAGCCCGCGTTGGCGGCTGCCGGCCAGATCGATCTGGCTGGTCACCGTCATCGTCCAGGTGAAGGCTTGATTGACGCCCAAAAAAACATTGGCGGCAATGACCCACCACCAGTTCGGGGCAAAGAAAATCAGTAGTGGAATGGGTATACCTGCCAGCCAACCCCAAAACAATACCCGTTTCCGGCCCACCCGATCGGAGAGATCGCCGGCAACAAAATTGAGGATGCCTTTCACCAAGCCGAAGGAGACCACAAAACTGGCGAGAAAGAGAAAGGCGTGACTGCTGAGCCCAAAATCCTCCCGCATGGTCGGCAAGACAGTGCGTTCCATGCCAAGGAGGAGGCCGACGAAAAAGACCTGCGCCGTCTGCAGGGCGAATTGTTGGGAGTTCTGCGTGATACCCTGCGGATATCGCGCCGAGGCTGCAGATGGCATGGCATTCATGCCGAATCTTTTTGCGGGAGCTGCACCAGTTCCGCGCGTTGTTGCGTGGTGAGTTCCATTTGTTCCAGAATCAAGCCGCGCACGATCTGACAAGTCTCCAGCACCTTGGGACTCGTCAAACGGTAATGACAGAAGGTGCCGCATTTTTCACAGTGGACCAGCCCCCGCGCCTTGAGGACATTGAGGTGCTGGGAGAGGTTCGCCTTGGCGAGGCCGGTTCGTTCTGCCAACTCTCCGGCACTATATTGTTTCATTCCCAAAAGATGGATGATTTCCAGGCGCTTGGGATGCGCAAGGGCGGCGAATACCTCGGCAAAGAGGGCGAAACGCACGGTTCCTGTACTCATGCCGCACGCCCGAGATTGGCCGCCACGATCTGTTCCATCTGGGCGGGTCGTGGCGGGATGCTGGCCACGAGTTCGCGCACAAAGCTTGCGCGATCCATCTGCAAATAGGGGTCCCAGCGCTTCTCGAAGGCCAGGGTAGAACTGGCCTTGCCTGACAACCCCGCACCACAGACACTCCCTGCCGCGTGTCCGGGGAAGATTTCGAGGGTAGCTGCCAAGGGAAGGATCTTGATCTGCAGGCTCTCATAGAGCAGGGCCGCCATTTCTTCCGGCGTCCCGCCTAGGTCTGGGCGTCCAACGGCGCCGACGAAGAGGGTGTCTCCCGTCAACAAAAACCAGGGCTCGGGGCCGCGCCGCTGGTCGGTCACCAACAGACAGATACTGTCCTGCGTGTGCCCCGGAGTGTGCAGAATTTTGGTCTGGACATTCCCGGTTTCCAACACTTCACCATCGTGTAAAGCGCGGATTGGAAAGTTGGCCAGATCCTGATCGCTCTCGTGCAAGCAGTAAGGCGCCCCAACTTGCTGCGCCAACTGCCGCCCGCCGGAGAGATGGTCGGCGTGGAGATGGGTGTCGATGACATAAGAGATGCGCACCCCTTTTTGCTCTGCCTGTTGCAAAAACCAATCCTCGTCGCCCGCGACGACATCGACCGCTACCGCGAATCCCTTGCCGCCACAGCCATAGAAATAGGACTGCGTACCATCGGCACCACCGCGCTGTTGAAAAAACATGGAGCACCTGTTTCGTTAGTTTCGAAATTTGTAAAATATTGCTGGCACTCACCAGTTGTCAAGGCCGATTCCATCTCCGTTCTACAAATCGAGTATCGTGGCCAGGTTATTGCAAAGGCTCTACATCTGAAATCTTCCTGGCATTTCCCAAATCAGACTTCCATCTTGCAATGCGGGGGAATGCATGTAATTAAAAATAATTCTTAATCCCGCTTGGGGGGAGGGGGGGGGTAGAATTACCATTTGAAAACAATTGGTTGTATTGTTTTACCCAATTTTCGGCTTGATCAGAAGGCATTGGGCGCGCAATGGCATAGCCCTGAAAACACTGACACTGGAGCTGGTGAAGCAGCGCGGCATGATCCCAGGTTTCCACCCCCTCGGCAATCACCTCCAGTCCCAGTAAGCGGGCGCTCGTGACGATCCCAGAGATGATTGCATAGTCCTTGGGATTGTGCAGGATGTCGCGTACAAAACTTTGGTCGATCTTGATGCTGTCGGCGGGGAGCTTCTGGAGATAGGTCAAAGAGGCGCTTCCTGTACCAAAATCATCCAGTGCCACCCGCACGCCCAGTTGCTGACAACTGAGCAGCACCTGTTGAGCTTTACGAAAATCCTGTAATGGGGCAGTTTCCGTCACTTCGATTTCGACCTTCTCTGGAGGAAGTTCCGGATGAGCGTCCAAAGCGGCCTGCAAATCCGAGAGAAATGCGGGGTCGAGCAAATGATGAGCACTGATATTCACGGACACTCGCAGATGGACGCCTTGTCGGTGCCATGACTGGTTTTGACGAAAGGCTGTGGCAAAGACGAACTGGCCAATCCGCCGGGCCAGGCGTGGAGAATCCAATGCACTGGCAAACGCCGCCGGGGTTAACAGTCCCTGCTGTGGATGATTCATGCGTAGCAGGGCCTCTACCCCCACCGGGCCACGCTCGGCCTCTACAATGGGTTGGTAGTGTAGGACCAATTGGCCTTGTTCTAGTGCTTCTTCGGTCATTCTGCAGATCTCCAAACTACGATCCTGAAATAGCTCCATATCCCTATGAAAGAAAACGTAGGTATCTCTGCCCGCTTCTTTGGCGGCGTAGAGAGCAAGGTCAGCATGCCGCAACAGCTCTGCGGGGCTATTCTGGTCTTTTGGGAAACAGGTCAGCCCAAGGCTTGCAGAGAGATACACGGTCATTTCCGGCATCTCCAGCGGCGCCCGTAGGACGTTCAGTATTGCCTGCGCGCGATTTTCTGCCTCTTCGACCGATTGGATCCCGGGGACCAGCAAAGCAAACTCATCGCCGCCCATACGTGCCACTACGTCGTTTTCGCGCTGCCATACCAGCAATCTTTGTGCTACTGCCTGCAACAGGGTGTCACCAAAGCCATGGCCGTAGCGATCATTGAGTTGCTTGAACCCATCCAGATCCAGAATCCCCACCAGCAGGCTGCCTGAGTATAATGTTTGATCCTGATAATGCTCCAGGCACGCCAGGAACATCCGGCGATTGGGAAGATCCGTCAATGCATCATGTGTTGCCTGATAGCGGAGTTTTTCTTGCAACTGCTGGGTCTCTGTCACGTCACGTAGAACCCACACCATACCGGTGTCTCCTCCTTGCTGGTCGTGAATCAGCTCGGCGCTACGTTCAATCCACCGCTCCTCACCTTGATGATCCAGCACCAGAGCAGGCGGTGGCATAGCCGATTGCCCTTCCGATGACTCAGATTGTCGAAGAGCGCAACTCTGACTGCATCCTTGCTTATTCTTTTTGCGATCATCCAATGCAAGGATCTGTGACAGCACTTGTCCATAGGCTTGAGGCACACGAATGCCTAACAGCCGTTCGGCAGCTGGGTTTGCACTGCTAATCCGTCCATCGGCGTCCGTCACGATGACAGCGTCACCGATGCTGCGCAAGGTCACCTCAGCCCGCTCTTTACTTTCCCACAGCGCCTGTGCCACCCCTTCGCGCTTTCGCTCAGCAGATTGCAGGAAGCGATAGCCCGCAAAACTCAGCCCCAGCAGTGCCAACAGCCCCCAGAAAGTCCCTTGAAAGATTTGCCACCAACGTGCCCAAAGCGCCGCATAGCCAATTCCGACGCCGGCAACCATCGGGAATCCAGGGACCCGCACCATGGCGCCCATACGCCACTCGCCGGCAGCCTTTGACAATCCAACAAACGTACCCGACTGCAAGTCAGGATGCGACTGCAGATAGCGGACTGCAATACCAGATTGTGGCATAGCGAAGCTAGTTGCCGTTGGCACTGGAAAACGGGCTTCCAGAAACCCGTCTGACTGCAATAAAAACAGAGAACCAGGGGTTTGGATCGGCAAGCGCTGCCAGGAAGGAAGTCGACCCTGTAGAAGAGGGATCAAGGCCAAGAAGGACGCCCGTCCTTTGGCACCCGACTGCAGGACCGGCACCATCCAGGTTCCGGAATCCCGTTTGCTTGTTTTGAGTTCCACCGGCGGGGCGACACAGAACTTCGTGCTCAGAAGACAGGCATGTAAGGCATCTCGCTGTTCTACGGATAATTGCACTTTGTCTGCAGGCGCCGTCTTTGGATGGATCAGCGCCTGCCATAATCCAGCCAAGGTCTTCCCCTCTTGTCCTGCAGCAACTATCTTCCCGTTCGCAAGAGCCATTCCGACTGCCGCCACATGCGGCTGCATCCGTAGATACTGATGGAGAAGTTTCTGGAGAGGCGATGGAGCAGTCCCTGACAGATCTTGGCTCTGCTGACGTAGCATGAGCAGGGAAACTTGCAATCCATGCAAATCCGCATGCGTGCTCGTCGCCAGTGCCGCGCTCAAGGTCAGTAGATTTGCCTCTTCGTGGCGATAGAGTTCCCGCCAAGTCTGCCATCCCCAATAACATCCGGAGGCAAATATCAGTGCGGCAAATCCCAACCAGAGACGGAATAGCCATCGTGTCCCAAATGATGGAAGGTATGCCTGCACTGGAGTGCTCAACACGTTACTTTCCTCTCCACCAACACCATCTGGAGCTCTGCCGCAGATACCGGCGGAGAAAACCAGTGCCCTTGTGCCTTGTGCACCCCAAGGTCTCTCAGCGTATTGGCCATTTCCTCATCCTCTACTCCTTCCGCCACCACTTGCAGCGACAAGTCACTCGCCACATCCATCACAGCGCGAACATGCTGACACGCCGGGGAAGGTTCTGCCATTCCACGCATCATGTCCCGATCCAGCTTGATCCCATCGCAGGCCAACCCCGTCAAATATTGCAAAGCGGCGATGCCACTGTTGTAATCCTGCAGCGTGAAATGAACGCCCAAACGGCGGGCGGCGCGAATCACGGAGGCCGTAGCCGGTATATCCCGTAGCGCGACCCGTTCAGCGACCTCCAGCCAAATATGTCTGCAGTCCACTGATGGATGCTCTGCCAAGGCTTGCTGCAAAACGCTGACAAAATCAGCATCCTCCAGCTGCACCGCAGACAGGTTGATGTGGATATCCAGGAGGTTTCCCTGGATTTGCCAAGATGCCGCTTGCGCCAGGGCAGTTTTCAGCACCCAATGCCCAACCTCCAGAATCATCCGTGACCGCTCCAACGGCGCCAAAATTTCGCCTGGGCCCAACAGCCCGCGTTCCGGGTGTCGCCAATGCAACAATGCCTCGACACCAGATATCGTATGGTCTGACAGGTTGATAATCGGCTGCCATAGCAACTCAAACTCCTTTCGCTCCTGTGCCAAGATCAACTCTTGGTACAGAGATTCTTCTTGCGGTTGCGTCTCCACGAGATCTCTTCCAAACAGTTTCCAGGTATTTCCCCCTGCATCCTTAGCGGCATACATGGCGAGATCCGCCTGACGAATCAACTCCTCGGCACTCCCATCGGAAAAAGGGTAAATAACCGCACCCATACTGGCACTGACTTGTAGCCGGGTTTGCTCATCTGCTACGGAGCACTGCGCAGCCTGCAGAAGCCGCGAGGCAATACACTCCACTTCCTCAACATTGGCAATATCTTCCAGAATGACCAAAAATTCATCGCCTGCGTAGCGAATCACGCAACCCTCTGCGCGAACAATGGCGCATAACTGACTCGCAATGGTGCAAAGCACATCATCCCCGCAGTGATGTCCTAGCTGGTCATTGATGGGCTTGAATCCGTCCAGATCAAGAAAAAACAAGGCGGCCAGTCGTTGGTGCCGATCAGAACGAGACATGGCGGCACGTAACCGCTCCTGTACGATCCGCCGATTCGGCAGGCCTGTCAGCAGATCTTGCGTGGCCAGACCTTCCATCCGATGCTCCAGACGTTCCCGGTACAGGTTCGCACCCAACAGATCGGCGAGAAGGCGTAAATGATCCCAGTTGGCTTCCGGAATCCGCTGCGGCGCAGGCTGCTGAAACCAGGAGATTACCAAAACACCTGGCATCGGTTCGTCTGCCATGCCGGGCAATGGAATCGCCAGGCTTGCCCGGAGCCCTGCTGTAACGAATTCCTGCATCGCCCACGGGCTACCTGGATAATCTGGAACATAGACTGGTTCACCGCGTGCAAGTGCCGCGCCGGATACCCCTTCCGTTTCAGGAAACTCCCACTGGCCGAGATCCTGATAACGCGCAGACAAACCATGAAAGAACCGGTAACGGAGCATTCCTTCTTCCCGTAGAATCAACCCCGCGCCGTCAGCTTTGGCAATCCCGCAGGCCAGCTGTGCGGATGTCGAAAAAAAAGATTCAAAGTCAACTAGCTGGAGCAATCCACGCAGTTGCCGCAATACCGTGTGGCGCCGCTCTCGCTCTAGACCAAAGTGTTGCACATACTGACAGGCGTCCAGCACTCGCAAGAGATTCGACCAAGAGCTCAAGCCTCTCCCTGGCAAAATTGCGTCCTCTTTTTGTGCGAGCAGCAAAGTGCGCAATGTCATGAATACTTGCGGGAGAACCTGGTCCGGAACACTGGCGGTAGCCAAGCGCTCGCCAATCAGTAGCTGCTCTTCCCAAAATGCTTGTTCATAAGTGCCAGAGAAAAGGCGTCTGAACCACTCGGCAGTATAGGGACAATCTGCAGCTCGATGCGTTGCCTCCGTACACAAGGAGGCAAAACGCTTGGTAATGGTTGTCGTTATGCGAGGAAAATGTGCAGATGCCTCTATTCCCAGTCGACGTAAACTGCGCTGGGCACGAACGGAGAGTGCCAGGTCGTCATGCAACCAACGCAGCTCCTCAGGAAGACCATTTGTCCCCATCCCTTCCTTCAGCATCGCCATCTGCCATCCTTTCCCCATCACGTTGGGTCGGCGGCCGTGCTCCATCAACGATCATCTGGAGATAGGCCTCCAACAGCAAGGTATCCAGTATCTGCTCTGGCGGCATCCGCCAGCGTTTTGCCAGCTCATTCAGGCAATGCCGACGCCAGCGGGCATCTCGTCCCAAATCAAGTGGAAAAATCTTCCGCATAGTTAGAAGGTTTTGCCAGAAAAGCGATCCCGAGCAGAGTTCACCACTTTTTTGATCTGTTCGGCCTTTTTGCATAGGTACAGGTGTTCTGCCTTCCGCTGCTGAGCCTCAGTCAGCTGAAAGTAAATACCATACAAATACGGGTAGATCGGGTGGGTGATGCGCTCCCGGCGTGCTATGGTAGCAACCGTTTCACAGATCCCACACTCCGGAATCTCGAACTCCACCAATACCATCTCTCCAGGCTCCAGGATGTCCTGATCCAGGAACATCGAAGCCCCCCCAGGGCTGAAGTCGTGCAGCTTGCCATAGAGCGTCCTGCCATTCTTGGCTCGCATCAGGATGTTCCCTTCGATCGGCACCCGCCGCTGCTTACGAGCGTTTCTGGCAAGCACACGGGTGGGCAGTTCAAAATGGTGCAGACCTTCACCAGAATACTTCCAGTCTGCGAAGAACCCCAAAATCCGTGGCCGTGCCAGCAGAAAGATGAGCGGCTTCCGTAGCTGCGTCTCTTCACCAAGGGAGGGACCCGCCGGTTCTAGTAGAAACTCGCGCCCTTCCCAGCGCAGAAAATGACATAGGGTACCATTGTCTCCCGAATCCGGGGTGTAAAAAATGGCACTTTGCCCTTCTGCTACCCCCAGGTCTTCCGGGTTCGGCAATAAGAACTCGTGGGACCCTGATAAGAATGCGAGCGGCAGGAACTCGACCAAGGGTAAGTTTCCCCGGCTAGGAAGCAGTAAAGCCAACTCCGTATCGTCTTCACTGAGAGGCAAAGCAAACCCCTTCTGGTCTATTATAAATGTTACCGTGTAGCACTATTGGAACGAGCAAGCTACTCCGTCCTTCCTGAAGTTGCAACTACCCTGACCCGTCGCAGGAATTGGGGAACAGCTGTTCCTTGCGCTCAACGGCTCCGCCCAACGCAACAGCGCCTGCTGAGGCATCTTGCAAAACTGAGGGCGCTGATACATGGCGCCATATTGTGGGCCACTGACGGCAGTAAAGCCCGTTGTTTATTACCATAGCAGGGCCTTTAGCCTCTTTGCCCATCTTTTCACATAGTTCTCATCATTCCCCTTTTTCGTCATCCGGGCGAGCTTGGGCAATCGTGTAACTGTCGCGTAGCTAGACAATTCCCATTCTGTTTTCTCATCCCACCGGCCCGAAAGGTCTACCATATTGTCCAGTAACTGCTTTACCTGCCGCTCCATATCGGCAAGGCTACATTGCCGATTGTAGCGCAGCAGCAACCCCGATAATGCACCCGGAAGATTGTTGTGATCGACATCAAGAACTACTCTGGGGAGCTGGGTCGGAGCTGTGAACACCGCCACCAGGCAAGCGCGTGGGCCATGGCGCGAAATGGCTCCATGACCAGCCTTTAAGGCCACCAGAGAAACCGACAAGGTCACATCGGATTGCAGCATCTCAACTTGCTGCAGCACCTTGACCAGGAGCCCAAGATCGCCGACAGCATCCCTATTCAGAGGCTCCAGCACGGACACTTCAACGGGGGGTAGACCTCCGGCGACAGCTGTTTCCCCCATGCTAACTGGTTTGGTAACAGTCACCGGTGACAAACGAGGGTCAACCGGAAGGCCTGTAGCGATTCTTTTTTTTCGCAATCCACCCTCCTGTTGTTCAGAGGAACTTGGCCTCCTTGATCGCGAGTGTGGAGGAGACAGCACCTTCTTCACCCATGCAAGTGTCTCAAATTCTCCTCGTTTGCCACCCAGAAGAATCAGCGCTTGATTGACATCCTGTTTACTCTCCGATTGGTCATCAACCAGTTCCTCGCAAACCTGTCTGGGGCGGCTGTCGTCCAGGTTGTCTTCTTCCGATTGCTTGCTATCCTCTTCCTCCTTGGTATCTTCTCCCCGCTCTCTTTCCGAAGGGTGCGTCCAGTTGATGATTGATGCCGGCAAGCTACGGCCTGATAAGGCTAGGATTTCGAGGACCAGCCAGACCTTATTGAGAACGACACCACGAAAGGTCACACGACAATTTTTCAGAGGTGGTGGCTCAAACATTAAGCTTCGCTCCCCTTGGCTGAGTCGTAGGACACTGTCCCATGCCCTCCTTCCATCGGGGTGAACCGCCAACCACGCAAACTCTTTGACAAATTCAGGACGAGTCAATGCACGCGGCATACCCGCCTGAAACTCGATCAGGATTTCTCGATAAGAACCGGGGGTTGGGGTGATGGCCAGATCCATCAGGCCCATGGGCTGTAAAATGGTATTTGCCATCACCTTACCGTGGAGAAACAAAAATCGGATCAACTCCATCTCGGGGATCAGAATTGCCCAATCTCTGGATTGGTAGCGAAGGATGCGGTGGCTGCCGCCAGTATGTCCTCCCAAATCGTAATGCCGACGCGTCACTGCATCGTGGATTGTGACGACCTCCGGCGCGGAAAGGTCAGAAATCGTCGCTCTACCCTGTTTTCCACCCCGACGAGTGGTCAGGGCCTCACCCCCGGATACGACGAATCCCGGCATCAGAAAGGGCAACATGCCAAACGGAAGACGTCGGAATACGGTCTCCCCGTTATCGCGAAGAAACAATGCATTAACCCACATCCTATTGTCGGAGCCTTTCGCTATTGAATTGAGCCAACGCAGCGTGAGTTCGCTCCGATCATTGGCAAATGCTCTGACTTTCATCTCTCCCCTCGGTTCTGGGCAGCGAAGAGAGCTGTCTCCACTACCTTTGCACACTGTTCCGGCAGGCCGGCCAATCGGCGTAGCCGCCAGGCTTGGACAGGCAATCCCTGCCGGCACAATTCTGCATCGGCCCAAGCAATGCGCCGACATTGGAACGCAACCTCATTTTCCGTCACCTCGTCCAGGATTGACGCGCACAGCGGCAATTTGTGTAGCCGCTTCCCCAGCCAACCTCGTCGATCCAGAGCGCGCTCCAATGCGGCACGGGTAACCCGAACCGGAGGGAGATGAGCCAACAATTTATCTGCTTCGCCTCGCAAAAACTCTGCAGTTTGGGCGTCTACATGTGCCCAGTTGATGCGCGCTCTGTTGTTTCTCAAGGACCTGGGCAAAGGTGGCTGGGACCCCAGCCACTCCCGGTCATAGCGGTAGAGCCACATATACACTGCAGGCATCCGCTTACGCAGTTCCTTTCGGGTAAGGCTCCGCTCTGCACAATACGCTCGATTCCATCGTTCACGCATGGTCATGCGGTCGGGAGGCGGCAATGTGACTTGCTTTGGCAAGACCTTCCAAGGGGTCGTCAACTCCAGTCGAGCGACGTAACGCAACACTGTCCTGGTGTCGACATGCAAGGCCTTGGCAGTACCGCGCAAACTGGTCCCGGAAATAACTAGTTCGCGCAGTCGGCTCTCGAACAGAGGGCCAAAGTTCAGGATTCTGGGACGACTATCGGGATGTGCCGCTCTGCTGAACGCGTAGCCACAGGTGCAACGGAACACTCCAATGATTTTCCTTTTTTCCGCATGGAGTTGGCATTCGGCGATCATTAGGTGCCCGTAATGCTCGGCGAGCGGATTGCAACAGGGCCAAGGTCCGTCGCCGAATGGGCGAAGCTCCGGCACCAAGGGCCGAGAATCGATCAGCAGACGAATCAGAATATGGCGTAGTGGGGCAAAAGCGTGACGGTGTTTGCGTGTGATGGCTTCCAGCCACCCGTCGGGTATGGCTTCCGGTAAGACATCGATGACCGCCCCAAAGCGGGCATAGTAGGAATGCAGCAGAGCGGATTGATCGATATGGGAGTTACCGCGACCGAACCCCCGCGCCCGCAACGCGGTCCGGTATTCCCGACCCCAGCTGTGCAGTGGAAGCGGATTTGGTGGTGCGATCAAAAGAGCGACGCTGGCCTTGGCGATCTCGAGTAGCCGTGCAGCAACGTTTGCGCGATCTGACCAAGTTGGCAGATTTGGATTGGCTGGGCAATTGTTCTCATCGGCAGCGATGAATTCATGTTGACCAGTATGCGAGAGAATCACCCGGCTATCGACGAGTGGCACGGCATGAGTTGGGCAAACCAGTACGCCAGGAAGTTGATGGTCGCGCCGCCAGTAGAGTTCGCCGTACTTCTCCAGCATCTCCGTGCGGTAAGCCGGACAATACCGCAGCGTGGTAGTAAGGTTCACGGAACTAGCGACAAGCCCCAATCTGATATACAGGGTATCGGCATCCCCGTTTTCACCCATCAGAACACTTAGCGCCCAGTCACGGACATCAGGCGTCGAAAAAGCTGTGAGATAGGGCAGCAAGGTGGTTTTGTGCGCCAACCGTTTTGAAGTCAATTGGCGCCGAGCCGGTAATCGATCAGCGAGACAGTTCAATTCCGTCTGCAGAAACACTCCTGCACGAACACTCCGGTGCCCAAAAAACTCCTCCAGAGCAAGCTTCGGGCTTTGCCATCCGCTGTGGCGGCATGTTCGTGCCAATAGGCTATATAGCAGCTCCTCCGGATGCAGCGCGGGCAGGTACGTCAACATAGATCAGCATGGACCGAATTGTGGGCGGCGGATCAGCCCGGCAGCTATCAGCGATTCTTCGGCATTTCGCCCAACCTCCTGGCCCTTTCGCACCATGTCCGAGATCCTGGATACTGCTAAAGGTTTGCGTGGTACTTGCTTTCCTGATGGGCGTTTACCCTTCCTTGGCACCGCATTCCCCGGATCTTGTAACAAAACAGAGACGAAGCCGATAAGTTCCAGCATCGAAGCATCAGGGTGCAGGGCTCGAACCTTGGCGGCCATCGGTGTGGCAAGGTCTGTTGCCAACCCGGCCTGCACCAAAACACCGATCAGCGGGTCGACATCGCCCGATTCCCCGCCCTTTCCAGAATCCAAGCCCGGCATGGATAGCGAAATGGTCTCCATTTGCGGCATAACATTCTGGAAAACCTGTGAAACGTGGCTATCCAAGGGTCGCAAATCGTCATACTTGCTAATCTCCCGCTGATTATTGGTCTTGAGCGCTCTCATCATTGGTTCGATGATCTTGAGGTGCCTCGCAGATGTCTCGCGGAACAGTCGCGCATCCATCACCTCGGGTGTGTTGCGGAAAGCGCTCTGCTCCATCACCTGAAGTTGCGCCAACATAAACAGCTTGATCAGTACGTCAATGACCCCCTGACTTTCCTCGTATAAAACATAGCGGATCTCGTCTGTAAGCGGCGTTTCTTGCCGCGTCCATTGGTATTTCCACAAGACGTCGACGAAGTGGTCCCATGCTGACTCTGGCCGCAGGCGCTCCCAGACCGCGCACCCGAGGCCATTGGCGCGACGGGCTTGCCGAAAGTCATCCTGGAAGAGGGACAGGGCCCCCATCGTCCCAATCATAATTACCGGAATACCGATGGTATTGATGAGGGTCACCAAGAAGTTCAGTAAAGCATCCCGCCCCACTCCCTTGGCCAAGGTCAGATGTTGTATCTCGTCAATGATGAGCACGCCAAGTGCATGGCGATTTGCGAGTTGCGCCATCTGGGCCATCATCAAGTCCACTGGATTGCGCGTTTTGCCAAACTGGGCAAACGTTCGTGTGCCCAGGGCCAAATCAAGCTCCTGGAAAAAATGCATGCAGAGCTGCTTCGGTGAGCCCTGGTGAGGACAGTCGAGCTTGAGCCAAACCACCTGCTGAAGGCTAAAGGGTTCGTCATGCGTAACAACCTGCGGGTAGTAGCTCAAAATCCGATTGATCGCAGTGCTTTTACCCGCCCCTGAGGCTCCAATGAGCGCAAACCCTTCCGCAGTTCCTCCAACATAATGACGTCCCGCACTGAGATCGCGGGCGAGGATGCGCTCATGGCCATCTTGCAAGCGCCAGATGTAATCTGACTGCAAGGGATTGCGGCTGACATAACCTTGGCGCAACAGGGTGGAAAAAGCTGATTCCAGCCGCAGGTGGTGTTCCAGGGGCTCGAAGAAGCGGCGGAGCCGATACAGGCAATTCATTCGGAGTTGGATTGGGTAGGTCCGCTCCTCAAGGTTAAACTCCGGCGGGTCAGACAGAAACTGCCAAGCATTTCGCTGTGAGAGCTGCGGCGGTAAGCGATTGATGAAGGGGTTGTCCCGAAACTCCGGCAGAAGAGGGGGGGCGGTCGGGGATGAAGCCATGATGATTTACTCCTCTTCCTGCTCGGCTTCGCGAAATTTCTGCAGCATCTCCGTGATATCCGGCAGGCTGTAGTCCTTTGTGGGTGGAGCGCCAGGGAAAGAAACAACCTCGGCAGGGACGTCCGTCTTCATACTTGTCGTGCGCGTTGCGTCCTTATGACGTAAGGCAGCCAGTTCCGCGCGACGGTTACCACGGATGTCCTTGGTTCTTTGGCGATCAGACCGATCAGAAACCAGGGGAAGCCGTGCTTTGGCATCGGCAACGACCCGTTGAATTTGATCGACCAGATTGATACGTCCAGTTGTTTCGCTACGCTGGTGGCTATGAGCAACCTCCTTCGATGCCTGCCGTAATTGGTCGATCTCCCATAGAGTCTTGCATGCATGCTCGCGGCTTTGCTCCATAAGGGTACAAGCGATGAACTGCGGTTGCCCAGACTTCCCCTGCAACCATATAGCATCCATACAACGCGGATCATAAGAAACACGGACCCGCCAATTTCGAATTTGGCGCGCACGTTCAAACCAATGCTCTTGCATGGCAAACGAACAGGAGTAATACAGCCCGAATAAACGGATACCTCTGGCGGTTACCATCGCGTCCGCATGTGGTAACAGGCTAAGGCGCACGATCTCATCCGGGTAGCGACGAAGCCGACCGCTACGGTGCGAAATCCCCCAATTCCATAGCTCGATCGGAACAGCTGGAATTGCATCATGAATTATCTCTGGAGCAAGCGGGTACTCCTTGACCCGATGCTGGGTATTATAGTACTTTACACAATAAATCAGGATCTTGGTAAACTGATCAATATTTAGTTTCGCGTCCAAGCGGTAGTCGTTACCCCCACGCTCCCGATAGTCTGTCTGAATATACCCAGGCGTATAGGCCTTGAATCTCGCAGGCAGCAGGCGAAACTGTTGTTCTACAACCCCCTTCCAGTCGGCACGGTATGGAGCTGAATTCTCTATTCGGACGGCGAAAGTCTGAATCAGCGTTTCGATCATCTCGCCAACCATTTCTCCGCGGTCGCCCAGAATTGCCTCCGGCATGCCTTGGCACGGCCAGTCCGCAGTGTCGATAGCAACACCAAATTGGGCGCAGTAGTCCGTTTTATCGAGCACGGCGTTGCCTAACGCCTGCATGGCGCCGACCCAGCTCGGCCCCTCGAATCCCACGTGTAACCCGGCGATCATTCGACTGAATACGTCTATGACCACATACACCACGGGTCGACCGACGATTTTGTCGGGAAAATAGCGGGAGACGAGATAAATATCCGCAATCGTCGCGTCGATGAGGTAACGCGAGCCCGGGCCAACAGCCTCCCCCGTTGCCGTGCTGGTCAGAGCGCGCATGTCCTTGTCATAGACGCGTGAAGATGCCCGACGACGTTTGAGCGCAAAAATGTCGTTATCTTTCTGATACCAGTAACGAAACTGCCACCAGCTTGGCGCGCCCGAGCGCAAAACCCATTCCTGCTGGCCGGTGCCGGGGTCTACCACCGAATCCGAAAAAGAGGCACGCAGCATCGCGTGGTAACACTCCGTAAGCTCAAAAACCGGATGCATGGCATAAAATCGGATGACGGCCGCCTTGAAAATCGCGCGCGTTTCCGGCGTGACATTGACGGAGTTCCCGTCGTTCTTCGGTGGTCGTCCACGACGCTTGCCAGTGGCAGCGCGTTCCCGGCCACGTGCGCCGGAATTGGCGTAATCGGGCAGCAGAGCGTTCGGTGTCATGCCGCGCTGCCAGTAACGACGCAACAACCGCAACAGGCTGTGATGACTTTCCCCATGAGTGGAAGAAAATTCAGCAAGGATTTTGCCGCGCTTGCGGAGATCAAAGATCTCCGGCTGTCGCTGCAGAACCGGAGCGATCCGAGCAAAGTTTTGGTCGCGCTTAGCCCGTTGTGCAGCAGAGAGCCGGCCTTCATTCTTGTTGATGAGCAAGGGATCTTCTTTGCCTAGTTGGACAGCACCCTCATCCAGCAGGCGAATCACATCGGCGTGACGTCGGTACAGCGGGTTGGAGTGCTCAGCATGAATGTCTATGCAAACATAGCCCGGGTCGCCCGCGTCGATCCACAATACCCGCTCGGTGTGCCCGTCCTCGGAGAATTCCAACAGTTGGTTGAGGGCAAGAAAGCTCATGCCCGGTTCTCCTGGCGTCCGCCAGGCAGCGTGCGGAAGGACGCCATGGTGATCAGCGGGTCGCTCAGCACCACTGACTCCATATCGCAAAGAACCGACTTGGTCGCCAGAAGGTGTCGGAACAGCATCAAACCCTCTTCGCTGCCCAGACCCAAGCGGACTTCCATGTCCCCACAAAATTGTCGCAGCGACAACCAGGGGGAGGCGCTGACTTGTGCCCGCATTCGGCGTCCAGCGTCTTGGTAGAAGCCCGGGTGCGGTTCGACAAGGCCCTCCAGGCGGTAGAAATTGTGAACCCACTCAATATTACGGATCAGTTGGGTCGGAAGAACGGCCGGGGTGACGATGCTCCACTCAATTTCCTTTCTTTCCCAGTAGTGCCTTTCTATTTCCAACTTTTCCAGTGTTCTGGGCTGGTCGAGATCCTTGGCGGATTTTACGGCATAGGCCGTTTGCACCAATTTGCCGCCGGCGCAGGCATCGACCACAAAGTCCGTGGTCATAACCATCGGTGTCACCATACCCGGGAAGCGGGGGTGCGGAATATTGCAGGCTTCGGCAATCTGGGAGGTCGCGGATCGGTCCAAGGGGAACTGTTCCCGAATATCAGCGACCGAATCTTCCCAATCCAAGCAGTAGAAGAGGCTTCGTTCAATGTCAGAGAGCAAATGGTGTATGCGCCCGGTATGAATCCCTCGGAGGCGGGTACTCCGCCCCGTTGACGGCACGTCCTGAATCGCCAACCAGGGTTTGTAGTCCGCGCCGACACCTCTGCCCCGTCCCTCTTGCTCAAACAGGGCAATCCGCTGTTCGTCGATAGTGTAACGGCGTCGGGCCACAGTGCCCTCCCCGGATCGAGACTACCGAAAGTTCACGCTACTCCTCACCATCGGAAATGGCAACAGCTGTGAGCAAACTTTATTGCCCATGTCCAAACTTTATTACCCATGATCAAACTTTATTGCCTGCGAACACAATCCGCTGCCTTCCACGAAAGACAGTGGATTGCGCCCTCTGGTATCCGCATCGGCCCGATAATCCGTCTTGTGCTTCTCCTTGCGGCTATACACCTTTCGGTCCCGCTCCACCTTGGTCGGCAGAACCCCCATCCGCACCTTGAGGCGCGGGAGTTTTCCTCGCAGCTTTTCCATTGTTCACCTCCGTAACCAATTGTCTCAGCCGTTCCATGGCGGATTTGCTATAGGCCAAGTTTACCACAGGCATACCCCACAGATCCTCCTCACCCACAGCACGGATTTTCTCGTCAACCAGAAAAAAGCCACCACATCAAAAAGATATGGTGGCGCGTGCTTGGTGGTGGTGGACTAGAACTTCACGCGAGGGCGAGATGGTACATCAAAAGGCACCACGAACGGGATCTCGTCGTCGAAATCCATGGGAGCGGCATGACCACCACCGCCACCGGAACGGGCAGGCGCGGCAGATGGAGCAGAACCAGCCGATGCGCCCGCACCATCATGCTCACCGCCAGTTCCACCACTGCGTCCGCCAACCAGCTGCAAACGATCGCCGATGATCTCGGTCGTGTAGCGATCCTGGCCTTCCTTATCGGTCCACTTGCGCGTCTGCAGCTTCCCTTCGATGTAGGCCATACTTCCCTTTTTCAGGTACTCGCCAGCAACCTCGGCGATGCGCCCGAAGAGCGCGACTCGATGCCACTCGGTATTTTCTACCTTGTTTCCATCTTTATCCTTGTAGGTTTCCGACGTTGCAATTGCCAGATTGGCAACTGCCTTACCGTCGGGCATATACCGCATCTCGGGGTCCCGCCCCAAGTGGCCCAAAATGATTACACGATTTACACCTGCCATGACTGCATTCTCCTAAAAATGAAACACCAAGACGGTATAGCGCCGACCCATGGCGACAAGAAAAAAGGCTATTCCGTCAGGTATCGGCGGATATCCGAGCCAGGAACATTGCGCCCTGCCTTTTCCCGACGCCCAGCGCACTCCACACAACGAACCGCATGGACAGCTTCTACGCGCGCGGGAGGGATCGTGTCTCCACAATCCAGGCAGTACCGGCCATGCTCATCTTCATCTGGTTCTTCCACATCCACAGCAATACGCAACCGTGCGATTGCCGCTTCCCGTTCCGCTTCCTCAAAATGGGAAGCGATGTCTCCCTCATCCCCCTGTAACAAAGGTGCCTCCTAGTATCGAATGACAAACTTCACCAAAAACAAATCACGCCCTTGCTGCGCCAGGCGCTTGCAGATTTTTGCTGCACGGGTCTTCGGGCGAAGTTTCATCCCCAAAGACTTTGAATACAGACTACCACCAGCAAACTCCCGAATCTCGTATAGCGTCTTGCTTTTCATCAGCGTTCCTCCAAACAATCGTGATGCTTCGCCTATCCTAAGCGCAGATTGTCTCGTCAAGACGGAATATTCCACCAGCTACGCAACATGCTCCAATAAAAGACTGGATTGCGCACCTTCAGCATGATCAATAGAGGCATTCCAATCCATGTGGTAGCCAAGCTCTTTTTGCGTGCTTTCCAGTGCTTCGGAAATTTTTTCTTCTTTGCTTTCCTTGCCCTCCCATCGAGCAAGAGATACCCGCTTCATGGCCTTGTCGGAGATCTTCTCCGCATCCGCATACTGTGCCCAGAAGCCTTCGTTCTCGCCCCCCGGAATCCAGGACCGGGCACGGCCAACCAACAGATTCAGCCGGTCAATGAGGTCAGGGCGCGTTGGGAAGAAATGGATCGTACCGATTCCTGGGTAAAACCGTACATCCATGTACGAACAGGAAACTCTCTCTCCGTCGCGCAGGTTTTGAAAGCTGCTCGTCCCCTCTTCGAATACCGATTCCAGAGAAATTTCCGGTTCCGTTTTTCCGTCGAGAATAGCAAAGGCACGATCCAGATCTTTCAGACTCTGCATTTCGCTCCAACCAAGGCCACGCCTCCACCCCTCCAGAGAGAATCCACCAAGGATGAAACGCTTGTTGCGAATCCGCATGCCTACCCGGTGCTTGGCGTTGGACTTCCAGGGGCGATAAAAGGCGACGTTCTCCGTTCCCTGTCGCGTGATCCGGTCGAACAGGTCCAGGCAGATGTCCAGGTGGATATCGCCTTGCGACTCGGCCAATCCCTGCAGGAATCCATAGATGTTAGGCAAACTGAACTCCAGCTTCGAGATATGGGAAAACTCCGCACGGATTCGATCGACCGCCTTGCGCGTCAGATACTTCTCTGTCTCTGTTGCCATAAGAACCGCCGTCCAAGCCCGCTCTTTCAGGCCTTCGTACGTTTCTGCAAGGTGCTTCTGCATTGATGTCTTGCCAGAAAATCCAGTCTGCACGCGAATATTGGGGCTTTCCTTTTTCTCCGCGTTGCTCACCAGATCGGCAAGCTTGAGTCCCAGCATCCCGCGGAAGTAATCCGCCCGCATCCGTGGGCCCACTGTAGCCAATTCAGCCTGCCAAGCCTCCTGGAAGGCGATCACCAGGTTTTTGATAGTTTCTCCGCGCAGGGCGATT